>JAJPKM010000030.1 GCA_021323735.1 Gammaproteobacteria bacterium
ACCCTTGAAGGTGCCTTCCGATCAGCTCGCCTCCATGCTCGGCATCACCAGCGTCTCGGTCGTCAAACACCCCAGCACGCTCGCTCTCAACGATACCGCGCTCGGCTAAGCGTTAACCGTTCAAACAGTAAAGGGTAATTACATGATTCTGAAACGAAGTCGACTGCTGCTGACAGCCGTCAGCATGGTGTCGCTGTGGGGCATTGGCGCCTCAATCCCCTCGGTTGCGGACACGCCGGACTCGAGCAAGGTGGTGGTCAAGGATTTCAAGTTCAATCCGACACCGCTCACCGTCAAGGCCGGGACCACGGTGACTTGGACCAACAAGGACGATGACGTGCACACCGTCGTCAGCGACACCGGAGCATTCAAGTCGGGAGCCATGGATACGAACGACAGCTTTTCGTTCAAGTTCGACAAGCCCGGCACGTATCATTTTACGTGCTCACTTCATCCGCGCATGGTCGGGACCATCGTGGTGCAGTAATCCATGCCCAAGACCGCAAAGATTGTTTTGATTGTGGTCGGCACCCTCGCCGCTCTGGCGATCGGCGGGGGCGCTTTTATCGGCTTCGGTGTCTACAACATCGGCGCCGACGATCATCACACGCCGCTCACCCTGGCGTTGATCGAGCAGCTGCGCGACCGCTCCATTGCTGCGCGCTCGAGCTCCATCGATGCCCATTACATCGAGGATCCGGTGCGCATCGCCGCCGGTGCCAAGCACTATGCGACGCTGTGCGTCGGCTGCCATATGGCCCCCGGGGTCACCAAGTCCGAGATGCGCATAGGAATGTATCCGCGTCCGCCGAACTTGGCCCAAGGCGAGTTGCTGCAAGCGCAGCGCGCGTTCTGGATCATCAAACACGGTATCAAAATGAGCGCCATGCCCTCCTGGAGCAAGACTCTGGACGATGCAGCCATCTGGGATGTGGTCGCCTTCGTGCGCAAATTGCCCGACATGACGCCTGAGACCTACCAACAGCTCTCCGAGCACACCCCGTAAAGGCAATGCCCATGCTCAACCGCGCCCCACAGGTCCGAATCGATTTCGCCAAACACGCGCATGTGGGACCCGGGAAAATCGAGCTGCTCGAAGCGATCCGCAACGCAGGCTCTCTCTCCCAGGCGGCACGGGACTTGCGCATCAGCTATCGCCACGCCTGGCAGCTGGCCGAAAGCCTCAAGGGTGCCTTCCAGGCACCCGTCACCCACGCCACCCGCGGCGGCAACGGCGGCGGCGGTATCTGCCTCACCGGCTTCGGCGAGTCCCTGGTCGAGAACTACCGCTCCCTCGAGCGCGAGCTCAGCGCTCTGGCCGCCTCCCGCCTGCAAGACATCACCGCCCTCTCCAATGACCAGGGTGCCCTGCTCTTCGCGGTCCCGGTGGTGCTGAAGTGAACGCCGCCAAGCCCTGGCGTGTTGCCGCATTGTGGGCCGTCCTGACCCTGTCCTCACTGGCCATGCTGGGGCTGTTTTGGCGCTTTCCGCTTCCGACCTGCCTGGGCAGCATTGCCTTTCTGGCTGTTCTGCTGCGCATCGTTCGATTCGCGCGGCTGATGGATTCGGGCACGGACTCGGAAGATGGCGAGGATGTCCTTCTCGAAGACGGTACACCCGGTTCCGGGGTACCTTCGTTATAAGGCGGCGTCCGCCGGAATCTGTTTAGGTAAGGGTTCCGATACGGAGTCGAAGCTGATTCCGGCCTTGGCCAAACGACCCAACAATGCCTCTCCCAGTCCGGTCACAGGCGTGAGCACCCCGCCGGGCAGTGACTTCACATCCGTACCGCGCAATTGCGTCTGCGTCAGCACGAACGCCGACTCGCACAGACACTTGACCGTGATGCGGTTTCCCGCATCGCCTTGGCCCTTGAAGGTGCCCCGCAGGCGCTTTCCATTTCTCGCCACGGCGATGAACTCGCATTGGAAAAATCCGCCGTCCATGACCTTTTCCGAAGGTCCCTCACCGGGCTTCGGCAACAGCCGCCGGATGATGCGTCGGCCAATCCCCGATGCGGCAAGCGCTTCGAATGCCTTGCCGCCGATGAGTACGGCGCGGGCGGTCCGGGCACTACCGAACTTCGAATATTCCTGGTAGTCGAAACATGTCCCAAGGAGCGCCTGGGTCCGCCGCACGACCCGAGTGTTGATCGACCCCATGAGAAAGGGTGCCACCCACTTGCCCACCTCTGCGTCGAAGCCAACCGCGGCAGGATCCGCCTGGCGCGCACGCTCCTCCGGCGTGTGCGCCGCGGGATCGGGGTCCAATAGAAAAGGATCCCGGGCCACCGCGATTTGTCGCGTTTCCATCATATGGAGGAATGAAGCCACCGTGCCGCCGTTGAAGCCGCCGCCGACCTGAAAATACGCAGAAACGCTCGTACACTCCGACTGCAGCTCGTCGCGCACGCGGCGCCCCATGAGCCATGCGCCAAAATCCGAGGGAATCGAATCGAAACCGCAGCACGGCACGATGCGCGTCCCGTCGGCCGCCGCCTGCACATGATGTCGATCGATTTGGCGGCGGATCCATGGTGTCTCGCCGGTGATATCGCAATAATGCGTGCGATTGCGCACGCAGGCCTCGACCAGCTTCGATCCGTAAAGACCGAACGGTCCCGCCGTGGTCGCAACGACCCGGGTTTGCGCCGCCAACGTGTCGAGTGCACGGTCGTCCTGCGCGTCGGCAACCAACACGTCCACCCCTGCCGAATTGACACTCTCGAGCTTGGATCGATTTCGCCCGGCGATCGCCCAACGCAAACCGCCCGGCGCGAATTGCTTGCAGTAGGCGACGGTCTGTCTGCCGGTGAATCCTGAGGCTCCGTAAAGAACGAGGTCGTATTTGCGGTCGATCATGTGACTTACCTATTGACCTATTGATGACCGTACCGCACCTCCATGGTGGGGTGACGACTGACGAGGTCCTTGAGCATCAGCAGGCTCTTGAGGTTCATCGGCTGGTCGGTCGTGTAGCTGCCGGGCTCCACGCCGTGTTCCCAGCCCCAGCGCGTATGTGAGGTATCCCCAGTGAGCAATACCGGCCCCTTGGGTGTGCGAATGACATATGCCGTGCTACCGGGCGTATGCCCCGGAACGCTGATGGCAAAGGCAGAGCCGTCACCGAATATGTCCACGACCTCGCCGATGAGCACATCCTTGCGGGCATTGTCCAAATGGAATGGCCATTCCTGTAGGTCTGCCTTGCCTTGCAGCAGCCTCGTCGTGGTGCCTCGAACAAACATATTTTGGAACGATGTCCGCGTCGATTCGCCGCGGCCCACATAGAGTGGAACGTCGCTTGGGATGTCCGGCATGCCGGAAATGTGATCGATGTGCAGGTGAGTAAAGAAAATGCCCTGAATACCCCCCGGACTTTGCGCAACGATTTGTGACGTACTGGTTCTTACCTGCATTTTTCCCACCGGGACGACCAAGGGGATCAACCAGAACACACCGTGGCCGTTGGGGTCGTCGACCAATTGTTGCGAAACGCCGGTGTCCACCAGGTAGGTTCCGAATTTCGGGTGCCGCAGCACGTGCGCGAAAACATGGATCGGCTCCGGATGATCAGTCAGATGGGCCTGTTGTGCTGCCGCGCTTTTGAGATTCAGCAAGCCCGAAAGCGGCACCGTCCAATCGGCACTGTTGATGGTTTCCAATTCGATCGGCCCAGGTTCATCGACCAGCTTCTCCATCTCGACCAGGTTGGAAACTCTCCCCAGCCTCGACTGGACAACCCGGTGGTCGCTCAGGCCACAGCCTTGGCACACCGTCAGCACGCTCAGAACGACCAGCCATCTTGTGCTTACCATTCTCAAAATCTCTTGTTTTAATACGACTTTCGAACAGTGCCATTCTACGCCGGAAGCCGGCGCCTGAAGACAGAGCGATGTTGACCTTCAATATGATGTGCTGATGCGGATCTTTTGCATACAATAGCCATACCATCTCGCGCTTCGCCAAGCGTGATTGCGTCGAGTGAACTCAGCGAGGAAATCAATGGCAGCTCACAACATACTGATTCTCGGAGCCTCCTACGGCTCCCTCCTGGCATCCAAGCTCCTGTTTGCGGGCCACAAAGTCTCCTTGGTCTGCTTGCCGCCCGAGGCCGATCTGATCAACGCGGAAGGGTTTCGCGTGCGGATGCCGGTCAAGGGTCGCCAGGGAATGATTGAAATCGACTCGCGCAAGCTGCCGGGAAAAGTGTCTGCGGGATCAGCCAGTGATTATGATCCGCAACACTTCGACCTGGTCGGTCTCGCCATGCAGGAGCCGCAATACCGCTCGCCAGGGGTACGCGAACTGCTTGGAGCCATCGCGAGGTCGAAAGCCCCGTGCATGTCCATCATGAACATGCCGCCGCTTCCCTACGTGAAGCGCATCCCCGGACTGAATCACGCCGCGCTGGCGCCTGCCTACACCGATCCTGGCGTCTGGGATCACTTCGATCCTGCGACCATGACCTTGTGCAGCCCCGACCCGCAGGCGGTGCGGCCGCCCGAGGAGAAGGTCAATGTACTGCAGGTCACGCTGCCGACCAACTTCAAGGTCGCGCGCTTCGACGATGAGCGCAAGACCTCGATTTTGCGCGATCTTGCCAATGACATCGAAGCGGTGCGCATGGACACGCCCGAGGGGCTGATCGAACTTCCGGTAAAGCTCAAGTTGCACGATTCGATCTTCGTGCCGCTGGCGAAGTGGGCCATGCTGCTGGCCGGCAATTACCGCTGCATCACCCCCACGGGGATGCGCACGGCCCAGGAAGCCGTGCACTCCGTGATCCAGGAGTCGAAATCGATCTATGATTTCGTCAACGACCTATGCGTGACGCTCGGCGCCGCACGGTCCGATCTGGTGCCGTTCGAGAAATATGCGGCCGCGGCGCAAAGCCTCACCCGTCCGGCGTCGGCCGCTCGCGCCCTGCAGAACGGCGCCACTCACATCGAGCGCGCGGATAAGCTCGTGCAACTCATTGCACGCCAGAAGGGTGTGAGCCATCCTGCCATCGACGCCATCGTCGCGCTCGTTGACCAGCGGCTCGAGGCCAACCGCAAGAAGGCCGCCTGACCCTAAGGGACATCAGGCCGCGATTGGCCGCGCGCTGCTGATTGCGAATCGGGAGGTCGCGTACCTTACTGTCTATAATTCCTGTCTAGAATTGCTGGTCGGGTTTCATGGCAAAGGCAACCACGGCGCCGACGAGCATCAGACCCATCGAACCGATGAATGGCCAGTCCCAATTGCCGGTCGCATCGATGACCCAACCGCTCACCACGGGACTCAATATCGCCGCGAGCGCGGAACCGGTATTCATCAGCCCGCTGGCCGTCCCGGAATACTTGGGCGCGATATCCATGGGTATCGCCCACATCGGACCGATGGTCATCTCCGCGAAGAAGAATCCCAGGCTCAAGGCAATGGCCGCCACCGTGGAATCGTGGACGAATAAAACCGGCAACAGCGATGCCAACGCCGCCAGATTGCAGACCATCACCATGTAGCTGCGCGCCTTGGTGCGGTTCTGCGTGCGCTTGAGCAACCAATCGGTGATGTGCCCGCCGAGCCAATCGCCCAGCACGCCGGCGAAGAACACGCCGGAAGCGAAGACCGCCGAATTCTTCAGGTTCATCTGGTAGTTGTGCAGAAAGAACTGCGGAATCCAGGTCAAGAAAAGCCACAAGGTCCAACCGTAGCAGAAATAGACCAAGGTTACCGGCAGCATGCGTTTGATCAGCGCCTTCCACGGTACCGCCGGCGTTTCCTTCACCCCGACGTAGGGCGGGAGAATCTCGATCTCCTGCGGGGTGATCTTGGCGTGATCGCGCGGGTCGTCGCGGAAGTACCAGCGCCAGACCACGGCCCAGACGAAGCTCAAGATGCCGAGCGCGATGAAGGCGCCGCGCCAGCTGAATGCGATCATGAGCCAGGTCACGATGGGCGGTGTAATGGCATTGCCGATCCGGGCGAAGGCATGCGTGACACCCTGTGCAAAGCCACGCCGATGCGGCGGACTCCAGTTCGACATGGCCCGCGTCGCGGTCGGGAAGGTCGCGCCCTCGCCAAGGCCGAGCAACACGCGCGCGACGAGCATCGACACGAGGCCCGTCGCCATGCCGGTCAATATGGTCGCGCCCGCCCAGATGATGGAGCAGATGGTCAACGTTCGGCGCGGACCGAAGCGGTCGCCGACCCAGCCGCCGATGATCTGGAAAATCAGGTAAGGATAGGCGAATGCGGAAAAGACCAGACCGACCTGCAAATTCGACAGATGAAACTCTTTGCCGAAGCCGATCGCCGCCGTGCTCACGTTCACTCGATCCATGTAAGTGATCAAGTACATCACGCACAGCAAGAGCAGTACCCGGGTGGTCGAGCGGTGTAGCATGGGGTCGTCCGGAAGTTTAGTGAGTGCGGGAGTCGGCGCCGCCGAATACATTCATGACGGCTTGAACGCCGCTGCCGGCGAGATGGACGCCGGATGCCTTCAGACCCATCTCGCAGCCTGCGATGGTGGCCACCAGGGTGAGATCGTTGCTGTCTCCCAGGTGGCCGATCCTGAACATGCGCCCTTTCAGCTTTCCAAGCCCCGTGCCCAGCGACAGATCGAAGCGCTCATAGATGAGTTTTCGTACCACGTCGGCGTCCACGCCCGTCGGCATGACCACGCCGGTCAGCACCGGCGAGCAGGCACGCGCCTCCACGCACTGAATGGGAAGCCCCCAGGCCTGCACCGCGGCGCGCACGCCCCGCGCCCAGCGCTCATGGCGGGTGAACACCGCGTCAAGTCCTTGCTCCAGCAGCATGTCGAGCGCCTCGGACAGGCCGTAGAGCAAATTCGTGTTCGGCGTATACGGCCAGTACCCCCCGCGATTCATCTCGATGATGTCGTCCCACGCGAAAAATGAACGCGGCAACCGGGTGGTCTTCGATGTCTCTAGAGCCCGCGCCGAGACCGCATTGAAGCTGATGCCCGGCGGCAACATCAGTCCCTTCTGCGAGCCGCTCACCGTGACATCGACGCCCCACTCATCGTGGCGGTAATCCACGCACGCAAGACCCGAAATGCTGTCGACCATGAGCAGCGCCGGATGTTTGGCGGCGTCGATCGCGCGGCGCACCGCAGGGATGTCCGAGGTCACGCCGGTGGAGGTTTCATTGTGCACGACGCAAACCGCCTTGATGCGATGCTGCGAATCTCGCCTCAGGCGTTCCTCGACCAGCTCCGCCTGCACGCCTCGGCGCCAGCTGAATGCGTTCGGGAATTCCGCATCGTCGCCCTGCCCGGCGATGAATTCCGTGTGGATACCGAGCCGTGTCGCCATTTTCTGCCACAAGGACGCAAAATGACCCGTCTCATACATGATCACGTGATCTTGAGCGCTTAAGGTGTTGGTCAACGCGGCTTCCCATGCGCCGGTGCCCGAGGCCGGATACACGATGATGGGCTGCTGCGTCTTGAAAATCTGCTTGAGCCCGGCGAGCACCTTCATCCCTAAGGCAGCGAATTCCGGACCGCGATGATCGATGGTCGGCAGGCTGATCGCCCGCAGGATCCGATCCGGCACCGGACTCGGGCCGGGAATTTGCAGGAAGTGTCGACCGCTCCCATGGAAATCAAGCTTCAGCATAGCACCCCAGCTTAGAATACAATATTCGATTGCAGATCGCCCTGGACTCGTGAGTTTATACCGGCTGCGCGATCGGCTGCATACAAAGTCTCAGGCCTTTCAGGAGCGCAGATGCCGGGAGAGATGCTGGCGCGCCGCCTTCGCGCCGAGACCGACGGCGAAGTCCTCTTCGATGCCGCGTCCCGCGGGCGCTACTCCACCGACGCCTCGATTTATCAGATCGACCCGCTGGGAGTCTTCGTGCCCCGGCACGAGCGGGACATTGCCGCCGCCATTCAAATTGCGGCGGAGCTTGCGGTACCCATCCTGCCTCGAGGAGCGGGGACCAGTCAGTGCGGGCAAACCACGGGAGCCGCACTGGTGATCGACAACAGCAAGTACTTTCGCGCGCTGGTCAACCTCGATGTGGCCAACCGGCGAGTTCGGGTGCAGCCTGGGATGGTGCTGGATCACTTGAATGCCCTGCTGGAACCGCATGGCCTATGGTATCCCGTCGACATTTCAACCTCTGCCCAGGCCACGCTGGGCGGTATGGCCGGCAACAATTCCTGCGGCTCGCGCTCCATCGCGTACGGCAACATGGTGCACAACGTCGCGGGCATCAGCGCCTGGCTATCGGACGGCACGCGCGTGGAATTCGGTCCGCTGGCCACCTTGGGCGCGCGCGAGCGCGCGATCGCGAATGTCGTGGAACGCCTGGCACGGCAACTGGCTCCGGAAATCCAAGCGCGCTGGCCCAAGGTGATGCGCCGTGTCGGCGGATTCAATCTTGATATCTTCGATAATCAGAGCGAACGTCCGTACACGCACGACGGCAGCGTCAACCTCGCGCACTTGCTGGTCGGCTCGGAAGGCACGCTCGCCTATACCCGGGAACTCACGCTCGACCTGTCACCCCTGCCGCGCGCCAGATCGCTGGGCGTGGTGAATTTCGCTACCTTCCATGATGCCATGGACTCGGCGCAGCACATCCTCAAGCTCGGCCCCACGGCGGTTGAACTGGTCGATCGCACCATGGTCGACCTGAGTCTGGCCAATCCGGCGTTCCGGCCGGTGATCGAAACCGCGCTCATCGGCCGTCCCGAGGCGATTCTGCTGGTGGAGTTCTGCGGCGAGCGTGAATCCGATCTACGCCGCAAGCTCGATGAACTCGATGAGCTGATGGGAGAACTCGGCAATCCCGGCAGCGTCGTCAAGCTCACCGATGGGAGCGCGCAGAAGCGATTGTGGGAAGTCCGCAAAGCCGGCCTCAACATCATGATGAGCCTCAAGGGCGACGGCAAGCCGGTCAGCTTCATCGAAGATTGCGCCGTACCGGTCGCGCACCTGGCCGAATACACGGCGGCATTGACCGAGATATTCGCGCGCCACGGCACTCGCGGCACTTGGTACGCACACGCATCGGTCGGGACACTGCACGTGCGCCCCATTCTCAATATGCGCGAGGACGGCGCGGTAAAAATGCGGGCCATCGCCGAGGAGGCCGCGGCGCTGGTACGCCGATACCAGGGAGCCTACAGCGGCGAGCACGGCGATGGGCTGTGTCGCGGGGAGTGGATCAAATGGCAGTTCGGTCCGGCGCTCAACGCGGCATTTCGAGAGATCAAGCGCTGCCTCGATCCCATCGATCTCTTCAACCCCGGCCGCATGATCGATCCGCCGCGGATGGACGACCTTAAGCTGTTGCGTTTTCCCCCAGCCGGCGCACCCCGGCCCTATCGGACGATCGCACTCGAACCGGTGCTCGACTGGTCGGCGTGGAACGTTCAGAACGATGCGCTCACCGAAGCGACCACCGCGCCGGGAACGGGCGGCGATTCAACCGGCGGACTGGCCAAGGCCGTCGAGATGTGCAACAACAACGGCCATTGCCGCAAGTTCGACGCGGGCACCATGTGCCCCAGCTATCGCGTCACCCGGGATGAGCAGCACCTTACCCGAGGCCGCGCCAACAGTCTGCGCCTCGCTCTCTCCGGACAACTTGGGCCCGGCGCTTTCACCGCGCCTGCGATGCGCGAGACGCTCGATCTTTGCGTGGGTTGCAAGGGCTGCCGCCGCGAGTGCCCGACCGGCATCGACATGGCTAGGATGAAGATCGAGTTCCTGGCGCATTACAAAGCGCGACATGGATTTACGCTTCAGGACCGCGTGATTGCCGGCTTACCCGACTACGCCGCGGCGGCAAGCCGCTTCCCCTGGCTTTTCAATCTCCGCGATACGCTGCCCGGCGCTGCCTGGATCAGCGAGCGCGTCCTCGGCCTCTCCGCCAGGCGCCCACTGCCGCGATGGCGCTCGGATACCTATTGGCGCAGCACGCAGACCTCGGGACTGGTTTCGGCCGAGCAATGCATCGACATCGGCCGTCGCGGCGGCAAGGCCGTGGTGCTGTTCGTCGATACCTTCAATGGGACCTTCGAGACGGAAAATGCGCTGGCGGCAACCCGGGTACTGCAGGCAGCCGGCTATGCAGTCCATGTGTTGACCAAACGTCGCGGCCACCACTGCTGCGGGAGAACTTACTTGACGCGGGGCATGGTCGGCGCGGCACGGGCACGGGCAGCGAGTCTCGTGGCGGCGCTGGCGCCGTTTGCAGAGGCATCGATCGCAATCGTCGGCCTGGAGCCCGCATGTCTCTTGACCCTGCGCGATGAGGCACTGGCGCTGAAGTTGGGCGAACACGCCGAACGCGTGGCACGGCATGCGCTGATGCTGGAAGAGTTCATCGCTCGCGAAATATCGGCCGGCCGCTTCAAGCTCGCCTTGCGAGAGGCCGGCCGACCCATCTTGCTGCATGGCCATTGCCACCAAAAGGCCTTCGGCACGGTGAGCGCCATTCTCGAGGTGCTGAAGTTGATTCCCAACGCCAAGCCCGAAATGATCCAAAGCTCCTGCTGCGGGATGGCCGGCAGCTTCGGCTATGAAGCCGCGCATCACGATGTCTCGATGCAAATGGCCGAGCTCAGTCTGTTGCCGCGGGTGCGCACAACACCGGAAGCCATCATCATTGCGGACGGCACCAGTTGCCGCCATCAAATTCGTGACGGCGCGTCGCGCGAGGCGATTCCCGCCGTACGCCTGCTCGATCAACTTCTGACGGCTGAATAGGCCACACGGCTACGCGCCCAGCTCTTGGCGGCGGCGCCAACCGGCTGCCGCCCGTCGCAGTTGGCCGGGCAAAATCCACGTCGGCTCGCGACCACGCCATGGGAATACTTGAGACAAACTCCTACTCCCAGGCGTCATTCTGAATGCGGCGTTTTCTGACATACGGAGCGCGCCACGCCCAGCATAGTGACGCGCCTATGGATGAACATTGCAACTTAGCTTTCCGTTCTCTCGGGGGGACCACGGTCGATCTTCAGCGGCGTGCAGGCTTCCCAAGTCCGCGCATACCCGAGGACCCTCCACCACCGTCACCCGTTAAGATCGGTCGGGTATTGCGCGATCGTTATGTCATCGAAACTTGCCTGGGAAGCGGCGGCAAGGGAACGGTATTCAAGGCACTCGACCGATACCGGTCAAGTTTGCCCATAGAGCAGCAGTACGTGGCAGTCAAGGTGCTTCACCCGGTGCCCGGCGGCCGCGCTGAAATGCTCGAGTCGCTGCAGCGCGAGCTTTACTGCGCACAGATGCTGTCGCACCGGAATATCGTCAATGTCTTCGAGCTGGATCGGGATGGCGACATCGACTTTTTCACCATGGAATTGCTGGAAGGCGAGCTATTGAGCACGGTCATCGCCCGCCTGCACGGCCAGCCCATGCATCGCCCGCACGCCTGGGCGGTGATCCGCCAAATTGCCGCTGCACTCGAGTACGCACATGGGCGCGCGGTGGTGCACGCGGATCTGAAGCCGCAGAATATTATGCTCACCGACGCAGGAGAGGTACGCATACTCGACTTCGGTACATCCGGTGTTTTCGACAAGAACTCTCACGACCGGCGAGATCGATCCGTGCGATCGGCCACGCCGGCCTACGCCTCTTGCGAGATTCTGGACTCCCGCGAGCCGGATCCGCGCGACGATCTGTACGCCTTGGCATGCATCAGCTATGAATTGCTGACCGGACTGCATCCCTTCCAGCGTCGTCGTGCGACTGACGCCCGCGACTTAGGAATCGTTGCCATCAGGCCTCCGCAGTTGAGCCGGCGGCAGTGGCTGACCCTGTCAAAAGGCCTGTGTTGGCATCGAGGCGGCCGATCGATATTGGTGGCCGATTGGCACGATCGATTGAAGCTCGGTGAGGAACCCAAATCTCTGCCGAGTCCTAGGGATCTGCAGCCGGCGCGCCCTGAGGCGGCGCGGTCCGCGCTGATGAGCCCTGCACTCTTCGCCGCTTTGGCGGCGGCAGCGACCCTCTTGCTACTGGTGCGCTTCGCACCCGGCGTGCGGGCGGGGGGCGCCGGCCCGATATCCGCAGCCGAATCCGCGAGCACTCCCGCCGCCGAGGAGCGAGAATCGAGTGCCGCTCCCCAGGAACTCGTCGATGAGAATGACACCTCCTCTCATACGGACCCCTCCCCGATTCCCGTCCGGCAGCCGCCGCTCGTTGGCAGCGCTCGCTCCGATGGCGGCCGCGGCCGAAGCTCCCAGACGCCCAGTCCCATGGTCATTTCGGCGACTGATTACGACGTCCGTCCGGGAGAACGTTTTGCAGAGATACGGGTACATCGCTCCTCGGCATTGGGGGAAGAAGTGCCCTTTGTGTGGTGGACCGAAGCCGCTTCGGCGAAGCCCGGCGTCGACTACGTGCCGCAGCCGAAAGTCATTCAAAAATTTCCGAAGGGAAAGAGTTCAACCAGCTTCTTCGTGAAGCTTCTGCCCAGGGCCTCGCGGATTCGCCCCGAAGTATTCTACGTGGCCATCGGCGATGCCCCCGACAGTCCATCTCCCGGGCAAATCGTGCATTCAGCCGTAAGGCTTCCCTCCAACGGCATCGTCGATACCGGGCTTTCTCCGCAGACCGCCGACATGGCGACGTCGATATTCGCGACCGATGTAAACGCGGTATTACAGTAGACGCGGTATTACAGTAGATATAGTTTGTAACTATATGATTAACATATTTATGATGTGTTAATCGTCCTCTGCAAAAGACCGACCCGCGGGCTCCCTTGTAAGATTCATGCGATAAGTCGCATACCGGGTATCGGCGTCTGATAAGGTGCCAGGCTGGTTAAAAGCAATGAGTGCTTTGAAAAACCGACCGTGAGAGTGAACTCCGACAATCAGACCCTGATTCTGGCGAGCGAGGCCATACCTCACCGCCTCGTCAGGGGTTCTTCGGCGGGTGCCCCAGAGCTTTCCGGCGGGCGGCGCTTGACGATTATCGCCACACCGGTGGGTGACCCCAGGCTTCTCACCCAGGCGAACTTTGCCGGCGGCGCGAGCAGCGAGTCGGCGATTACGCGCTACCAAACCATACCGCTACGCTCGAGCACGTCCTCCCGCGGGGGCGCCTTCAATGGCGCGCACGCCTATGCCAGCACGCAAGACCTGACCGACAGTCGGCGGAAAACCGCGATCATCGACACTTACGCCTAGTGCGCGGTGCTCGGCGCGCCACCGACCGCTTGAACTCGCCTAGCGCCGATGCCTCGCGTGATGCCTCGCGTCGATACCTCGCGATCCGATGTTCAGTCGAATGTAGGACATTCACCGACGCGTGCTGGCGGCGCGAAGCCCTGTACCAGAGGCGCGGGCGCGCGCATGGTAGTCAAGCTTTGTCGCATGCGGCAAGGCGGAGGATACCATGAAGCTGATCGCCAGCATTTTGCTAGCAGTTTGCATGAACGGGTGCTTAGGTAACGGCGGTAACATCCCCCACGAAGACAGTGAAGGCGTCACCCCGCGCAATGAAGGGGCTACTCTCTGCCACGACGGGACACCGCCGCCGTGTGTGATTCGCAACTAGTCCGGCCGCGCGGCGACTAGGATCGCCCTGGCCCTCACGGACTTCCTCACCACCCCCAGGAAGCCCCCCACTCCTACATCGATGGAAGCGTTGTGCGTATAGGTTTGAGTGCCGACACCCGTGCCCAACCCCAGCGAATCGGAATCCGATAGATCCTCCAGCAATACCCCGTTCGCCCCCAGCGCCGCAGCTTCGGACTTCATGGCGTCGATCATCTTTTCGATGGCACGCTCACCGCCCGCACTGGTGACGCTCTTTCTCGACGCGCTCAAGACCGCGATTTCCTCGAAGCTCTGCGGCGCCTGCGTGTACACCCTCACCTCGGCCGACGTCAGCGCCGGCCGAGGCCTGCCCGTCAGGGTTTGAGACGACGTTGCGCAACCCACCAACATCGGGATCAATAGGATCGAAGCAAGCGTGCACATAAAAATAAATCGTTTGGCCATTGTAGCCAGGCTACCGGCCGTCCGCCTTCGGGGCCGGTTCGCCGGCCGCGGCCGGTGCAGCTGGCGCAGCGGGGGGCAGATCGCTCTTGGTGGTACGTTTCGCGAACCGCCATCCCTCCTTGGTCTTGACCAGGCTGTCGGTATACGTCGCCGTCGCCAGAATGCTGGCCGGCTTGGTACCAATGTCGACCAGCATCAGGTACACGAAGCCCGAAGCCTGTTTCGAATTGCCGCTGATCTCGAGGTTATTGTTCCAGTGCTTACGTGTTGCACCGTTCAATTTCTCGCGCCACATCTTTGCGAAGCCGACCAATGCATCGTGCCCCGCAAACTGATTGAAAACGCCGTCCGGCGTGAACGTCGCGGCATACCCCTCGGCATCGCCGCTGTCGATGGCGATGTTGTACTTGGCATAGAGCTGCTGAATCTCGACGGTGTCCTGCGCGGAAAGTGCGCCGGCGGTATCCGATGCTCGCGGCGGCTGCGCTGCGTGGGTTGCGCCGGCACCCATGACCGCGAGCACGAGTACGCATAGAACGGCTTTTTTCATTGTGCCTACGTTTCGTTGTGGTGATTGTGCGCTTGGTTGCTTCACTTACTCGGATTGACCAGTGCCTGATAGGTCAACGCACGCGACAGGCTCTCCACGTCCGGCGTGCCCGGCGAGAGCAGCCAACGCTGGACGATGCCGACAAAGGCGACGTCGTTGGAAGGGTCGATCCAAAACCAGGTGCCTGCAATGCCATCCCAAAAAAACGTACCCTTGCCGGTGGTACTGCCTAGCTTCAGAGGGTCCTCCAAAATCGCGAAATCATAGCCAAAGCCCATACCCGGCTGCACTTGATACAGGCCGATGCCGAACTTCCGGGCGCTCTTGACCTCATCGGGGACGTGATTGGTGCGCATGAGTTCGATCGAACTGGGCGCGACCAGACGCACGCCGTTCAACTCCCCGCCATTCAACACCATCAGCGCGAAGCGCAGATAGTCCCCCGCCGTGGAGTACAGGCCACCGCCGCCCGACGGCATTCCGGGCGGTTGGCTGATGCCTGGATCCCTCGGCATCGCGGTGGCAGCCGCGGCGTCGCCTTGATAAACGCTTGCAACGCGATCGAGTTTGTCCGCCGGGACGAAAAACCCGGTGTCCTTCATACCCAAGGGCAGAAAAATCCGCTCACGCAAAAAATCCGGAAACGACTTCCCCGACAATTTTTCGACCAGATAGCCCTGGATGTCGACTGAGACGCTATACACCCACCCTTCCCCGGGCTGATAGGCCAGCGGCAATTTGGCGACGCGTTCGATGAATTCCTGCAAGCTCGGCGCGCTTAAGGGTTGCGCCTCCTGATACATCTTGTCGACCGGCGTCGCGCCGAACGGGCCGTAAGTAAATCCGGCGGTATGCGACATGAGCTCGCCGATGGTCGGAGCATGTCCGGGCTTGTCCAGCGTCGGCTTACCATCCTTGTCGACCCCTGAATACACCTTCAGATCGCGAAATTCGGGGATGTAGCGCGCGATGGGATCGCTGGGTTTCCACTTCCCCTCCTCGTACAGCATCATCATGGCGATGCCCGTGATCGGTTTCGTCATCGAATAGATGCGTACGATCGTGTCCTTCTGCATCGGCTTCTGGCTCGCCATGTCGGCATAGCCATAGGTCTTCTCCTCCACGATCTTGCCGTGGCGCGCGAGAACGGTGACCATGCCGGCAAACTTCTTCGCCTCGACCAGCGACTTCATGGCGCCGTCGAGCCTGCCGAGACGCTCGGCGGAAAACCCAACCGCTTCAGGCTTGGTTTCGGATATTTCGCCGCCCGCGGCGGCCGGATGGGTCAGCTTTGCCGGCTGCGCGTTCACTTGGCTCGCCGCTGCGGCCAGCACCAGCGAAGCCGCCCCCAGGAAATTGCGAAGTAGCATTTGAATCCTCCTCGACTTCATCGTTCTGTATTGAATGCGGGATGAGGCCATGATGCCATGGCGAATCGCGGGAAGCAGGATATATCAGCCCGCATGGCTGCGAATCCCGATCGGTGCGCCAGGATGCGCGCATTGGTCTAGAATACCGTCAAGTGCCCGCCGTTCGAGGCCACGAAAACAAACCGCTGGGATGCTCGAGTTCCAAACACGGCCAAGAGGCTATATTGGAGGCCCGCTTGGCTAGCCATCGTCACTGGGATTTTCTCATAAAATGGATGATAAGTCGGCTCTCCTAAATCAGCTTCGCATCGATCGCGGGGACCAGTCGATGCCCTCGCGCAACGGGAAGCTTTGGCTGGCGGGCATCGTCGCGGTTCTAGCCTTGGCGGTCATTGGCGCTTGGGTTTGGTCCCGGCCGGGTACGGTTCGGGTACATGCCGTCCTGGCGCAGCCCATCGCCGGCGGTGCGTCGCAGGGTTCTATCTTGGACGCTTCGGGCTATGTGGTCGCGCGCCGTCAGGCCACCGTGGCGTCGAAAATTACCGCGAGGATGGTCGAACTCGACATCGAGGAAGGGGACCATGTCAAAGCCGGACAAATCATCGCCAAACTCGACGACACCAATATTCGGGCGGCATTGAATCAATCCAGTGCACAGTTGGACTTTGCCAAGGCCTCGCTTGCCGAGACAGAGGTGAATCTGGCCAATGCGCTGCGCGACTATGAGCGTCAAAAGAATCTGCTCCAAGGGCATTACGTCAGTCAGGCGGCCGTGGACAACGCGCAGACCGCCTATGACGGACTGCGCGCGCAGCTCGCCACTCAGCGCAGCAACGTCGATGTGGTTGCGCAGGGGCTGAAGGTCGCACAACGCAATCTCGACGACACCATCGTCCGCGCCCCATTCGAAGGGATAGTAACGGTCAAGGCCGCCCAACCGGGAGAGATGGTCTCACCGATTTCCGCCGGGGGCGGCTTTACGCGGACCGGCATCGGCACCATCGTGGACATGGACTCGCTGGAATTCCAGGTCGACGTGAACGAGAATTTCATCAACAAGGTGCGCGCCGATCAAAAGGTCAGCGCGAAGCTCAACGCCTATCCTGATTGGCAGATTCCGGGGCATGTGATTGCGGTGATTCCCACGGCCGATCGCAGCAAGGGCACGGTGACCGTGCGCATCGCCTTGGATCAGAAGGATCCCCGGGTGCTGCCGGAGATGGGGGTGCGCGTGTCATTTCTCGCCGAAGCCTCTGCGGGTGCGAATGCCGCGCCGGCGGTGGGCGTGAATGTGCCAACGAGCGCCGTGCAAGCTTCCGGTGATACCGGGGTGGTTTTCATCCTGCGAGGGGATATAGTAGAGCGGCGAGCGGTGCGGCTCGGCGCCAGCAGCGGCGACAATGCCACCGTTCTGTCCGGGCTGACCGCCGGCGATCGCCTAGCTATAGGTGATCTCACGCAACTGAAGGATGGCGCGAAGGTTCGCGTCGAACAATAATGAGATCGACATCATGAGCGAAGCCATCGTATCCCTGCGCAATATCGACAAACGCTATGTCCGTGGCAAGCAAAGCGTCGATGTGTTGCAGGGACTCAACTTGGACATCCCCAAGGGAGACTTCGTCGCGCTCATGGGACCCAGCGGTTCCGGAAAAACCACTCTGTTGAATCTCATC
The DNA here is from genome assembly GCA_021323735.1 of Gammaproteobacteria bacterium. Classification (GTDB taxonomy): domain Bacteria; phylum Pseudomonadota; class Gammaproteobacteria; order Steroidobacterales; family Steroidobacteraceae; genus Bog-1198. The sequence goes on from JAJPKM010000030.1 coordinate 17,589, forward strand.
GGCGGCCTGGATACACCAACTGCGGGTGAAATCACGGTGGCCGGCCAACGTCTCGACAAACTTTCCAGCGGCGGATTGTCGCACTGGCGAGCCAACCACGTCGGCTTCGTATTCCAATTCTATAACTTGATGCCCATGCTCACGGCCCAGCGCAATGTGGAGCTGCCCTTGCTGTTGACGAAACTTTCCGCCGACAAGCGCAAGGCAAACGCCATGGCGGCCTTGACCTTGGTGGGCATTGCCGATCGCGCCAGACACAAACCGAACGAGCTATCCGGCGGACAGGCGCAACGTGTGGCGATCGCGCGTGCCCTGGTGGCCGATCCCATGCTCTTGGTATGCGACGAACCGACCGGGGACCTCGACAGAAAGTCCGCCGACGAGGTCTTGCATCTCTTACAGATCCTGAATCGACAGCATGGCAAGAGTATCGTCATGGTGACCCATGACCCCAAGGCAGCCGAATTCGCCAGCCGGCAACTGCACATGGATAAGGGATCACTGTTGGAAGCCGGGGCCCCGGCGTAGCCGCGGAAACGATGAAGTACTTTCCGCTCATTTGGGCTACGTTATGGCGCAAGAAGACCCGGACGCTATTCACGCTGCTGTCCGTGGTCGTCGCATTTCTGTTGTTTGGAATGCTGGAGACGGTGAACTACGCGTTTTCCCATCCGGGCGCCGGCAGCGCCGGCGCGGACAAGGTCATCACCACCAACAAGTACTCCATCGTCCTGTCCCTGCCCTTTGCGGACCTGCAGGAGATCCGCTCCGTACCGGGAGTCACCGACGCTACTTGGCTGACCTGGCTTGGCGCCTACTATCAGGAGCAGAAAAACTTCGTGTTCGCGCTGCCCATCGATACCGAAAGCTATTTCAACGTGCACCAGCACGAACTCACCGTCAGCGATGCGCACATGAAGGCCTACCGCAGCACCCGCAGCGGTGCACTGGTGAATGTGGCGCTGATGAAGAAATTCGGTTGGAAGGTCGGGGACAAGCTGCCCATTCACTCAACCATCTGGACGCAGAAGAACGGCTCACTCGACTGGACCTTCGACATCGTCGGCACATTCGACGTGACGGACCCCAAGCAGGCCAATGCCCAGGCTTTCACCGTATTTTTTCATTACGATCTGTTCGACGAGGGGCGTAGCTTCGGCAAAGGCACCGTGGGCTGGATCGAGGCGCGGATCGACAACCCGGCGAATGCCGCCGCGATTGCCGGCAAAATCGACGCTTTGTTCGCGAATTCGCCGAACGAGACGAAGACGCAGCCGGCAAACGATTTCGCCATGACCTTCCTCAAGCAAGTCGGCGACATCGGCTTCGTGCTGCGGGCCATATTGGGCGCGGTATTCTTCACGTTGTTGTTCTTGACGGGCAACACCATGATGCAGTCGGTGCGGGAACGCATCCCGGAACTTGCGGTACTGAAGACCCTGGGCTTCACCGACGGCCAGGTATTGGCCTTGGTGATTGCCGAGTCCCTACTGCTATGTCTGTTCGCAGCCCTCATCGGCCTCGGGTTGAGCTATGCAACGTTGCCGATCATTGGCCAGGCCCTGCAGGGCGTGCAACTTGACCCCGTGGCCCTCATTCCGGGATTGGGTGCCGCCGTGCTGCTGGCGCTGATCGTCGGTTTGCCGCCGGCGTTGCGCGCGATGCGGCTCAACATCGTCGATGCGCTGTCGGGCATGCATTGAACCGACACCCGAAGGAACCTACGTGCTCAAACAGCTGATCGCCGTCATCTCGATGAGTCTTCAAACCCTGCCGCAACGGCTGGGCGCCTCCAGCGTCATCGTCATCGGCATTGCCGGTGTGGTCGCCGTACTGGTGTCGGTGTTGGCGATGGGCGCCGGCTTTAAGCATACCCTGGCGGACAGCGGCCGCGCCGATCGCGTGATCATCTTGCGCGGCGGGTCCGATGCCGAGTTGAGCAGCAGTGTGACCCGTACCGATATCGCCACCATCAGCAATGCGCCGGGACTCGCCAAGGACGCCGACGGCAAAGCTCTGCTGTCGAACGAACTGGTCACCGTCGTGAATGTACCGAAGTTCGATACCGGAACCGACGCCAATGTGACGATGCGGGGTGTGGGCCTGAAGCTCACCGAGGTTCGCCCGGAATTGAAGATCGTGAGCGGAAGGATGTTTCGTCCGGCGGTGCGTGAATTGATCGCCGGGATCGGCGCCGCCAAACAGTTTCGCGGCCTTACCGTCGGCAGCGTGCTGCGCCTGCGCAGCGTGGACTGGACCGTAACCGGCATATTTTCCAGCAACGGCGACGTGCATGAGTCGGAACTGATGGCCGATGTCGACACCGTAGGCTCTTCCATCGAACGTACGGGGTATAGCTCGGCCGTGGGGTTGTTGTCGAGCGCGACGGCGTTCACGGCCTTCAAGGATTCTCTGACCAGCGACCCCACGCTCACCGTCGATGTGCAGCGCGAGCAGGAGTACTACGCCAAGCAATCCGAGGGATTGACCAAGACCATCAACATCGTCGGTACCACGGTCGCCGTCATCATGGCTATCGGTGCCATGTTCGGGGCGCTCAATACCATGTATTCGGCCGTGGCGGCCCGTGGCTTGGAAATCGCCACCTTGCGCGCCATCGGTTTCGGCGCATTCCCGGTGCTCCTTGGGGTAATGATCGAGTCATTGCTTCTGTCCCTGCTGGGCGGGGCGATCGGCGCTTCACTGGCCTGGCTGTTCTTCAATGGTCATACCGTGAGCACGCTGGGCGCAGCATTCGCGCAAGTTGTTTTCCAGCTGACCGTCACCCGCTCGTTGCTCATTACCGGCATTGTCTGGGCATGCATCATCGGCCTGCTGGGCGGCTTCTTTCCCGCGCTGCGCGCGGCTCGGCTGCCCGTTGCCGAGGCTTTGCGCGCGGGCTAACCCTACCCTGCTATCCATTTATGAACGATCGGCTCGTCCCGGCACGTAGGTACTACTAACCGGGCCGCCGCTTAGCCAGATACCCAACCTTGGATTAGAATCGGTGGGAAATCCCCTCTACCGGAGAAAGCCATGCTGAAATCCATTCCTGCCACCGACACCGGCGCCCGCTACTCCCCAGAGGAATGGGCCATTCGCGTCGACTTGGCCGCCGCCTATCGATTGGTCGCGCACTTTCACTGGGACGACCTGGTGTTCACCCACATTACCGCCCGCGTACCGGGACCTGAGCATCATTTCCTGATCAACCCCTACGGCATGATGTTCGACGAGATCACCGCCTCGAGCCTGGTGAAAATAGACTTGCAGGGCAATAAGGTGGGCGACAGCCCCTGGCCGATAAATCCGGCCGGATTCACCATCCACAGTGCCATCCATGCGGCCCGCCACGACGTCGAATGCGTTCTGCACACGCACACCTTGAATGGCGTCGCGGTATCCGCGCAGAAGAACGGCGTGCTGCCGCTCTCGCAGCAGTCCATCTTCGTGCTGGGCAATCTTGCCTACCACGACTACGAAGGGGTGGCCCTGCGCGACGATGAGAAGCCGCGCCTGGTCGCCGACATGGGGAAGAAGAATTTCATGATGCTGCGCAATCACGGCCTGCTGACCGTGGGCCGAAGTGTCGCCGAAGCCTTTCAGCTCATGTACACCTTCGAGGCCACCTGTGCCATTCAGATACGGGCTCAGGCCGGCGGCGGAGCATTGATTCCGGTCCGGCAGGACATCATCGATACGGCGATGGAACAGGCACGCATGGTGTCGAACAACCAGGGACCGCACCTGCTCGTCTGGCCGGGCTTGCTGCGCCGCCTCGACCGCATCGATTCATCGTACCGCAACTAGTCTCGGACGAACTCCCAGCCAGCTACACGATCCGCCGAGAAAACTAGGGCCCGCTGAACGGGCCCTGAGTGGGAACAAATCGCGGCGTTCACGCCGTTCGTCTTACTTCAATCGATACTGAATTTCGATGCCGTAGGTGCGCGGCGGCGTCAGCTCGTACGCCGACGAGTAATTGGGGAAGCCCGCTTCCGGTGAATTCACTCTCTGTGCACCTACGTTGCTGTAGCCCAGCTTGTTCTGCAGGTTCTTGCCATAGATGAAAATGGTGTAGCGATCCGATGCGTCGTTCCAAGACAAGCGCGAATCGATCTGGCCATAGGCCGGCGCCAGGTAGTATGGCTGATTGAAGATGCTGTCGTAGGTCTTGGCCTTCCAGATGTAGCTGGTCGAGAAGTTCAAGGACCCGGGCGTAAAATGCCAGGTGTAATTGCCATTCGTTGCAACCTTGTGCCGGGGCGCTTGCGGTACGGTTTGGCCCTTGACGTCTACGAACCCACCACACTGTTGCGCAGTCATGGTCTTCGGACACTGGGCGGCAGCTATTACTGGCAGAACAGGGTTCTGGACGGTGAAATCCGAGCGAATCGTCGCTTCCAAATACGAGTAGTCGAGCAAGAACTGTAGGTTGGCAATCGGCTGCCAGATCGACTCGAACTCCGCGCCGAAGGTAATCACCTTGGGGATGTTCACGATGGAGGTAAACGCAGGTCCGCCACCCGCGGGCAGCACATCCAGTGGATCCTGCAGGTTCTTGTAGTCGTACAGGAAAAGCGCGCCGTTGATCTGGAGGGTCTTGTTGAAAACCTCCTTGCCGCCTACTTCAAAGGAGTCAACATGCTCGGGATCCGACTCGGGTGCGGCAGTGATGGTGCCGGCGTTGAAGCCGCCGGACTTGTAGCCGCGCGTATACTTCAAATAACCCAGCGTGTTGTCGTTGGGCGTCCACTCCAACCCCGCCGTTCCGGTCACTGCATCCCAATGATCCGACAATCCGCGCTGCCACAACCCGTTGGGGTTGAGAGTCGGCGCACTGGTGACGCCGCGGTACTTGCAGCCTGCAGCCGTCGCCAAGCAGGCAATGCCGCCAGCTGCGGTGGTGATGTCGTTGACGGGCGTGAAGGCGCCAAACAAGGCCGGGCCGGTCAGCAGGTACTGGGGTAAGGGCGGAGCACCGGGAGCGTAGCCGCTCAAGCCGAGACATTTCGGCAACCCCAAGCACAGTTCCCGATACGACTCGACGCCGCCCAGCTTGTCGTAGGTAAAGCGTGCGCCGGTGGTGAGTTTCCAGGTCGGCAGAAACTTCCAGTCCGTCTGGCCGAATGCAGCGTACGAATTGCCCTTCATAGCAGCTTCTTGATCGTAGATAAGGTTGCCCGGATTGGCAGCGGCGAGAGTGGGCAGCTTTCCAGCTGCCAAATTAACCGGCGTCTGCAGACAACCGGCATTGGGCCCGAGAACCGGCGCGACGATGGTCAAGCACCCCTTGTCGGCGTTGCCTTGGGCCGGTTCTGCGATGGTGATCGGCTGGTCCCAGGTCTCGTGATACTGGAAAAGGCCCACGATCCATTGCAGGGAAGAATCACTGTGCGACGTGAGGTTCAATTCATTGCTGTAGTAGCTCTCGTTCTGCACATAGTGAAACTGAGGTGTTGGGTACACCGTCAGCGGCGGACAGTCGACGCCATTGCACTGCCGGCTCCCCGGAATGACTGGGTAGACATATGAGGTGATATCCGCGCCGTTATAGCGCTGTGTCAAATTGTCGTCTTGGTTCAGATTGTAGTAATAGGTGGTGTAGCCGCCGATGTACTTGAGGTCCGACGCCCACGGGGTGTGCCAGGTCAATTGCGGCGTTACCTGATAGGTTCTGCTCAAGGTGGCGTTGCTGGGCACATCGCTGACGCTGATATTGTGCAGATTCGTGATACCGGGATTCGTGGTCAGCGCATTGGCAGGTGTAACCCCTGTGCCACTTGCGAGACCAAAGCCGGGAGTCGGCGTGAGACTGAAGGTTCCATAGGGAGCGTACTCATAGCTTCCTCCGGTGTTGCCGTAGAAGTAGCTCTGGTTGTAGCCCAGTTGATCGGCCTTCAGCCAGAATTCGACATCCGGCGTGATGTCCCACTCCAATTGGGCTTCCCAATAGAAGAAGTTGCCATTGCCGCCGGTGGTGGTGCCGTTGGCGAGGTTGTTGTAGTAGCCCTCGGTCTGATCGTTCTTGTAGCCGGCGAATTTGAATCGCATGGTGTCGCTGATGGGCCCGGAGAGAGCGCCTTCGAAATTATGCACTCCAAAGTTGCCCACGTTGACTCGCACCTCGGCTTCCCAATCCCGGGTCGGTCGTTTCGAAATGGCATCGATCGTGCCGCCGATGGAGTTGCGGCCGTACAAGGTTCCCTGGGGTCCGCGCAGAACTTCCACCCGATCCTGGAACATCGAGTCGCCTGAGACGGCGACCACGCTGTAGCCATAGACGCCGTCGGCATAGGTGGCGACACCCGGCTGCGTCGCGAGAATATTGGTTTCGCGGCCGATGCCGCGGATGAAGGCGCGGTCCAAACCCGTGGAATAGGCGAGGCCCGGCGTGAAGTCGGTGATGTCCTGAATGGACTCGATGCCGATCAGGTCGCGGGCCTTCGAGGTGTAGGCCGATATGGCGACGGGTACCGTCTCCAGGCTTTCGCTGCGCTTCTCCGCGGTGACGACGATTTCCGCGATTGAATTGTCGTCACTCGCCGCCGCGGCAGCGGCGGCAGGCGCCGGTGCAGGTGCCGGCGCGGGTTCAGCCAAGGCACTTAGTGAGAATGCCACGGACACGGCGCTTGAAAGCAACAGCGCCACTGTTCTTGTCGTCATTTTTTAGCTCCCCAATGAACGGCTATTAGACCGTTTATCCAATAAAAAAGCACCGACCATCCGTCCAATGCGCGCCTTTCCGCCATCGCACCTAAGCGATGCCACCCCATCGCCACAGCTCTTTTCGGATCGTCGTCCGGCCTCATTCCGGTGCGAAAAATATCCGAAGCCGCACCGCCGCGTGCATTATTCGATTACTTGATGTCGTAATGTCAATAGCGCGAGAACAAATGCCATCGCCACGTAGCGGAAAAACCACGCTGCTCAGGGCGCGTAGTCTTCCCCTTATGTCAGACGAATTCCTCCCGACGTTCGGCTCGCGCTGAATGGAATCGCCTGGGTGTGCACGGCCTATGCCCCGTGAGGTCGATTTTTGTTGATATATCACGCGCGTCTGCCGCGGAGTTTAGCCGTCCGCGCAGGCAAACACCCCGCTCTCCGCAGCGATTTGCACCGGCGTGCGCGACGCGGACGCAATTAGACGTTTAGTGCACTGAGGACATTGAATGCATCAAGGAACTGCCGCTGCAAATGCATTGGGAAATGCCGCCGTGCCGTCAATGCGATGTGCGAACCCTCAACTTCAGGCTCACTTGCTCGGCTGTCGCCATCGCACGCAGCAGATTCTCGCCGGCTAGTTTGGCTATGTCCGCATCATTCCACCCGCGGCGCATGAGTTCCTCCAGAAGCGCCGGATAGCGATCCACGCCTTCCAGGCCAACCGGCGCATCGGGAATACCGTCGAAGTCGGATCCCAGACCCACGTGATCGATACCGGCCACCTGGCGAATGTGCTCGATGTGATCGGCCACCTGCGCAAGTAGGGTGACCGGCTGGGGATGCTGCGCATCCCACTGCGCGAGCGCTGCCTTCGCACGATCGGGTTGCCCGATGTAGAGGCCGGCGAACGGCGGACTGTTGAAGCGTGTCTGTTCCGCCGCTCGGTCGGCCTGCCAGTGATTGCGCGCCGCCGAGACATAGGCGGGAGCGAAGTTCACCATGACGACCCCGCCATTGGCCGCCAGAGCGCGCAGAATGTCGTCCGGCACATTGCGCGGATGATCGTCGAGCGCGCGCGCCGAGGAATGCGAGAAAATCACCGGCGCCTGGCTCGCCGCGAGCGCCGCCTGCATGGTCTCCGGCGATACATGGCTCAAGTCCACCAGCATCCCCAATCGATTCATTTCCTGCACCACCTCCACACCGAACGGCGTCAATCCGTGGTGGACGGGGGTATCGGTCGCCGAGTCAGCCCAAGGGGTATTCGTCGTGTGCGTGAGCGTCATATAGCGGGCGCCTGCGTCGTACATCTGCCGCAGAACCGCGAGTGAACCGTTGATCTGGTGGCCGCCTTCGATGCCTATCAAGGAAGCGATCTTGCGACCGTCATGAATGCGCCGAATATCCGCCGCACTGTAGGCCATCGCGAAATCGGCGGGATACCTGGCGCTCATGCGCTTGACCAAATCCATCTGCTCCAGCGTGACCTGCACGGCCTGGAAGCCCTGGGTCTCGACCGGTATCCAAACCGACCAGAACTGCGCGCCGACGTGCCCGGCGCGCAGCCGGGGTATATCGGTCATCAAGGCTGCCTGTCCGGCTTCCACCGGCAAGTGATGCGTATCGGCGGCCAGATCGATCGCCGCGAGGTCGCTCTTGAAGCGTTCCCTGATCTCCCAGGGCAAATCATTGTGGCCATCGATCAAGGGCGTATGCACCAGCACTTGCTCGACGCGGTGACGATAGTCATCGGCAGCGGCAGCACAGAGCGGCAGGCACAACATCAGACAGAGGATGCGAAGCATGGGGGTTACTCAGAGTTCAAAGGTTATTTCAATAGGCTCGGCTCCCACGAGCATCCCACGTACGGTCGCACCGCGCCGGATGGCACCAACACCGGCGGGCGTACCGGTGAATATCAAATCGCCGGGAGCCAGTTGAACGTAAGTCGAGAGCGCCGCAATCACCTCGGAGACGCTCCAAATCATATCCTTAAGATCCCCGCTCTGCCGAACCTCACCGTCCACCGTCAAACTGATGGCGCCACTCGCCGGCGGGAGTCCCCGAGTCAATGCGCCGATGGGCGCGGAGTGATCGAACCCCTTGGCCATGTCCCACGGGCGGCCGGTCTTTTTCGCCTCAGCCTGCAGATCCCTGCGCGTCAGGTCGATCCCGACCGCATAGCCGTAAATCATGGACGATGCGTCGACCGCCGGGATGTTGGTCCCGCCTCTGTGCAGGCCGACAACCAGTTCGACCTCGTGCTGTAGGTCAGAAGTCCTCGCCGGGAATGGCAGTCTCCAGCCGCTGAAGACCACCGCATCCGCGGGCTTGCTGAAGAAGAATGGCAGCTCGCGCTCTGGATCACCGCCCATTTCCCGGGTGTGGTCGGCATAGTTGCGGCCGACGCAATAAATTCGGCGCACGGGGAACTTAAGTTCCGAGCCCGAGATCGGGACACTGGGAACGGATATCCGGGGCACTTCAACCATGAGACGATTATGCCTCGACGTCCTCGTTCCGTCAGCGCCAAGTGCGGTGCGTCACCTAGCAGCCTGTCATCCGCGCAGGTCACTTACCCGCGCACAGGTGTACCGTACCGCTCAGACTCCTGATCCGCACGCGGGCGTTGCCCTCGCCGGTCTTGAATGCCAAGCGCGAGCCCGGTCCATGCCGCGACTCGGTCGGCTTGGGTCCGAAACAATTGTCGATATTGCCGCTCCAGGTGTGAATGTCATAGTCGGCGTCAGGCGCACTGGCGAAATCCAACTTGAAGTCCCCGCTGGTCGATTCCCCATCGATTTGTGCATTGGCGGCAGCCGCCAGCGTCGCGGAGAAGTCTCCCGAGATCGTTTTCAAACGAGCGCGGGACACCGTGCCGAGCTTCAGGTGTGCATCGCCGCTCACGGTGCTGGCTTCGATGTCGACATTGCCGGCCGTCAAATCGATCTCGCCGCTGACGGACTTCACCTCGATCTCTTTTGCCGACATTGCCGTCATATGGATATCGCCGCTCACCGAGTTGATATGAAGGTCTCCGCCGCCCTCTCCGCCGATGTTGCCGCTCACGGCCCGCAGCTCCATGGCGCCACGAACTGCGGAAATCTTGAAGTCGGAACTCACCACCGAGGCCTCGATGGAACTGTTCGCGGGCACATGAATGATCAGGTGCGCCGATCCGTCCCGCGTCCCCCCATTCGAGCCTCGAGGCAGGATGACCCGGATCGAGGTGTGCTCTCCTTTGCTCGTCACCTCGAGGCGTTCGACATCCTTGCCGATGGTTCCGCTCACGGCGACTTCGGGTTTGTCCCAGCCCTGCACATCGACCGAGCCGGCCACATTTTCGATTTCCACGGCGCCTTGCGGACTGGCGGGGCGGTGTTCATCGACGGTGCTCACCGCATGGGCAGCCCAAGGCAGCAGCAACGCTGCCAGCGCACCGGCGAGCGCGGGTTTGTTCGGGCGAGATTGAAGGTGCGGCATGGTCAAATCCTTGTGGTGGAGGGTTGGGTGGCCTGAACGACACTGTCGTACAGGTCGAGTTCGTCGCGGCCGGTGCTCTCCCAGAGCTGTTCGAGCACTGCGCTTTGCGGGTCCGCGGCCAGCGCCTTGCGAATCTCCTCGTGGGCGCGCCGAATGACCGCCAGACTTGCCTCGATCTTGGCGCGCGTGGCAGGCTCGAGCAGCGCAAGCCGCTCGCGAAAGGTTCGTTCTACGGAATTGCGCGCCAGCAGATACTTAGGATCGTGCGGTTCGTCGAATGAAGACGCAGCCGCCACCGTCTGAATGACTCGAGGCACCGATCGGTTTTCAAGCACCGCCCAGGTGAACAAACTGGCAAGACCCGCCGCTGCAATGGCAATGGCGGCTGCCAACGCCATGGGCGGCGCAGCGCGGCGCGACTTGCCGGACAAACGTGCGGCGACTCCCGGCCACAGATTTCCGGGCGGCGCCATGTCGCGCGGCAGATTCGCCAGCAACCGATCCAAGGAGTCTGATTGTCGATCGTTCATGATGTCTCCAATCCGAGCGTGGCGCTCAGCAATTGACGGGCGCGGTGCAGTTGCGCCTTGCAGGTGCCCTCCGCTATCCCTAAGGCGCCGGCCGCCTCGGCGTGGCTGTACCCATAGATTCCAACGAGCACGAGCACATGCCTGGCACCCTCCGGCAGTGCAGCCACTGCGCGCTCCACGTCCAGGGGCGGTGCGCCGCTGCCGGGATCTGCACGTTCCGGCAATCCCGTGGCGGGTTCCGCGACCTCATACGCAAACCGCAGACCCTTGCGCCGCGACAGTACGCAATTGACGGCAATTTGGTGGAGCCACGTCGAGAAGCGGCTGCGCCGCTCGAACCGCGCCAGCGCACGCCATGCGGCGACGAAGGACTCCTGCGTGCAATCCTCCGCTGCCTCGCGCTGCCCGGTGAGGCGCAGACATAATCCGTATATTCGCGGTGAGAACTGTCGGTACAGGCGTTCAAATGCCGCCATATCGCCGGCGGCAGCCGCGGCTATCGTGTCCGTCGGCTCGTCGGATGATTCCATGGCAAAAACTCGCTGCAGAGCGTGCATCATTCCCCACTGAGAGGGACACAGGCCCGCGAAGGTTTAAAGGGCGATCATTCCAGCGCTACGTCGGCGCACCCGGTCCGAAAAGGGCCGCGATGGTATTGACAGCCTGTTCCGCTTCGGCCCGATCCGGGACTGCCGTCTCGTCATTGAAGCCATAGTAGTCGCTGTCTCCCACCACTTGAAATACCGAGCCGTCGCGCCTCGGCAAAAAAGACACGCCTTTATAGAGCAAGCCATAGCCGATATCCGGCTGCGGCATGGTGCGCGCCAGTTGTCCCCTGACCGGGGTGACGGTTTCGTCGCCGAACAAGGCACGCGCACCATACCCTGTGGCATTGATCAGTGTCCTTTCGCGCAATCTGGCGAAATCGCCGAGGGTGTGGAATTCGGCAATCTCGATCCTGCCGCCGTTGGCGCCGAAGTCGCCCATGAGCAGCCGCGTATAGGCACTCAGATTGAACATCATGAGCGAATTGCGCCGCAGGTATCGAGCGCCGAGCGAATGGCTGCCTGGCGCAAAGTCGATGCGTCGCGGCATCAAGTCGCCGATCAACTCGCGCTGCAACTCGGCGAAGGGCGGCCGGCCATCCGGCGCCTGCTGCCGCCGGGCCGAGGGCGGTTGATCGGAAACGTAGTAGCTGTCGATGAATTCCACCGGAGTACCGGACAGTCCGAGGAAATTTTGGTAAGTTTGAAACGAGGTGCGGGCCATGTCCTCCCAAAGCTGCTTGAACGCCGGAGTGGCGTTCTGTTCCAAACAAATCCTGGAGTCCGGAGTCCACAGTCCCGACGCCAGCGAGGAGCGTACATTCGGCGGCAGCTCCTTGGCATAAATCGTCACTCGAGCGCCGGCGCGCTGGAGCAGCAAGGCCGAAGTCAGCCCCAAGGCGCCGCACCCGATCACGGCGATGTCTCTTTCCCCTGTCGCCATTGCCTTGCGCACGGCGATGGTGCTTGATCCCCAGGACAGCGACCAGCCGCTGCCCCCATGACCGTAATTGTGGACCACGAGCTTCGAGCCAACCTTTTCGGTATCTAGGCGCGGACCCTGCGCTCGAAACGGACGCGTGCACACGGTGATCCGGGTAATCAGGTCAGTGCTTGCGCGAACCGGCGTCAACTGCAACTGCTGGGGCTGCGGGCCACGCCGGGTACCGAGGGTGGAGCAACCTTCGAGCCCTCCCAAGAATGCCGCCGCTCCCACGCCGGCCAGTAATCGCCGACGTCCGATCGATGCTGCCATTGGCTTCCCTCACGCTAATCCTTAAGCGCCGATTGTAAACAGGAATTCGCGTCCCAGAATCTACCGGGGCATCCGGGGCCAAAATTACAGCCTCGCCTCGTGGCCCATGCTAACGTTGTACCAAGGCGCGTACAGAAGCGCCCTGGAGGGAGCATGATCGGGAGAATCCTCATTGCAGCAACGGCGCCTGCGGTCTTGGGACTGGCGCTCCTGGGCGCAGCGCACGCCGCATCGCACATCGCATCGCGCGATGAAAAGGTTTACCGGGCGGTGGAAGCCAATCGCGGCGTCGCACTCGATCTGCTGAAAGAGATCGTCAACATCGACTCGGGCACGGGCGATGTGGAGGGTGGCACCAAGGTTGAAGCCGTACTTGCGGCCCGGCTGACTCAGCTGGGCGCGGAGGTCAGGAGCGAGCCGGCGGAAGCGGCGGGGCTTCCCGATAACTTGGTCGCCGTGTTTCACGGCAGTGGTAAGGGCAGAATCCTCATCATCGCGCACATCGACACGGTCTTCGGACCGGGCACGGCCGCCGCGCGACCCTTCAGCATGGACCGAGAGCGCGCTCACGGCCCCGGGGTGGGCGATGAGAAAGCCGGCGTGGTGGCCGCATTTACCGCGCTCAAAATCTTGCATGACCTGGGCTTCAAGAATTTCTCCGTCATGACTCTTCTGCTGGACGACAGTGAGGAGCGTGGCTCGCCGGGTTCGACGAAACTGATCAAGCGGCTGGCCCGCGAGCATGATGTGGAATTCAACATGGAGCCCGGCGATCCGCCGGATGCGCTGACGGTGTGGCGCAAGGGGTCCGCCAGCATCCATATTCACGTCAAGGGGCGCGCAGCGCACGCCGGCATGGCACCGCAGGACGGCCGCAACGCCGCCGTCGAGTTGATCCATCAACTGACCGCACTGCAAGGCGCATTTCCCATCTCAGGGACCGGCGTGACCGTCAATGTCACCGTGCTGCAATCGGGGGAGCGGAACAACATCATCCCGGACGCCGCTGAAGCCGTCCTCAATGTCCGCTATCGCAAACCGGAGGAGTTCGACGCAGTCCTGGCGCGGGTGGAAGCGGGAACGCACGCCACTCAGGTCCCCGATACCACGGTCACCATTTCCCACGATCCGGCCTTTCCGCCACTGACCGAAAATGCGCAGATCGATGCATTGGCGGCAAAGGCGCGGATGCTCTACGCGGAAATCGGCAAGACCCTCGAGCTGTCGGGCAACGGCGGCGCATCCGAATCTGCACTGGCCATGGCCGAAGGCACTCCTGCGCTCGATGGCCTGGGATTTGTCGGCGGCGATTTTCACACCGATCATGAATGGATCGATCTCAACAGCGTCGCGCCGAGACTGTATTTATTCACGCGTTTGCTGATGGAAATGGGGGCCGCTTCCCGGCGGTAACGGTCAGCCCCCTCGTTCGGGCAGCCTTCAGTATTATCTGACTCACGATAGGGCTCCGCAGGGACAGTCTGAGGCTGCCCTTCCGAGTACGTTCGCTCCATGGATCCGGACGTACTCAGGGTCCGAGGCACTCGATATGTCGCTGCGTGGCCAACCCAAGGAGGCTCGACTGCTTCGGCTGCGCACACCGATCACGCTGCGCGGGTCGTTATTACAGCCCAAGATAGGCGTTCAGCCCGGAAAGCTCGCAGCTCAAACCGGAGGTGCGATCGCATTGGGGACTTTATTGACTCCGGTTGCCGCGGTACTTGCCTTCGTCGACGGCGGGCTGGCCAAAGATGCCAATTGCGCCGCGCTCATCCAACAGGCGGAGCAAGGTAAGAACATTCCTGGGGAATGACGGATGTGAACGAGCACGCGACTGTCCGTCAAACACCTACATGTGGACGCGCCTTGTTCCGCTGCGAGCCGTATCGGCGGCGGGTTTTTAATGGCTCCCCAGCCTACCCTGGAGACTCGATCATGGGATTCGACCTCGACCGATCGGAAGCGAATGAACCGAGGGAGCCGGATGCGGACTGCGCTCCCACCGGTTCCGAGCCCTCGGGATTCGGCCGCGCCCTGTCGCAGAATCTGATGGCCGAGCGGTTCGCCATCGACGCGTACCGCAAGATTGCAGCACACGGCCAAAGGTACGACAGAGCGACCCTTCGCCTCATCAAGGTGGCGCTGGCGGTCGAGGAGGAACATGCCGAGATTCTCGCGAGCATAATCGAGAATCTGCGCGTTCTGAATGCGTCCGCGCCGGAGAACTCTCTAGGCGAAGTCTGACAGAGTCCTAGGCGAGCCGATGGACATCAGCCCGTCCATCCGGCCGTTATAGTAACGCATGATGTCAGATGCCCTCGACACGGCGGAGTTGCTACAGGTTGCCCTGGATGCCGCCGGCATGGGCACCTGGGAGTTGTATCTCTCCACCGGATCCATTCACCGCACGCTTCGGCACGACCAAACCTTCGGGTACGCTGAGATCCAGCCGTTCTGGGACTTGAATTTGACCCTGGAGCACATCCTCGAGGCGGACCAACCGCTGGTGCGGCAGGCGTTCCGCGAGGCTGAATTACTCGGATCGATCGATGTGGAGGCGCGCCTGCGGCGCGGCGCGGGAACCGAGACCCGTTGGATTCATCTCAGTGGCCGTACATTCTACGTGGAGGGTACACCGACGCGCATCGTGGGCGTCATCGCCGATGTGACCCAGCGTCGCGCGGTGGAAGATCGGATGCGCCAAGCGCAGAAGATCGAAGCGCTCGGTCAACTCACGGGCGGCGTCGCCCACGATTTCAACAATTTGCTGCAGGTGATTTCCGGCGGCTTGCAAATCGTCACGCACCAATCCGATATGGAGCGCCGTGAGCAGATATTTGCCTCGATGAAAAAAGCCGTCGACCGCGGCGCCCGGCTCTGCCGGCAGCTTCTGGCATTCTCCCGCCGCCAGGCGCTCAAACCGGAAGCCGTGGATCTGAGACGCCTGATCGGCGACATGAGAGAGTTGCTGAACCGCAGCCTTCGCGGCGATGTGCAGATCGAATCCTTCTTTGCCGAGCGCCTATGGCCGATCGAAGTGGATCCGGGCGAGCTGGAACTGGTGGTGCTGAATTTGGCCTTGAATGCGCGCGATGCCATGCCTGCCGGGGGGAAAATAGTGATCGGCGCGCAGAATTGCCCCGCACTCGTGGATCATGATCTGCACGGTGATTTTGTGCGGCTCGACATTACCGATTCGGGAATCGGTATGTCCCCCGAAATTCTTGCCCACGCCTTTGAGCCCTTCTTCACGACGAAGGAGGTGGGAAGCGGATCCGGCCTGGGACTCGCGCAGGCGCATGGCTTCGCCAAGGCCTCGGGCGGCCTGGTGCGCATCGCCAGCTCACCCGGCAAGGGAACCATGGTGTCCCTGTTCCTGCCGAGGACACTGAAAACACCCGCCTACATTCCGCAACTGACTTCTGCGGTCGTCGGCGGCACCGCGGTGGGCATAGGACAGGTGTTGGTGGTGGAGGATGACGACGAAGTAGCCGCCTTGACGGTGGAAATGATTCATCAGATCGGCTACGACACGACGCGGGTGGCGAGCGCCGAAGCAGCGCTGGGAGCGCTTGCCGACCGCCGCGCCGTCGACATCGTATTCTCGGACGTGATGATGCCGGGACGCATGAATGGCGTTGAGTTAGCCCAGGAGATCCGTAAACGGCGCCCCAACCTGCCCGTGCTGCTCACCAGCGGCTACGTGGAAGCCGCCCGCCGGCATGCAGGAACCCAGCCGATCAAAATCATTCCGAAGCCCTACCGGATCGATGATTTACGCGACGCGCTGGCGGCAGTGAGGCGCGATGCTCGGGAGCGCCTTCGAGAGCATTGAGAACGAGCAGGCGCCCCGGTCGGAGCGCCTGCTCGCCCATCCTTCGAGTCCATCCGGACCCATCAAATCCGCTTCACCTTCGATTCACCTTCGACCCATTCACGAATGCAACGACTACGGCTCGACGACGATGTCGTTATGAACGGCATTCACGCCTTCAGTGTTCTGCGCAATCATGGCGGCCAAGTCGGCTGCATCCTTGGTAGGAGCCCGGCCGCTCAACCACACCACACCGTCCGCGTCAGTGTCGACCTTGATCCTCGTCAGCGTCGACAGATGCTTGGCGGCCAACTTCGCTTTCACCTTGGTGGTGATGGCCGAATCTTTCACATAGTGATGAGACTCGGTCGACCCCTCGTCGGCCATCACCAGAGGTGCGCAAGCCACGCCCAGCGCCATAACGCCGCACAAAATGATGTTTTTCTTCATCGTTTCCTCCTCGAGGTTTATACCCGTCGGCTTAAGATTTCCCCGGCTGCATGATCGCCGCGTATCGAGCTAGCATCTGTAGGCGGCCCAAGGGACTCTCTGACGGCTGTATCCCACACCAGCCGCACCCGCTGCCGTTCGCCATACGCGGCATTACCCGCCGACAATGCCGCGCGGGAAATCAGCGCATCGCGACCGCGGCCGCTCGCCGTTACCTTCGCTGAGGCGTCGTGGCCTTGATTTTCTGCAGATGCCTCTCGCGCACTTCATTCGGGTTGTTCGGATCGTCGGGGTCATTGTGGAATGCGCCGGGCTTCGGCACCTTATCGGTCTTGCCATCCTTGGTCTTGCCATGCTCATCAGCTTGGCTCTGATCCTTGGATTTGCCTCCGTCGACGGGCGGCCGCGGAGATTCTGCGGTGGCGCTCGAGAGCAGCACATTGAGCAGACTCGAGCCCTCCGCGTCTCCGCGATCACGTGCATCTTGATCGCGGATTTTTCCTGCGTCCCGCTTATTCCCCGCGCCATTCACGAAAGCCAGCGAAGCGTGCATACCATCGCCTCAGGGCTTGCTGGTCTGCCGGGATTCCTTGGCCCTTTCGTCCATTTCGCGCTTCATGTCCCCGTACTTGGCCTCTGCCGCTCCCGCAACCTTGCGAGCCGCACCCTTCACTTGCTGCGTGGTACTGCCCACGGCTTTTCCGACGGTTTCCTGCACCTTTCCAGCAGCTTCTTTCGCACGACCTTCGACTTGATCTCTGTTGATGCCCATGAATGCTCTCCTACCACTAACGTCGGCACACGGCCGACACGTTCGTCCGGCCTGCATTGTTGCCACCCGCGTGCTCGAGCACTGTAGGATCGGGAAGGGAGGGGATGTCGGAATCTCACCCGATTGAAGTATCCTGCCTCAATCGACGCCACAAGGTGCACCCAGGGGATATCCATGCTCTCTCGACGGACTTTTTTGCAAAGCGCTGCCGCGGCCTCCATGGTGGCGCGCGCCGGGCTCACGGCCGCAGCGGCGCCCCTGGCGCCGGTCAGATCGTTGACCACGGCGGCCCGGCCGATTTCCGTCGAAGAGCGCCGGGAACGCATTTCCCGAGTTCAGACACTGATGGCACAGCGAAAAATCGCGGCGCTGCTGATCGAGCCGGGTTCCAGCCTGGAATATTTTACGGGAATTCGCTGGCACCGCTCGGAACGAACGACCTTGGCCATCATTCCGGCGGCCGGACAGCCTCTCATCGTGACGCCGGCATTCGAAGAGCCTTCGGTACGCGAGACTCTGCAGGTCGGCGGCGAGGTGCGGGCCTGGGATGAGCACGAAAATCCTTTCGACAAGATTGTTCAGGGTCTCAAGGATCGGGGCATCGATACCGGCGTGCTCGCGGCAGAATCGACCATGCGCTTCTTCATCATCACCGGCATCCGTCAAGCCGGTGCCGCGTACGAGATCATTTCCGCCGATCCGCTGGTGCGGGCGTGCCGGCTATTGAAATCGCCGGCGGAACTGGCACTGCTGCAACTGGCCAACGACGTGACCATCGCGGCGCTGCGCCAGGTTCACGGGCAGGTGGCCCTGGGCATGAACGCCGCGGACATCGCCGCGCTCATGAATCAGGCGACGCTCGCTCTCGGCGGATCGCCCGAGTTCGCTCTGGTCCTGCTCAATGAGGCTTCGGCCTACCCGCATGGCTCGGCTCAGCCGCAAAAGATACGCGAAGGCTCGGTGATCTTGATGGACTGCGGTTGTGCAGTACACGGCTATCAGTCCGACATCTCGCGCACCTGGGTGTTCGGCGAGCCTAATTCAAAACAGCGAAAGGTGTGGAATACCGTGAAGCGCGGGCAGGAAGTCGCGTTGGACGCCGCCAAAATCGATGTTCCGGTCGGCAGCATCGATGAGGCGGTGCGCAGGTACTACGAACGGGAGGGCTGGGGTCCGGGTTACCGGCTCCCGGGACTTTCGCATCGCACGGGCCACGGCATCGGATTGGATGGACACGAACCGCCCTACCTCGTCCGTGGCGATTCGACTCCGCTGCAGGCAGGCATGTGCTTCTCCGATGAGCCCGGAATCTACATCCCAGGGGAATTCGGCATCAGGCTAGAGGACTGTTGGTTCATGACTGCCTCCGGTCCGAAACTGTTCACTCCCTTGGCAAAGTCGCTGAATCAACCGATCTAGGAACCGCGTGATCGCATCGCTGTCACTGTGTATTTGGGTATATTTGTTTATCGGCCGCGGTGGATTCTGGCGGTCCCGCCCGCAATTGCCGCCCGACACGCCCGGGGAATTCCCGGACATCGATATCATCGTACCTGCACGCGACGAGTCCGAGACCATCGGCGCCGCCATCGGCTCGTTGCTGGTACAGAACTACGCGGGAAGGTTTCGAGTCATTCTGGTCGATGATAATTCGACGGACGACACCGCCGCACTGGCGGGCACCGCGCCGAATCTGCAGGTGATCCGACTTCATGCCAAGCCTGCCGGCTGGTCGGGAAAACTGTGGGCTCTTCATCAGGGAGCGGCCGCCAGCCGCGCCCCTGTGCTTCTATTCACCGATGCCGACATCGTGCACGATCCCCAGCATCTCTCCTCCTTGGTCGCGCACATGCTCCGGGCCCGGCTCGATCTGGTCAGCGAAATGGTGCGCTTGAACTGCGCCAGTCTTGCCGAGCGCGCCCTGGTGCCGGCGTTCGTGTACTTCTTCCAAATGCTGTATCCCTTCGGCAAGGTGAACAATCCGCGATCGCACGTGGCCGCGGCAGCCGGCGGCACGGTGCTGATTCGCCGCGAGGCATTGCAGCGTATCGGCGGCATCGATGCCATCAAGCACTCTCTCATCGATGACGTGGCGCTCGCTTCGGCCCTGAAGAAATTCGGCCCGATCTTTCTGGGACATTCCGGCCTCGCCGCATCCATCCGTCCCTACCCGAGGTTCGCCGACATTTGGCAGATGATTTCGCGTACGGCCTTCACGCAGCTGCGCCATTCGGCGGCATTGCTGGCCCTTACTCTGCTCGGTCTGACCCTGGTTTGGCTGGTGCCCGCGGCGGCGGCGCTGTTCGGCCATGGCTGGCAGTCCGCTGCGGGCTTGCTGGCCTTCGGTCTCTCGGCCGCAAGTTATCTGCCCACCCTGTCGCGATACGCGCGCAACCGCCTCTGGGCGCTGGCGCTGCCGCTGATTGCGCTTTTCTACATGGCGGCAACATGCGGCTCGGCTCTAGATTACTGGCGAGGACGAGGCGCCCGCTGGAAGAGCCGAGACTATGGCGCCGATTAGCCGGCAGCGATCCGGCCCGTCATGGGTCGGGTGCACTAGTACCTCTCGCC
This sequence comes from Gammaproteobacteria bacterium, assembly GCA_021323735.1. Taxonomy (GTDB): domain Bacteria; phylum Pseudomonadota; class Gammaproteobacteria; order Steroidobacterales; family Steroidobacteraceae; genus Bog-1198. Next base: position 37,675 of record JAJPKM010000030.1, read on the forward strand.
CTGCCCCCTCGGCGTTTCAACGGTCACGGGTTTTGGATCAATGGCATTTTGCAATGCCCTGGGTAGAGGTTGCGCGCTCCATGTCTGCGACTGTATCCGACGTTTCTGCGGAAACGTCGGCATCGCCGGAAGTGCTGGACACGCCGGAAGCGTTGCCGTCGCGAAACCGCCGGGCACGCGCGGCCTGCTGGCAGAGCACCCAGACCCCCAGCTCATAGTCCATGCGCTCGCCGCGCCAACGGGTGGCGGCGGTGTGGCAATCGATGCGAATGCCCAGCTCGGCATGCGCGTGCCCCAGTTCGTCCCCCGTGTAGGCGCGAGGCGCCGGACGGCGGATCATCTCGTAATGCCGCCCGTCCGGACGCACGAAGCGCCAGCCGCCTTGAGGCTGGGGCTCGATTCGGATTTGTCCCTCATGCACCAGACGATGGTGTAGCCGGCACAAAGTCACGAGGTTGGACAGTTTGGTCTCCCCGCCGTCGGCCCAGTGCTCGATGTGGTGCGCGTCTACATACCGTTGGTGGGTGCAGCCGGGGAAGCGGCAACCGGCGTCGCGGGCTCTGAGCGCCCGGCGGATCGCGGGCGGGATGCTGCGCGTCTTGCGTCCCACATCGAGCGGCTCCCCGTGTTCGTTCTCCAGCACCCTGAGCAGGCTCGCATCGCAGGCGAGCCGGCGTGCCGTCTCGATGGGGATCGACGGTCCCTGCTCGAGTTCGCAGCGGCCGTCGCTGTGCTCGCGCAAGCTCTGCGCGTCCACGTGCACCACGACTTGATACCGATCCGCAGTACTCGATGCCGCCCTCGATGAGGTGTTCGAGGCAGGGCTCGATGCAGGGTTCGGGCCGGACCCGGCAAGAAAGCTCTCCGCCACGTAGGCAAGCGCATCGGCGCGCCGGGACGCATAGGGGATGGGTTGCTCTTGGACCCTCTTGGCGCAGATCTCCGTGGAGGGAATCTTCTCCATAGCCGCCTTCAGTGCCTGGATCACCAGGGCGCCCGCCACGGCGGGCAGCCGTGCCTTGAGCACCAGACTGCCGTCTTGCGCATACTCATAGCTCACGCTGCGATTCACGTGCTGCTGCGCTTCTCGGGACAGCGCTTCGGCCTGCTGCGCCTGGCGGTATCCGCGCACTAGGTTCTCCACGTGATAGGCGGTGCCGTGCAGAGCGAGCATCAGAAAATTCTCTTCGGTCGCCGCGCAGGCCACGCGCGACACCGCCCGCACTTTCGAGTAGCTCAATTCGCCTCGGGCCATGGCCGCGGCGATCTTCGGCAGGCCCGAGAGGGCATGCGCCACGCGCACCTTCTCGCGGGCGGCGCCTAAGTTCAAACCGCACTTGAAGTTCAGCCAGTGTGCGCAGGAGGGCAGTTGGCCGTCTGCCCAGCCTTCCCGGCGATCGAACTCGGCGATGAGCATCAGCCAGCGATACTGGGCGGCATTCAACTGTCCGGCCAGTGCGGTGATTTGCGCTTCGAGCTCGGCGAGAGACGCGCGCCTGCTGCCGACGCTC
>JAJPKM010000045.1 GCA_021323735.1 Gammaproteobacteria bacterium
TCTTAGCGGCCTTTTTCTTCGCTACCTTCTTCTTCGCCTTCTTTGCTTTCGCTGCCATGATAGAAACTCCGTTATCGGGTTAGTCCGGGGTCCGAGTATATACACGATTAATTAATTTACAAGCAATAGCTCGCACTCCGGCATCCCGATGTGCTAGCGATGTGAGTCACGTCACTCAAGGGCGAGGATGAAATCCCAGTCCTTCTTCGTCACCGGCATCACCGACAAACGATCGCCCCGGCGCAACAGAACCAAATCCTCGAGAGCGCCGGAGGCGTGCTTGCGCAGCTCGTCGAGCGTGATGATGCGCTTCAATTTGCGTACCAGCTTCACATCGACGACGAACCAGCTTGGCGCATCCCGCTTGGACTCCGGATCGTAGTGGTGATGTTTGGGGTCGAAGGCGGTCGCATCCGGATAGCCTTCGCGGGCGATGCTGACGATGCCCGCGATACCGGGTACGGCGCAGCTGGAGTAGTAGAAAAACGCTAAATCACCCTTTTTAATCGAGTCGCGCAGCATGTTGCGGGCCTGGTAGTTGCGCACGCCGTCCCACGCCGTGGTTCGTCTTGGCGCTGCGCCGAGGTCATCGATGCTGAAGCTGGCGGGCTCCGACTTGAACAGCCAATGATTCATGAGAATTGCTCCATACCCAATTCGGTTGCCAGGGAGTTCAATTGTATGTCCCATGCATCGGCGAACCTCAAGTCGGTGCGCTGGCATTCGAAGGCGAGCCCCGCCAGATGCGGCCCCATCCATATCGATCGGCGGCGACGGAATGCGAGCGCCCGATCGTAGTACCCGCCCCCCATGCCCAGCCGCCTGCCTTCGGCGTCGACGCCCACCAAGGGTACGACGATGAGATTCAGCCATTGGGGTGGAATGGGATGCGTGCGCCGGCGTGGAACCGAAATTCCGAACATCCCCGGGCTGGTTGCGCCGGTCAGGGGGAAGAAACGCAGGCGGCGATGACGCCGATCGGCGATGAAGGGAACGAAAAGTTCCACGCCGCGCTGCCGGGCGGCGCGGACCAAGGCCACGGTATCCGCTTCGCGATCGAATGGCAGGTACAGCGCGACGCGCTTGCCGGCCCTGAACCCGCGCAACCGCATAATGGCCTTCGCGGCCGCCAGGGAACGGCGTGCATGATCGGCCTCGCTCAATGAGCGGCGCCGGGCGCGCAATTGTTGGCGTAGCGAGGCTTTCATCGAAGGAATGGGGATGGCGCTACCCGCATGTGCCGTTTTGGACCGTTGCTCCCGACCTGAGCAACAGGTGGGGCCGACTGCGGCACTTAAGGCTTTCCGCTCGAAGCGGACTTGCACAATGTTGCCAGCAAGCATTGGCCCCTGGGGTTTACAAAATTAGGGTCAGGAGGTAACCCGATCCGCATCGAACACCGCAGGCAGCGCCAAAATTAAACGTTGTGGGTCAGAGCTCGAGCTGTTGACCCCTCTCCAAGGCCGACTCTACGCGCTCGCGCAGGATACGCAAGCGGCCGCCGACGTCGGAATCGAGATTGGTGTCACGGTTGCGGAAACGAATCAACTCATTCGCCATATTCAGCGCCGCGATCACCGCGATGCGATCCAATCCCACGACTTTGCCGCTGTCGCGGATTTCGCGCATTTTGAGATTCAAGAACTCGGCGGAGTCGAGCAGGTCGGAGCGCTCCTCGATGGGGCAGGTGATGTGGTACTCCTTTTCCAGGATGCGAACGCTCACCCGCGCTTGACTGTCACTCATGCCTGCTCCATGGACTTGAGACGGCCGATCATGGCCTCGACCCGCGCGCGTACCTGCTCGTTCTTCTGCAGCAGCGTGGCGCGCTCGGACGTCAGTGTGTCCTGGCGCTGCCGCAAGGCCCGGTTTTCCTCTTTGATGTGACTGACCGTCACGATGAGGTCTTCCAGGCGCTTCTCCAAGCGCTTCAGCTCGAGTTCGACCGCCGACTTCGGATTGGCTTCGTTCATGACCGCCAATATAGAGCGCGGCATGGAGCAATGCAAAGGCGGTATCCAGCCACTCTGCGGTATCATTCGCCGATATGATGTCGGATATCAGGTTCAAGGATTTCGAGGATGTGCTGGCCACCGCCGGTGGCCTGGCGGACGCCGCCGAGGCGCACGGTTCGCTGTGCGGGGCCCTGTGTTCGGTAGCGCCCTATCGGATGCAGGACTGGGTGAATGAAATCCTGCCCGACGGCGCGGCCCTTTCGGAGGAATCGGCGGCCATGATCGAACGGGTCTATACCGCAACGGCCACGTCCTTCGGTGAACAGGGCATGGAGTTCGAGCCGCTGTTGCCGGACGATGACCAGCCGCTCAATGGCCGCGCCAATGCCCTTGCATTATGGTGCACCGGCTTTCTGTATGGATTGGGCACCGGCTACAGCTCGGATCTTGCGGCGCTCAACGGGGACGTGGGGGAAATCGTCCGCGATTTCACTGAAATCTCGCGTGCCACGGGCGATGACTCGGAAGGGGACGATTCCAACGAGCAGGCTTACGCCGAGCTGGTGGAATTCATCCGGGTGGCGGCCCAGGTCGTGTTCGAAGAATTGCTTCCGCTTCGCAGGCAGGTCTATCCGGCGCAGCAGCGGCTGCACTGAGCAGGAGCTAAACGCTTGGACCGCAAGGAGTTCGTTCGCCGGCGGCGCCAGTTCATGCGCATGATCGGCAAGGACGCCATTGCGATCCTGCCGGCGGCCCCGGTGCGTCATCGCAACGGCGACATCGAATACGCCTATCGCCAGGACAGCCATTTCTACTACTTGACCGGCTTTCCGGAGCCGGACGCGGTGGCCGTGCTCGTGCCCGGCCGCGCGCAGGCGGAGTATCTCTTGTTCGTGCGCGAACACGATGCACTGCGCGAATCCTGGGACGGTGCCCGGGCAGGCACCGAGGGAGCGGTGGCGCGCTACGGTTCCGACGATGCCTTTCCGATCGAGGACATCGACGAGATACTTCCCGGACTCATGGAGCAGCGTTCGCAGGTTTTTTACTCCATGGGGATGCATCTTGATTTCGATCCGCGCGTGTTGAGCTGGGTCAACGGACTGCGGCAGCAATCGCGCCAGGGAGCAGGCGGGCTGCAGGAGTTCGTGGCATTGAACCATGTGCTCGACGATATGCGGCTGTACAAGAGCCGCCCTGAGCAGGCCAGCCTGCGGCGCGCGGCGCAGATTGCGGTGGGTGCCCATCGGCGCGCGATGCGCTTCGCCAGGCCCGGCCGCATGGAATATGAGGTGATGGCGGAAGTGCTGCACGAATTCCGTTCGCATAACGCGGACACCTCGTATCCGCCCATCGTCGGCGGCGGCGCCAACGCCTGCGTCATGCACTATCGCAATAACGACCAGCCCCTATGCGACGGCGATCTATTGCTGCTGGACGCGGGCTGCGAACACGACTACTACGCCTCGGATATCACGCGCACCTTCCCGGTCAGCGGCAAGTTCACTGCGGTGCAGCGCGCGGTGTATGAGGTGGTGCTGGAAGCTCAGCTGGCGGCCATCGACAAGGTGCGGCCCGGCAACCATTGGAATGATCCGCATGAGGCCGCCGTGCGCGTGATTACCCAAGGTCTGGCCAAGCTCGGACTTCTGCAGGGGACAACCGCGAAACTGATCAAGGACCAAGCCTACTTGCCTTTCTTCAGCCATCGGACCGGTCACTGGCTGGGTCTGGACGTGCACGATGTGGGTGACTACAAGGTGGGCGGGGAATGGCGCGTCTTGGAGCCGGGGATGGCGCTTACCGTAGAGCCGGGAGTCTACATTCGCCCCTCGCCGAAGATCCCGAAGGAATTCTGGAACATCGGCATCCGCATCGAGGATGAGGTGCTGGTCACCCGCGATGCACCGGAGGTGTTGACCGCGGCGCTCGAGAAAACACCGGACGCCATCGAGGCGCTGCGATGAGCGTGGATGTCGCGATCGTGGGAGGCGGCATGGTCGGCGCGACCTTGGGTGTGGCGCTGGCGCCGTTGAACCTGCGCGTCGCCATCATCGAAGCGGTTCCGCACGACGCAGCCGCGCAGCCGAGCTTCGATGAGCGCACCACGGCGTTGTCGAACGGCAGCCGCCGAATTCTCGAGACGTTGGGAGTTTGGCCCGCGTTGCACGCGGCCGCGACTCCCATACGCAAGATTCATGTCTCCGATCAAGGCCATTTCGGCTTTGCGCGCATCGATGCCGCCGAGCAGGGAATTGCGGCCATGGGTTACGTGGTGGCGAATCGCGACTTGGGCGGCGCACTGTGGTCCCGCCTTACCCCAAGACCCGGCCTCGAGGTTTATTGTCCTGCCGAGGTGTCGCGCATCAGTACGAACGAGCAGTCGGTCACGGTCGAGATCACGCAGCGGGGAGCCAAGACCTGCCTCGATGCCAAGCTCATCGTGGCCGCCGATGGGGCGCAATCCGCGGTGCGCAGCGCCGTGGGCGTCGATGCGCAGGTGCGGGACTACGAGCAGACCGCCGTCATCACCACGGTACTGCCGCAGCGCTTCCACGACCACGTGGCCTACGAGCGATTCACGCCCAACGGACCCCTGGCGCTTTTGCCGCTGGACGGCGGGCGCTGCACGCTGGTGCTGACCTTGGACCGGGAAGCCGCGCAGTCGGCCATGTCATGGTCCGACGCGGAGTTCCTCGCCGAAGTCCAGCGCCGCTTTGGATTTCGGCTGGGGCGATTCCTCAAGGTCGGACGCCGCGTGCCCTATCCTTTGTTTCTGACCCGCGCGGCGCGCACCAGTGCCGCGCGCTGCGTCATCATCGGCAATGCCGCGCAGGGGCTGCACCCGGTGGCCGGCATGGGCTTCAATTTAGGATTGCGCGATGTGGCATGCCTCGCGGAACTCATCGCCGAGCGCGCGGCGCAGGCCGGACAGGCAGGCGCGGATGTGGGCAGCGCTGACCTACTGGCGCAGTACGATGCCTGGCGCGCGGCGGATCGCGGCGGCGTCATCGGCTTTACCGACGGATTGATCCGGGTGTTTTCCAATCCCTTGAGTTCGATCCGGCGGCTGCGCAACTTAGGACTGCTGGCATTCGACCTGCTACCGCCCGCCAAAGCAGCAATGTCGCGCTTGAGCACGGGCGGCGGCGGACGCGTGCCCAAATTGGCGCGCGGGGTTGCGCTCAAGTGAGCGTATTCCGCGATACGGCAATTCGACAGCCGGTTTTCCATGGCGACTAGATCCCGCGGCGGCGACTTCGATGTGATCATCGCCGGCGCCGGCGTGATCGGCACGGTGATGGCAACGCTGTTGCTGGCCCGCAAGCTGAGCACGGCCGGCCGGGTGGCGGTGGTCGCCGATCGCTTTGCGACGGCAACACCCGCGGATGCCGGCTGGGACCTCCGAGTATTTGCGATGAGCCGCGCATCGGAGCGGCTGCTCAAAGTCTGCGGGGTTTGGAATTCGCTGCCGCCAACTCGCGTATTTCCGTACGAACGCATGTGTGTCTGGGACAGCAGCGGTACGGCGCTCGGGAAAGGCTCCTTGACCTTCGACTGTGCGCAATTGGGCGAGCCGAATCTCGGCCACATCGTCGACGGGCGTGCGCTGCAATGGCAGTGTCTGCAGGCGGCCCGCGCCGCCGGGGTGGTGCTGATCGAGGGCGTCGTGCACTCGGTGGTTACCACCGATGAGCAGGTCAGCCTGCGTTTGCATGATGGCCGAGAGCTGCGCGGCCAGCTGCTGGCGGCGGCCGACGGTACCGATTCTAAAGTGCGCGAGCTATTGGGTATCGGTACGGCAGGTCATGCCTATCATCAGGATGCGCTGGTGGCGCATGTGCAAACGGAGCAACCGCACGCCGCTACCGCCTGGCAGCGGTTCTTGAGCTCGGGGCCGGTGGCCTTCCTGCCGCTCAACGATGGTCGCTGCTCCATCGTGTGGAGCGTTGCACGGCCCAGGGCGGAGCAGCTGCGCGCCATGGATGCCGATGCCTTCGGTGCCGAGCTGGGGGCGGCCGGCGGCGAAGTGTTGGGGGCTTGCAAGCTGACCACGGACGTGGCGGCGTTTCCGTTGAAGCTTCAGTACGCATTGGACTATGCGCGGCCGCGCGCGGTACTGCTGGGCGATGCCGCGCATGTGGTGCATCCGCTGGCCGGCCAGGGCTTGAATCTCGGGCTGCTGGATTGCGCGACGCTGGCGGAAGTGCTGGACGAAGCCGGCGGCCCCGGCAATTTCGGGGACTACAAATTCCTGCGGCGTTACGAGCGCCGGCGGCGCAGCGAGAACCTGTTGGCGGCGGCCGCGCTGGACGGGTTGGAGCGGTTGTTTTCGAGCACCGACCCCTTGAGTGCGGGACTGCGCGGCGCCGCGCTTGGTGCGGTGGGCAAGATGCCCTTTGTAAAACGCCGCTTTGCACAGCGAGCGCTGGGATTAGCGGGGGATGTGCCGGAGTACTTGAAGGCGATTACTTAAGGGCGAGTACGTTAACGGCCATTACTCAATCGCGATACTTAAGGGCGATCACTAAAGGCGATCGCTTGAAGGTGATTACTTCAAAAGCAATTACTTTAGAGGCGAGTACTCATGGGCCAGTACTCAAAGGCCAGAACTCAAAGGCCAGAGCTCAAAGGCCAGAACTCAAAGGCCAGAACTCAAAGGCCAGAACTCAAAGGCGATCTAGCTTCGCCGCGCAAATAAAATCATTCACCGACAGGCCGCCGATGGCGTGTGTGGAGTAGGTGACATGGCAGTAGCCGTAGCCCACTTTCAAATCCGGATGATGGTCTTCGGTATTCGCCATATGGCTAAGCGCGTTGACGAAGCTCATGGTTCGATAGAAATCCTTGAACTTCAGCGAGCGCTCGATGCTCTTGAAGTCCTTGGCGATCTTCCAGTCCTTGTGCAGCTGCCGGCGCAGCAGCTTGACCTTGGCGGCCTTAAGCGGCTCGACGCCGCCTTCACAAGGCACGCACTTCTTCTCGGATAAATCCTTCACGTTGAGATTCGGGTGTAGGTACGCTCGATGTAGCGCTCGACCAGATCCTGAAACTCTTCGGCGATGCGGTCACCCTTGAGCGTCACGGTTTTAGCACCGTCTTCGTACACCGGCGCCACCGGATGCTCGCCCGTGCCCGGCAGGCTGATGCCGATGTTGGCGTGTTTGCTCTCGCCGGGGCCGTTGACCACACATCCCATGACCGCCACGGTCATGTCGGCAACGCCCGCGCGCTGCTTGCGCCATTCCGGCATGCGATGGCGGATGTGGCTTTGGATCTTCTGCGCCAACTCTTGAAAGTAGGTGCTGGTGGTGCGTCCGCAGCCGGGGCAGGCGATCACCATGGGTGTGAAGGCGCGCAGACCCATGGTCTGCAGGATTTCCTGCGCGACGATCACCTCTTGGGTTCGGTCCCCGTTCGGCTCCGGCGTCAGGGACACGCGAATGGTATCGCCGATGCCTTCCTGCAGCAGCACGCCCATGGCCGCCGTTGAGGCTACGATGCCCTTGCTGCCCATGCCGGCTTCGGTGAGCCCCAGGTGCAAGGGGTAGGTGCAGCGGGCCGCCAGATTGCGGTATACGGCGATTAGGTCCTGCACGCCGCTGACTTTGGCGCTGATCACGATCATATCCGCGCCCAAGCCCAAGGACTCCGCGCGCTTGGCGCTGTCCAGCGCCGACACCACGATGGCCTCGCGCATGACGTCGATGGCCGCCAAGGGAGCCTCCAACTTGGAATTCTCGTCCATCATGCGGGTGAGCAAGTCCTGGTCGAGGCTGCCCCAATTCACGCCGATGCGTACCGGTTTGCGGTACTTGACCGCGGTCTCGATCATCTCGGCAAACTGCGGATCGCGCTTCGAACCGCGGCCCACATTGCCCGGATTGATGCGCAGTTTTCCTAAGGACTCGGCGCAGGCCGGATGAGCCTTGAGCAGCTTATGTCCATTGAAGTGAAAGTCACCGACCAGGGGTGTGACGATGCCTTGCGCGTCAAGCCGCTCGCGGATATGCGGAACGGCGGCGGCAGATTCGTCATTGTTGACGGTGACGCGCACCAACTCGGAGCCCGCGCGCGCCAGCGCCTTGACCTGAGCGACCGTGCCTTCGATGTCGGCCGTGTCGGTGTTGGTCATGGACTGCACGACGATGGGCGAGGTGCCGCCTATGGAGACTGAACCCACTTTTACAGTCAGGGAATGTCGACGATTTCTCATGCCGGCATTATACAGAGGAGCGCCGGGCATCACGAAGACGGAATTGGACGGGTATTTTTGTTTAGGCCTCCCCAGTCGGAAATGCTTACGTTGCTCATGAATTGAACAGGCTGGGAGGGCTTGAGGCGTCACGGACGGGCCGCAGTGGCGGCGCTGGGGTGCGCTACTGAGGCGTCCCGGGCGGCGGGGTGAACGGCTGGATGCCCGCATTGCGGCTTCTAGGGACGCGCGGGCAACTATGCAGGCAGGTATGATGGATTCGATGCATTCGCTCGAAATTGAGTGTCGGGAGCTCGCGGCAGCAGGCCTGGTCACCGAGTCCGACGCGGCTCGGGTCGGGGCGCTGGAGCGCGGCGCGATCTTCTCGGTGTTCGAGGAACTGCGTTTCGCCCTGTATGCCGCGGTCGCGGCGATCACCGCGGGCATTGGCCTGCTGGTCAAAGAGAACCTTGATCGTATCGGTCCGATCACCCTGATCGTGGTCCTCGGATTGGCGTCGTTCGGTTGTTATGCCACGGTATTGCGCGCCAAATGGCAGGATAAGGAACGATCGCTCGGCGGCGATTACCTGCTGCTGCTCGGCGCGCTGATTCTCAGCGCCGATGTGGGATATATCGAATCTCAATTTCATTGGTTGGGCACCGAGTGGCAGTGGTACCTGTTGATCCTGGCGGCATTTCATGGGGTAAGCGCTTATGGTCTGGACTCGCGCCTCGTGCTTTGCGCCGCGATTGCGGCGCTTGCGGCGTGGTTCGGGATCGAAGGCCAGGTTGCAACCATGTTCAGCGCCGCGGCGGCCGGCATCAGATTGGGATCTCATGCCACCGTATGCGCCGCCACCTTGCTCACTTGGCGCGCGGCCAACCGCCGCCTCGGCGGATCGGCAGGCTTTGAGTCCGTGTTCGATAATTTCGCCGCCAATATCGGTTTCTGGGGTGCACTCGCGCTGTGCCTCACGCCGGGCGCCCGGCTCCTGGGCTTGGGACTGCTGGCGGCCCTCGCGGGGGCCTCGATCTTCAAGGCGCTGCGCAGCGGGGAGGAGATATTCGCGGTGTACGGCGCGGCTTATACCGCGCTGACGCTCTGTTGCCTGGAAGCGCAGGTGGTCCACTACGGGCTCGGCCTGCTGCTCTTGGAGCTCACTACCGTGGTCGCTGGAGCGCTGTTGCTGTGGCGCTTCCATGGTCACGTGACGGCGCGCGCATGATCGAATTGCGCCCCACGCCGCAGCAGGAGCGCTGGTTGGCTGCTGCTGTCCAGCTCAAGGTGCGCAATCATCCCTGGATTGCGCAGCGCAGCGGCGGTTGGAGCTCGCCTTCATACATCGCGCGCTGTGCATTCTTCGTGCTCGGTTTGGCTGCATGCGGTCTTTCGGCCGCGGCTTTCGAGATCGTTTTGAAACCCTGGGCTTTGTTCGGCGCCGGCGTGACTTTACTGGTCGTCGCGGAGTGGTTGATCTTGCGCAAGCATTTGTTCCACGCGGGTGTGGAGGAGGCGCTCTGGACCGGCGGGTTGTTGATGGTTGCCATCCACTTCGTGCCATCCAACAGGGAGTTGGGCTTGGCGCTGGCCGTGGCATTGGTACTGGCTCTCGCGGCCATGCGACTGCTCAATGCGTTTTTATTGACGCTGGCATTGGCGGCCGCCTCTGTCGCCATCGATCTGGCGGGCGGCCACCGCTTGGTAGGCGAATCCCATGTTGCCATTGCCTCCGGCGTGTTTTGCTATGCAGCCGGCGCGACTGCCCTATTGCTCGCGCGGATGGAATTCCTCCGGCCGTCCCATGACCATATGCTGGCCTGGCCGATGGTCATCATGCCGCTGTGCGGATTTCTCTGGCTGGCCGCGCAGCTCTCACCGGCCATTCGAATCGCAACCGGCTTGGCGAGCGGCATCTATGCGCTGACGGCGCTCATCCTCGGGATTCGGCGGCGAAGCCACGCCCCCCTGCTGGCTTGCATGGCGTCACTCGGATGCATCGCCTATCAACTGCGGGACCTGACTCCACTGCCGTTGAAACTGAAATTAATCCTGTGGGGAAGCGTTGCGCTGCTGGCGGCTCTGGGATTGGATCGCTACTTGCGCACGGCGCGCCGCGGCATTACCTCGCGCCAAATCGGCGGGGGCAGCAACGCTTTGGACCTCCTGCAAATATACGCCGCGGCCGCGCTGTCGCCGCGCTCCTCCCCGCACGTGGCGGAGCAATTCAAAGGAGGCGGCGGCACGGGCGGCGGGGGCGGCGCGGATGGAACCTACTGAGGCGTGACCTTGGGCGGCGGGGTGAACGGCTGGATGCCGAATTTCGGATACACCTCGCTGGGGTAATAAAAAATGCCGTCCTTGACGACCATGCTGATGGTTTTGATGGCCTTGAGATTCTTGATCGGATCGCCGGGGATCAGGAAGAAGTCGGCCAGTTTGCCCTTCTCGATCGAGCCCATGCGCTGGTCCTGGCCCACGTAGTGCGCCGAGTCGAAGGTGGCGCGCTTCAAGATTTCGGCCGGCGTCATGCCCGCCAGTTGATACAGCTCCAGTTCCCGGTGGTAGGTGAAAGAGCCGCCGGTGTCGGTGCCGAAGACGATGAAGATGCCGCGGTCGTGCAGCATGCGTACCACGGCGACCAGCTTGTCGAAGGCCTGGCGGTAGGCTTGGTCATCTCCCGGAGCGGAAGTGTCCGCGAGGGCCTTCATCGCATCGCGGCGCCAGCCGATCGGCATGTGATCGATGTAGTCGACGGCGCCGGGCGGCACCTGGCCGTCGCGACGCTGCGTCAATTGTTCATGAATCCCTAAAGTGGGATCGATGGCGATCTTGCGCTCGACCATCAGCTCGACGGTGTGCTGTACCTTGGGACTTTGTAGGTCGAGGCCCGGTAGGCGCTTCAAGGCAGTGAGCCGGAACAGCGTACGCGTGTCTTCGCCGGGCTGGATCACCCAGCCGAGAGAGAACTGATTGATATGGGTGATCTCATCGTAGCCCGCCAGGATCATGGCATCGGCATTGGAAAACGCGGGGATGTGCCCGGCCAGCCGCATCCCTAGGAGATGTGCCTCCTTGGCCATGGCAGGAACCCAGGCCGGATTCATACTGTTGTAGCTCTTGATCTGCCAGTAGTTGCGGGCGCCATACCAACGCACGGCCTCGACGGCTTTCTCCTCGCTGTCGACCAGGATGCCGTTGTTGGCGCTGAAGGGACTCTTGCCCTCGATGAAGCCGGAGCGGATCACATGCGGGCCGCCGATGACGCCGCTGTCGATCTGATCGACCAGCCGGTCGAGCACGGCATTGTCGTTGCCCATGTCCCTGACCGTGGTGATGCCGGCGGCCACATCGAGCAGCGCCTCGCTTTGGCCCAGGTGCGAGTGCATTTCGTACAAGCCCGCGATCAAGGTGCCGCCGGCTCCATCGATGCTCGTCTCGCCCGGCGTTGCGGGGCTGTCGAGCGGTTCCACCGCGGCGATGACTTTGCCCTGGACCAGCACCGCCACGGGTTGCGTCAGCGCGGAGGTTTTAGGGTCGAACAATCTGACGTTGCGAATGCGAATCGGGCCGGGGTAGCGATGCGCGACCTCGTGCTCGATATTGACGAAACGCTGGCTCTCCCAGGCCGCGGCCAAGTCGCGCAGGCGCTTTTGCTCGCCTTCGTAGCCGGCGCGCACCAACACCGATCTGGAATCGACGTCGGCAAACAGATTGTTTTCGGCATCCAGCAGAACGATTTCAGGTTCCAGATTGATGCCGATCAGATCGTAGCGAGTGACTTGCAGCGGGCCTGCATCACCCTTCACGTTGAGCGTTTCGCCCTTCTCCAGGCGAAGCGCACCACCGGGCAGCGCCGGCAATTGCCTGTCCGCGGTCTTGAGCAGTGCGCGCGCGTAGATGCCGTTCGCCCAGGGGCTCGCGCTTTGCGCCAAATAGAGGGTGGGCACATGGATGGTCGAGTGGCCTTGGCCCGTGGAGTCCACCCAGTCGCCGCGCGCGCCCTTGCGGATGAAGTGCTCGGCTACCTTGCTGCCGAACGTCGTCGTCCCCTTGACCGTCCATTCGGTGGGCAGTCCGGCCGCATCCAGGTTGATCGTCTCCGCGATGGTCGGACCGCGGCCATTGTTCTTGACGTCGAAATCGATGGTGGTCTGATTACCCTTGGTCTCGGCGATCAGATGGCCGACATTCTTGTCGCCGGTGATGAAGACATAGGTAAGGGTATCTGCCAGCGCCAGGGAGGGCAGGCTGAACGACACCAGGGAGAGCAGGCTGAATAATGCTAGGGAGGGCAGGCTGAACGACGAGGTGAGCACGATTTTTTTCATGGGATTTTTCTTTGGCTCGTGGGTGGTTGGGGTGAATGATGATTGCTGCGACCGCGGATTCTAAGCGCAAATGCGGCGCACCAATAACAAACGACGGCATAATGCAGCCATGGCGGCGAGAATTGTCTATTCAACCGGCGTAGGGAGCCTGTGCCCGAACTGCCGCAGGCCGGTGCGCGAATGTGTGTGCCCCAAGGGCGTTCCGGGTACGGCCAAACCCGCGGCGGTACGCGTGGCGCGGGAGATCAAGGGCAGGGCGGGCAAGGGGGTTACCACCATCACCGGACTGCCGTTGTCGCTCTCCGATATCGAATCCCTGGCCACCCAGCTCAAGAAGCGCTGCGGTTCCGGCGGTACGGTGCGCGAGGGCGTCATTGAGATTCAGGGCGATCATCGCGACGTCATCGTCGCCGAGCTCATCAAATTGGGTTGGGCGGCGAAGAAATCGGGAGGCTAGCCGGGCGATTGTGGCCCAGTAAGCCTACGATGCAGTCCGCCGCCAGCCGGCTTCCCCCGACAGGCTTTGCGGCCAGCGTCGCGGTATCGAAGGTGCGAGATATATGAGGCCCTCGCGCTTCAATCCCTGGATGGTCTTCTGTATGATCCCGCCCCACTCGCGATAAGAGCTGTCTGGAGAGAGTCCTTTCAATAGGGCCGCCGAAGGCGCAACCGCCCGGAAACGCTCAGGCACATGAACGGCAGACTCTCGCGATCTCTGGAGAGCGGTCGCAAAGCGATCCACCGAAGGGGAGCAGCGCTTCCAAGCGCGCAATCTCTCAGGTCTTACGGACAGAGGGGCTAAGCACATGGGTGCTTTGCGTCCCTGTATTCGTTCGCCGCGAGGTTGAGATGGCCCTTAAGACTCCGCTCTACGACACACATGTAAAGCTTGGCGCGAAAATCGTCGACTTCGGCGGTTGGGACATGCCCCTGCACTACGGATCGCAGCTCGAAGAGCATCACGCCGTGCGTCGCGATGCCGGCGTATTCGATGTGTCGCATATGGCCATCGTGGACTTGACCGGCGGTCGGGTCCGGGAGTTTTTAAGATTGCTGCTGGCCAACGATGTCGGCCGCCTCAAAACCCCGGGCAAGGCGCTGTATTCCTGCATGCTGCTGCCCGGCGCCGGTGTCATCGATGATCTGATCGTCTATTTCATGTCCGATACCTGGTATCGCATGGTGGTGAACGCGGGAACGCGCGACAAGGATCTGGCGTGGATCCGCAAGCATGCCGCCGACTTCGACGTGACGACGGCCGAGCGCAAGGACTTGGCGATGATTGCAGTGCAGGGCCCCAATGCGCGGCACAAGACCGCGGCGCTGCTGTTGCCCCCGCAACAGCCGGGCGTGCTCGAGCTGAAACCCTTCTTCGGGGCCGCGTTCGGGTCGTGGTTCGTCGCTCGCACCGGCTACACCGGCGAGGATGGATTTGAACTCATGATTCCCGCGGTGGAGGCCGCAGATGCCTGGACAAGGCTGCTCGCCCAAGGGGTGAGGCCGGCCGGGTTGGGTGCCAGGGATACGCTGCGGCTGGAAGCCGGCATGAACCTGTACGGCAACGACATGGACGAGAACTTCCATCCGCTGGAGTCGGGACTTGCCTGGACGGTGGCCTTCGAACCTGCCGATCGCGATTTCATCGGGCGCGGCGCTTTGGAGCGTGCGCGGCGCGAGGGCGGCCGCGAACTGGTCGGATTGCTGCTGGAGGAACGCGGGGTGCTGCGCAGCCATCAAAAGGTGCTGCTTGCGGGGAACGCCGGCAACGCGCCCGAGGGTGAGGGCGAAGTCACCAGCGGAACCTTTTCACCCACATTGAATCGTTCCATCGCGCTGGCGCGCGTGCCGAAAACTTCGCAGCCGACCGTGCAGGTGGAAATTCGCGGCAAACTGCACGCGGCGCGCATCGTGAAGCCGCCCTTCGTGCGGCATGGCAAGCCATTGATCGACATCAGCTAGGGGAAACAACGTGAGCGACAAAGTACCGGGCGATTTGCGTTATACGAAGAGTCACGAGTGGGTGCGCCAAGTGCACGGCGGGGCGCCCAACGGCGCCATCGAGGTCGGCATCACCGACCATGCGCAGAGCGCGCTCGGCGACCTGGTGTTCGTGGAAGTACCGGAGGTCGGCCGTGCCTTGAGCGCCGGCGAGGCGTGCGCGGTCGTCGAGTCGGTCAAGGCCGCCTCCGATGTTTATAGTCCGCTGGCCGGCAAGGTCGTGGCCCACAACGAGGCGCTGGCGGGCAAACCCGAATTGCTCAACGAAGACCCCTATGGCGCCGGGTGGCTGTTTCGTATCGAGGCGGGTGCTGCCGCCAATATCTCATCGCTCATGACCGCCAGCGCCTACGAGACTTTCCTGGCCGAAGAATCCAAGTAGGGGCTCACATGGCATTCATTCCCCATACGCCCGAAGACATCGCGCACATGCTGAATGTCATCGGCGTAAGTTCCATCGATGACCTGTTCGACGAGATTCCCGCCGATTTGCGCGCGGGCGTGCTCGACGTACCCGCGCCCCTGTCCGAAATGCTGGTTGGGCGGCTCATGGCCGATCGCGCGGCGCTCGACGGGCGGCCGCTGAATTTCATCGGCGCCGGCGCTTATGAACATCACATTCCCGCGCCGGTATGGGCTATTGCGACCCGCGGCGAGTTCTATTCCGCCTATACGCCATACCAGGCCGAGGCGAGCCAGGGCACGCTGCAGCTGATCTACGAATACCAATCCATGATGTGCGCGCTCACCGGCATGGAGGTATCGAATGCTTCGCTGTACGACGGCGCTTCGGCGCTCGCCGAAGCCTGCCTGATGGCGGTGCGTTCGAATCGCCACTCGAAATCGCGGCGGATACTGGTGCCGCGAACGGTGAATCCTACGTACACTCGAGTCGCGCAGACCATCGCCGGCAACCAGGACATCAGCTTCGTCCCGGTGGATTTCGACCGGTCCGCCGGGCGCTTAGGGGTAGAGGCGCTGGAAGCGCATGCCGGCCAGGACTTCACGGCCCTGGTCGTGCAGCAGCCGAATTTTTTCGGCAGCATGGAAGAGGTGGATGCACTGACCGATTGGGCGCACCGGAACAACATCCTGGTGATCGCGGTCGTGAACCCAACCTCGTTGGCGCTGCTCAAACCCCCCGCGGCTTGGGGAGCCGATGGCGTATCAGGCGCGGACATCGTCTGCGGTGAGGGCCAAGCGCTCGGCGTGCCTCTGGCCTCGGGCGGTCCCTATTTCGGGTTCATGGCGACGCGCATGCAGTACGTGCGCCAAATGCCCGGGCGAATCGTCGGACGCACCGTGGATGTGGAAGGGCGGCCGGGCTTCAGCTTGACTTTGCAGGCGCGTGAACAGCACATCCGCCGCAGCAAGGCGACGTCGAATATCTGTACGAATCAGGGATTGATGGTGACGGCCGCGACGATTTACATGAGTTTGCTCGGGCCTCGAGGTCTGGCTGCCGTGGCACAGGCCAGCATGCAGCGCACCGCAGATTTGGTCGCGGCACTAACCCAAGTCGCGGGCGTGAAGAAAGCCTTCACCGCACCGCACTTTCACGAGGCCGTGTTGTTGCTGGATCGCCCCCCGGCGGAGATTCTTGCGGCGCTGTCTCAGCGCGGCATCCTCGGCGGATTGGATTTGAGCGAGCGCTATCCGGAATTGGGTCATGCCCTGGTGGTGTGCGCGACCGAGACCAAACTCGACGCCGATATCGAAGCGTACCGGGCGGCATTGGCCGATGCGATGGGCGACGCGCGCGATCACGCGAAGAGGAATCGTTCATGACTGAACTCAAAATGCGCGAGCCATTGATATTCGAGTTGAGCAAGGCCGGGCGAGGTGCCCCCACGCAGTTCCCGCCGCTCGAGCGAAGCGCCGTGCAAGTCCCCGCGCACCTGCGCCGTAGCGCACCGCCTACGCTGCCCGAGGTATCGGAATTGCAGGTGGTACGCCACTACACGCGCCTGTCGCAGATGAATTTCTCCATCGATACGCACTTCTATCCGTTGGGTTCGTGCACCATGAAGTACAACCCGAAGGCGTGCAACACCTACGCCATGCTGCCGGAGTTCTTGGGCCGCCATCCCTTGGGGCCGGAACCGCAGGGGTTTCTGGCCTGCATGTACGAATTACAGGAGATGTTGCAGGAGATCACGGGGATGACGGCGGTGAGCCTCACCCCGATGGCCGGCGCCCAAGGGGAGTTTGCCGGGGTCGCGATGATTCGTGCCTACCATCGTGCCCGCCATGATGCGGCGCGTACCGAAATTATCGTTCCGCAGGCGGCACATGGCACCAATCCGGCCACGGCCACCATGTGCGGATTCATCGTCAAGGAAATCCCCTGCGATGCCAACGGCGATGTGGACATCGAGGCGCTGCAAGCGGCGGTGAGCCCGGCAACGGCCGGCATCATGCTCACCAATCCTTCCACGCTGGGTGTGTTCGAACGCAAGATCGTGCAGATCGCCCGCATCGTTCATGAGGCCGGCGGCCTGCTCTACTATGACGGCGCAAACCTCAACGCCATTCTCGGCAAGGTACGTCCCGGCGACATGGGATTCGATGTCATCCACATGAATCTGCACAAGACCTTCTCCACGCCGCACGGCGGCGGGGGGCCGGGATCCGGCGCGGTGGGCGTGAGCGCCCGCCTGAAGCCGTTCTTGCCGCTTCCCATCGTGGGCAAGGACGGTGCGCGCTATCGTTGGCTGACCGAACGGGATCTACCGCAGTCCATCGGGCGCCTATCCGGCTTCATGGGCAATGCCGGCGTCAATTTGCGCGCCTATATCTACATGCGGCTGCTGGGCCGCGAGGGCATGGTGCGAGTCGCGGAATTTGCCGCGCTGAACGCCAACTACCTCATGAAGCGGCTGCAGGGTTTGGGGTTCGAAGCGGCCTATCCGCAGCGGCGCGCCAGCCATGAATTTATCATCACTCTGAAGCAGGAAAACAAGGCCTACCATGTGTCGGCCATGGATGTGGCGAAGCGCTTGCTGGACTATGGCTTTCACGCGCCCACCACGTATTTCCCCTTGTTGGTTCCCGAGTGCCTGCTGATCGAGCCCACGGAGACCGAGGCCAAGGAGGACCTGGATCGGTTTTGCGATGCCATGGCCTCGATTCGCGAGGAAATGCGCCATGATCCTGAGAAACTCACGTCTGCCCCGCATACAATGCCCGTTCGACGATTGGACGATGTGCGTGCGGCCAAGCAGCTGGATTTGATTTGGAATGCAACGGCCGGCGGATAGGAACCGGCCGGCCGCGCATTTGTCCCATCCCTCGGTGTCATTGAAATTCAACCCTAGGATCGGCATGCCCCGCATTTCGCTGCTTCTGTCATTGATCGCGCTATCCGTCACCCGCGTATTCGGCGCTCCGCCCGTCCTTTCAGCCCCGGGGTCCGCAACCCCGCCTGCATCCCCGGCCCCCGGCATCCCCATCACGCCTGCCAATTGGGCGCAAACGCTGGAAAGGATTGCGACCGGCGTGGTCACCATTCAAATCGACAGCACGCGCGCCTTCGACACGGAATGGAACACCACGGCGCAGGCCACCGGCTTCGTCATCGACGCCAAGCGCGGACTCATTCTGACCAACCGGCATGTGGTCACCCCGGGGCCGGTGACGGCGCAGGCGATCTTTTTGAACCGGGAAGAAGTGCCGCTGTATCCGGTCTACCGCGATCCCATCCACGACTTCGGCATCTATCACTACGATCCTGCGAAACTGCATTTCATCCAGCCCGCCGAGCTACCGCTGTTTCCGCAAGGCGCGGTGATCGGCCGCGAAATTCGCGTGGTGGGCAACGATGCGGGCGAACAGCTGTCGATTCTCGCCGGCACGCTGGCGCGCTTGGATCGCGAAGCGCCGGAGTACGGCTACGGCAAGTACAACGACTTCAATACCTTTTATTTCCAAGCGGCATCGAGCACTTCTGGTGGATCGTCCGGTTCGCCGGTGATCGATATGGAAGGACGCGTGGTGGCGCTCAATGCCGGCGGCGCCACGGGGGCGGCTTCGAGTTTCTACTTGCCGCTGCCCGCCGTGGTGCGAGCGCTCAAATACTTGGACGCCGGCAAGCCGGTGCCGCGAGGCACGCTGGAAACGGTATTCAAGTACACGCCGTACGATGAGCTGAAGCGTCTAGGCCTCAATGCGGATACGGAAGCGGCCACGCGCAAGGCGTATCCGAAGTTGACCGGCATGCTGGTGGTGGAGGACGTGCAACCTGGATCGGGTGCGGACGGCGTCCTGTCGCCGGGCGACATTCTGGTGAGCATCGACGGCAAGCCCATCCCGGAGTTCTTCGCGCTCGAGGACATGCTCGACAATCGCGTGGGGCAGCGGGTCAAGGTGAACGTGCTGCGCGGCAGCCAATCCGTCCAGCACGACCTCGAGGTCCAGTCCTTGAGCGCCATCACGCCGGATGAGTTCATCGAATTCGGCGAGGCCGTGGTGCATACCCTGTCCTATCAACAGGCCCGCCATTTCAATGTGCCCATCAGGGGCGTGTACATCGCCAATCCGGGCTATGTGTTCGGCGCCGCCGGTATCCCCAGGGCGGCCTTGATCAGTTCGTTCAACGGCAAACCGGTGACCAGCCTCGCGGAATTTTCCCAGGCGCTCTCGGAGCTGGCGGATGGTGCCAGAGTCCCGGTGCGCTACGTCACCATCGAGGATCCGCGCGCCGTTCAGCTGAAGGTCATCCGCATGGATCGGCGCTGGTTTCCGGCGCGGGAGTGCAAGCGCGACGACATCTTGGGCACCTGGCCCTGCGTCGGCATCAATTTAGGACCGTCGCCATCGATCGTCAAATCCGCCTCGACCCAGTTTGCCAAGACCGGCGATGTGCGCATCGATCGGCTGGCCCCCTCTCTGGTGATGGTGAATTTCGACATGCCCTATTCGACGTCCGGCGTGACCGAGAAGAATTATCACGGAACCGGCGTCATCGTGGACGCGCAGCGCGGACTGGTGGCCATCGATCGCAACACGGTGCCGGTGGCCATGGGCGATGTACGCATCACTTTCGCCGGCACGGTTGAAGTACCCGGCAAAGTGGTGTTCATCCATCCTTTGCACAATCTGGCAGTCGTCTCCTACGATCCGAAATCGATAGGCAACACCCCGGTTCGTGCGGCGACGCTGGTGACGCGGCCCTTAGGCGCGGGCGACGATGTATGGGTGGTCGGCCAGCGCGCCGACTCGAAGATTCTTTCGCAGAAAACCCAGATATCGAGTGTCGACGTGGTGTCATTTCCGCTGTCGCGCACGCTGCGTTTCCGCGACAGCAACCTGGAAGCCGTGAGCCTGATCAACCCGCCGGGGGACTACGACGGCGTGCTCACGGACGACAAGGGCGATGTGCTGGCGCTGTGGTCGAGTTTTGCGTTCGAGTCGCAGCGTGAACTGGAGCAGATAAACCGCGGCATACCGGCTGACTTGGTGAGCGAGATGATCGGCGTGGTTGCCGACGGACGGCCGCTGTATTCCTTCGAGGCGGAGTTCGACGTGCAGTCCCTGGCCGCTGCACGCGAGCTGGGGCTGCCGGATGAGTGGGTGCGCCGCTTCGCGGAGCACAATCCGCAGCGCCGCCAGGTGCTTGGCGTCAATCGGCTGGTGGCCGGATCTCCGGCCGCGGCCATGCTCGAGCCCGGCGACCTGCTGCTCGCGATCGACGGCAAGGTGGTGAACCGCTTTCGCGAGGTTGAGCGCGCGGTGCAAAGCCCGACGGTGTCCGTGACGGTGTGGCGCGATGGCGCGGAGAAAACCTTGCGGATGAATACCGTGGCCTTGAACGGCCGGGATATCGATCGAGTGCTCATATGGGCGGGCGCCACGCTGCAGGCGCCGCATCGCGCCATGGCGGCACAGCGCGGCATTGCGCCATACGGCGTGTTCGTTTCATTTTTCTTTTACGGCTCGCCCGCCACGCACTATGGACTGTACGCCGGGCGCCGCATCATCGAAGTGGACGGGCAGCCGACCGCGGATCTCGATGCCTTCATCCGGGCGGTGAGCGGGAAACCCGACCGGGCATCGCTGCGCCTGAAAACCATCAGCTGGAACGGCCAGACCGATGTCATTACCTTGAAGCTCGACAAGCATTACTGGCCGGCCTATGAGCTGAACCGGCAGGAGGATGGGACGTGGACGCGCACCGCGCTCGATCCGCCGGAGTTTACGGCGGCGGTGAGGCCTTGAGCGGCGGGATGTGCTCCACCAGCGATTCGAGCGCCAGCACCCAGTGCCGATAGTAGGTGTCGCCTAAGTCCGCATCTCCCGCGGCCTGTGCGAGTGCAATTTGGCGGGATAGTGCCGCGGCCCATTGCGGCCAGGTGAATACACCGCGCGCATGCAGCGCAAGCACCATGGCGAAGGCGCGGGCCTCCCATGGATCGTTGAAAACCGGCGTATCTCCCTCGCGCGGCAAGCCGGGCAATCCCGCAAGGCCGGCCTGGCCCGACAATGCGTCGCGCATCATGCCGGTTCGAGATACGGTTCGAACGCATCCACCGAGATGATCGAGCCCTGGCGAGGCTGCCGCGCGCCCCATAGTTCCGCTTCCTCGAAGGCCACGGTGTAGAGCCATTGCGGGGATTCGCCGAGGCCATGGGCGTTGGTATCGGGAAATACATGCGCGCCATGCATGCGTTCCACGGTACCCACCTTGCCGCAGGCATAGGCCGGCAGTCGGGTGTGATTATCAGGTTGCGCGGTGATGGTGCGCACCCGGTCCCCCGGTGCATAGCGGGCGTGAGCCGTGGGCGCGCGCGCGAAGGGACTTCCCTGTCGGATCACGGGCGCCACGAGGTCGGCACGCAATACCAGCTTCGGCGCCGGAGGAGAGTCGCTCAGCACGCCTTTCTCCTGCGCCAACTTTTCCAGCGCCGCCAGCCAAATCTCGTAGTAGCTAAGCTCGCGGTAATTCGGCAATGTTTCGCGTGCCGCGCGATTCATGTCGATATTCGACATGCCCGTGGGGCCCATGGCGACCACCAGCGCCATTACCCGCGGCTCCCAGGGCGCGTGAAACAATTCGCCCTCCGGTTCCGGCACGATGGGATCCCGGACGGATTGTCCGCCAAGATCGGCGTAGGAGCGGTAGCTCACGGCGCGCCGTCTATGGCATCGGTCGCATCGCCAAGCGCCGTGCTGCCCACCAGGCCCGTGCCTATCATCGAGTCGCGCGTGACCAGGGCTGCAAGCTGTGCCTCGCTCAAATGCTCGCTGCCCGCCGGCCGCTGCGGCAGCACCAGGTAGCGGACTTCCGCCGTCGAATCCCAAATGCGGATTTGCGTCGTCGGAGGCAGCTCCACGCCGAATTCGCGCAGCACGCCGCGCGGATCCTTCACCGCCCGGGCGCGATAGGGTGCGCTTTTGTACCAGGTCGGCGGCAGCCCGAGGACCGCCCAGGGATAGCAACTGCACAGCGTGCACACCACCAAGTTGTGCACTTGCGGGGTGTTCTCGACGGCCACCATGTGCTCACCCTGGCGGCCCGTCAGTCCCAGGGAGGCAATGGCCGCGGTGGCATCACTCAGCAACCAACGGCGAAATTCGGCATCGCACCAGGCCCGCGCCACCACTCGTGCCCCGTTGCGGGGCCCGATCTTTGTCTGGTACTCATCGATCAGTACGTCGAGGGCCGCCGGATCGATGTATCCCTTGGCGGTCAGCTGTTGTTCCAAAGCGCGGACGCGCAATTCCAGCGCCGCGGCGCGTGGCGCTTCGTGATGCGAATGCCCGGCATGCGAGTGTTCCGTAGGCGAATGTTGCGCCGGCGGGCCCGCGTCGTTAGGGTGGTGTTCGTTCATGAATGGTTCAAGCTAGTATAGGCGATTCATGATCGAAGCTGCCTCCCGCCGCGACTTGCCGGAAATCCTGGCGATTTACAATGAAGTGATCCGCAATTCCACCGCCGTCTATACGGAAGTCGAATTGACCCCGGAGCGCGGCGCGGCGTGGTTCGACGCGAAGCTGGCAAGCGGCTTTCCCCTGTTGGTGGCGCGAGATGCATCCGGCATTGCCGGTTTCGGCAGCTTCGGCGAGTTTCGCGCTTGGCCGTGCTATCGGCACAGCGTTGAGCACAGTGTCCATGTCCGTGCAGATTGCCGGGGTAGGGGGTTCGGCCGCATGTTGGTGACTGCGCTCATGGGACGAGCTTCCGCCATGCAGAAGCACGTCATGATTGCGGGCATCGACGCAGACAACCACTCCTCGATCCAGCTGCACCTGCACCTGGGGTTCACTCAAGTCGGGCATTTCCATGAGGTGGGATTCAAGTTCGGTCGGTGGCTCGACTTGGTGTTCCTACAATGTCGCCTTCCTGCTACAAATCCGTCAACAAGTGTAAAACCCGCGCTCTGAAACGGAAGCGACCCTTGCTCGCAGCTCAGTCTTGATATCATGCGCGGGTGGTACGAGCTACACAGACAGACATTGAAACGGCGGTCGAGGCCTTGCGCACCGGTGAGCTCGTCGTTTTCCCGACCGAGACCGTGTATGGACTCGGCGCGAATGCGGCCGATCCCCCCGCCGTGCGCAAGATTTTTGAGGTCAAGGGCCGGCCGCCCGACCATCCAGTGATCGTCCACTTGGACGATCCGCGCTACTTGCACCGCTGGGTATCGAATATGCCCGCGGTCGCGGAACAATTGGCCCACAGGTTCTGGCCGGGTCCCCTGACGCTGATCCTGCCCAAGGCGGACAACGTCAACGACATCGTCACCGGCGGCCAGGACAGCATCGGCATTCGCGTACCTTCGCATCCCATGGCTCAGCAGCTGCTGAATGCCTTTGGAGGCGGCATCGCGGCCCCCTCCGCCAATCGATACGGGCGGTTGAGCCCTACCAAGCCCGAGCATGTGCGCGATGAACTCGGGGATGCCGTCAAGGTGATCCTGGACGGCGGCGATTCGCCCATCGGCTTGGAATCCACCATCGTCTCCTGCCTGGACAATCAGGCGCGGCTGCTGCGCCCGGGATTCATCACCCGCTCCCAGCTCGAGCAGGTGGTGGGCACGATGGTGGTCGGCGGACCGGCTCCCCGTGCTCCGGGCGACCGTGCACTGCACTATGCGCCTTCGACGCCGCTGGAAATCGTGGACTCCGACGACCTCGAGGTTCGTGCGGGCGAGATCGTGGCACGCGAGGAGAAAGTGGCCGTGCTCGCCATGCGCCCGCCGTTGCAAACCCAACGCCACATGACCTGGATCAACGCTGGCAAGAAGCCGGATACTTACGCGCACAATCTCTACAATCATCTGCGCACACTGGACCGGGTGGGCTGCGTCAGAATTTTCGTGCAAAGCCTGCCTCAAGACGAGAAGTGGGCGGCGATTCTCGATCGCCTGCAGCGCGCCAGCGGGATGGGCGATGATTCATTGGAGCTGAGCGTCAGCTAGTGTCCTATCAGCCAGTGTTCTAATGGAGCTCGATCCTCAGCAAGACCCTTTCTCCGGAGAGGCGGTTCGACATTTGGTGGCGCGCTACGGTTCTCCGCTGCTCGTGATCGATGCCGAACGCGTTCGTCGGCAATACCACCGCCTGGCCGCGGCGCTTCCGGGCGTGGATCTGCACTATGCCCTGAAGCCGCTGCCCCACCCGGCGCTCATTACTACGCTCGATGCGCAGGGTGCGTTCTTCGATCTTGCCACCAATGGCGAAGTGGAGCTGGTGCGGCGTTTAGGGATTGCGCCCGATCGCTGCATCCATACCCATCCGATCAAGCGCGACAGCGACATTCGCACCGCCTTGAGTTTCGGCGTGACGCGCTTCGTCATCGACAATCCGGATGAACTGCGCAAGTTCAGCAAATTTCGCAGCCGCGCATCGCTGCTGATCCGCGTGTCCTTCCGCAGCCCCGGTGCGCAGGTCGATTTGTCGCGCAAATTCGGCTGCGATCCGGAAGCAGTCGCGGATCTTTTCCGTCTCGCCGCGGAGCTGCGCATCAAGATCGACGGCCTATCGTTTCACACCGGATCGCAGAATGCCGACTCGGCGATGATGGTCAAGGCCGTCGAGGTGTGCCGGGTGCTGTTGCAAGAGGCCGTGGCTGCAGGTCACGCTCCCCATATTCTCGATATCGGCGGCGGTTTTCCGGTGGACTATCTGCAACCCGCCATGCCCATCGAAGAGTTCTGCGCGCCCATCAGGGCGGCGCTGGCCCAATTGCCGCCCGCCGTGCGAGTGATCGCCGAGCCCGGGCGCTATATCGCAGCGCCGTCGGCGATTGCCGTGGCCTCCGTCATGGGCCGTGCGCTGCGCGACGGCCACTGGTGGTACTACCTCGATGACGGTCTATACGGCAGCTACAGCGGCCAGATGTACGATCATTCGGTGTTTCCGGTCGAGGCCCTGGCGAGCGGCGAGACATTTCCGTCGGTACTGGCGGGGCCGACGTGCGACAGCATCGATGTCATCCGGGAAAAGTTGCAGCTGCCCAAGCTCGATATGGGGGACCTCATCGTCGGACGAGTGATGGGCGCCTACACGTGGGCCTCGGCCTCAGAGTTCAATTTCTTCCCGCGCGCCACCGTGCTGGCGCTCGATCGCGGCCGCCTTTTGGAGGCAACCCCGGGATGAATCTATGAGGCCGGCTGCCATCTTACGGCTTCACCTGCCGCTGGGCCTGCTGATGACAGTCTGCGCATGCTCCGGACAGGCGCCTCCCGCGGCCACCGACACCGCGGCCGGGACCGCGACGGGCGATCGAGGCGCCGCGCTGTACATGCAGAACTGCGTGCCCTGCCATCGCGAGAAGGGCGAAGGGGTGCCGAATGTCTATCCGAGCCTGGCCGGATCGCCGGCAGTCCTCGGCGATCCCGTTGAACTGGCGCAGTGGGTATTGAGCCAGAAGCGGCCCGCGACCATTCCGGCGGGCCGATATGCCACTCAAATGTTATTGTTCGGCTGGTTGAAAGATCAGGATGCAGCCGCACTGCTGACCTTCATTCGTGCGAATTTCGGCAATGCCGCGAGCCCGGTGGATGCCGCCATGATCGCCAAGGCGCGCGCAAGATAGTGGCGCAGACACCCATCCACGACTGGGTCGAACGCTGCCGCGCAGGCAGCTTGCCGGCGGCGATCGCCAAGCTGCCGTCAGGCTGGGTCATCATGGGCGAGCGCCAGGTATTGCCCGGATATTGCCTATTGCTGCCCGATCCGGTGGTGCCGAACTTGAATGCGCTGGCGCCCGAGCCGCGTACTCGGTTTCTCCTCGACATGGCGCTGATCGGCGACGCGCTGTTGGCCATTACGGCGGCCGTGCGCATCAACTATGCGATCTACGGCAATGTCGATCCGGCGCTGCATGCGCATATCTTTCCGCGCGACGGCGCCGAGCCCGAAGGAGTGCGCACCGCGCAACCTTGGGCTCTCGATTGGGCTGCGGCGCCGCGCTACTCCGATGAGCTGCACGGCGACTTCAAACGCCGGGTCAGCCTGGAGCTTCGCAAGTACTACGGACCTTGAGCGAGGGGCTGGGCGACGCCCAGCTTCAGGGTGCGCAAGACCTCCTCGAGATTGGTCAGCGGCGCCGAGCAGGTCATCCCGCGGCACAAGTAGGCCACTGTGGCGCCTCGTGCAGACTTGGCGGCCAGCGACGCCGGTAATTCGGCATCTTCGGGGATGGTGAAGATCATGCGAGTGGGAGCGTACAGCGCGCTTAAATCCCGTGCCCACTCGGTAGCGCTCTCGGGCGTGCCGCGAATCACCAGAATTTGCATCGAGGACAAGAAGTCCTCCAACGCATTCACCAGACTCATGTGAGCCTGAGGGTATTCCCGGATGCCGTCCCACCCCGCCTGCAATGTGCGCTGCGCGGCATCCAGGTAGCGCAGGTCGCCCAGCAGATATCCGAGCCGGCACAGCACGGAAGCGGCTACGCCGTTGCCCGAGGGCAGGGAGTCATCGGAGAAGCTCTTGCTGCGGTGGATGAGTTTCTCGTGATCCGCGGCGGTGAAGAAAAATCCGCCGCGAGGATCGGCGAATTGTTCGAGCAACACCTCGGCCAATTGGCGTGCGAAGTCAAGATCGCTGCTGCGCCACCGGGTCTGCAGCAGCTCCAACAGCGCATCGGCCAGGAAGGCATGGTCATCGAGGTAGGCGCGCAGCGGCGCGCGGCCATCCTTGTAGCTCGCCAGCAGGCGGCCGTCGCGCCAAAGATGCTGATGAATGAAGTCCACGGCCGTCGAGGCCGCTTGGGCGAGGTCCGGCCGCTCGAGCACGCGCGACGCAATCGCCAGTCCCTTGATCATGAGCGCATTCCAGGCGGTGAGTATCTTCTCGTCGCGGGCCGGCCAAATGCGCGTATTGCGTGCCTGCAGAAGTTTCATGCGTCCCGCCTCGATCCTCGACGCTACGATATCCGGGGAAAGCTGCAGCGCGGCCGCAATGTCTTCGATCGAGACATAGGTGTGCAAATGCCACTCGCCCTCGAAATTGGCGGAACGATCCAAGCCGAATCGAGGCGCAAATGCGGCGTATTCCTGTGCCGTCAACAGTGCGCGGACCTCGCTCGGCGTCCAGACGTAGAATTTCCCTTCGTGGCCTTGGGAGTCCGCATCCAGGCTTGCGTAGAAGCCGCCCGCGGGCGAGCGCATATCGCGCAGCACCCAATCGGCCGTTTCACGCGCGATACGCGCGAACAACGCCTCGCCGGTGGCAAGATGCGCGCGGGAATATTCGCCGAGCAGCAGCGCGTTGTCGTAGAGCATCTTCTCGAAGTGCGGAATCATCCAGGCGCCATCGACGGAATAGCGCGCGAAGCCGCCACCGAGCTGATCATAGAGACCGCCTTCCGCCATTCGCGTCAGGGTAAGGCTGCCCATGTAAAGGGCCTTGAGATCCGGACTGGTGCCGTGCGAACTGCGGTACCAATGCCGCATGCAGCGCTCGATGCTGTTCGGATGCGGAAATTTGGGTGCGCCCGTAAAACCGCCGAAGTCGCCGTCGAAGGATCGCTCGAGCACGGCGCGGGCCTGCGAGAGAGCAGAATCATCCAGAACGGCGCCGGCATCGGGTTGCGGAACGAGGCGGGCGAGCGCTGCCTCGAGCTGCCTACTCTGCGAGGCGATTTGCGCCTTTTCCTGGCGGTAGTACTGGGCTACCCGGCGCAGCAGGTCGCCGAATGCCGGCATGCCGTAACGGGGTTCCTTCGGAAAGTAGGTGCCGCCGAAAAAAGGCTCTTGCTTATCGGGAGCGAGGAACATGGTCAGCGGCCAGCCTCCGGGCCCGTGCGTCAGCATTTGCTGCGCGACCTGGTAGATCTTGTCCAAGTCGGGGCGCTCCTCGCGATCGACCTTGATATTGACGAACAATTCATTCATCAGGGCCGCCGTCGCCGGGTCCTCGAAGGATTCGTGGGCCATGACATGGCACCAATGGCAGGCCGAATATCCGATGGACAGCAGGATGGGCTTGTCTTCCCGCTTGGCGCGCGCCAACGCCGCCTCGCCCCAGGGATACCATTCCACGGGGTTGTCGGCATGCTGCAGCAGGTAGGGGCTGGTCTCCTCCGCGAGGTAATTGCGCAGCATCTTCTTATGCTCAGTCGGTTAGAATGGCGTTTACTATAGCCGAAGTACCTCCCATGTCTGATCCCGTTAATGTGGCGCAATTGCCTGTTCTGCGCCTCAAGCGCAATGAAGATCGCCGCCTGCACGCCGGCCATCTTTGGATCTTCAGCAACGAGATCGATACCACTCAGTCGCCGCTGGTCAAGTTCAAGGCGGGCGAGCTGGTGCGGGTGCTGGCGCATAACGACCGCGCTTTAGGACTCGCCTACGTCAATCCCCAATCGCTGATCGCGGCACGGATGCTGGAGACCTGGACGATTCCGGATGCAAAATGGCTGGTCACGCGACTGAGCGTTGCCCTGCGGCTGCGAGAGCGCCTGTATCCCAAACCCTACTATCGTTTGGTCTATGGCGAGGCCGACGGATTGCCCGGGCTGGTGATCGACCGCTACGGCTCAGCCTGCGTGGTGCAGATCGGTACCGCCGGCATGGAAGCGCTCAAACCCCGCATCCACGAAGCCTTGAGCCAGGTCTTGAAGTGCGAGGCGGTGCTGTTCAAGAACGATAGTTCGGCGCGCGAGCTGGAGGGCCTGCCGAGCTATGTCGAGACCGCGCTGGGAAGTTTCGACCGGCCGGCTCTGGTCATCGAGGATGGCCTTGAATTCGACGCGCCCTTGGCCGAGGGCCAAAAGACCGGCTGGTTCTTCGATCAGGCCGCGAACCGGCGTACGCTGTCCCGCTATGTGCGCAAGGGTGCGCGCGTACTCGATGTATTCAGCTATGTGGGCGCCTGGGGCGTGCGCGCGGCGCGTGGCGGCGCACGCGAGGTGACCTGCGTGGACAGCTCCGCGGCCGCGCTGGAACTGGCGGCGGCCAATGCTGAGCGCAATGGTCACAAGATTATCGCTCGCAAGGGCGACGCGTTCGACGTCCTCGAAGATCTCGCCAAGCAAGGCGAACGCTTCGACGTGGTCGTGATCGATCCACCGGCGTTCGCCAAGCGCAAGAAGGATTTGCCCAAGGCATTGGCCGCTTACAAGCGCCTCAATAAGCTTGCCATTCAAGCGCTCGCGGATGATGGCATTCTGGTGTCGTGCTCCTGCTCCTTCCACGTGAGCGCGGAGGACTTGCAGGAGGCAATCGCCAAGGCAGCGCGCGGTGCCGGCCGGCATCTGCAAATCCTCGAAATGGGCGGCCAGGCACCCGATCATCCTGTGCACCCTGCTATTCCGGAGACCCGCTATCTCAAAGCCTATTTCTGTCGGGTCAATGACGGTTTAAAGTAGCCACCATGATCACGTATCCGCACATCAATCCCATCGCCCTGTCCCTAGGACCCGTCCGCGTCCATTGGTATGGAATCATGTACCTGATCGGCTTCGTGGGGGCATGGTGGTTGGCACGACGTCGTGCACGCCGGCCCGGTTCGACTTGGGTTCCGCTCGAAATCGACGACCTCATTTTCTACTGCGCGCTCGGCGTCATATTGGGCGGGCGTTTGGGCTGGTGCTTAGTCTATGGACGCGATGTCGTTGCCGAAAACTGGCTGAACATCTTCCACATCTGGGACGGCGGCATGTCGTTTCACGGTGGCATGACCGGCGTGCTGGTCGCGGGCATCATATTTGCCCGCCTCAAGCACAAGAATGCGGCGGATGTGCTGGATTTCATCGCGCCGTTGCCGGGTATGGGTTTGTTCTTCGGCCGCCTGGGCAATTTCATCAACGGTGAACTGTGGGGCAAGCCCACCGACTTGCCCTGGGGCTTCGGTGTGCCGGATGCGCAGGGCGTGCTGATTTCCCGGCACCCCTCGCAACTGTACGAGGCCACGCTCGAGGGGCTGGTGCTGTTCCTCGTGCTGTTGTGGTTCACGGCCACGCCGCGGCCGCGTTTGGCACCCACGGGTTTGTTTCTGGTGCTTTACGGTTGTGGGCGGTTCGTGGTGGAGTGGGTACGGCTGCCGGATGCGAATATCGGCTATCTGGCCGGCAACTGGTTGACCATGGGGATGCTGCTTACCACGCCGATGATATTGATCGGCGCCGGACTCTTGGCTTACGCCTATCGCCGCAACACGCCCACCGGCAACCTGGCGGCAGCGCAGGCGTAATGCGCCAGTATCTCGATTTCCTGCGCCACATCCGTGAGCACGGCGCGACGAAGAGCGACCGCACCGGTACGGGTACCTCGAGCGTGTTCGGCTATCAGATGCGCTTCGATCTGCGGCAGGGATTTCCGCTGGTGACCACCAAGAAGCTGCACCTGCGCTCCATCATTTACGAGCTGCTGTGGTTTCTGCGCGGTGACACCAACCTCAAGTATCTGCACGAGCACGGCGTCAGCATCTGGGACGAGTGGGCCGACGAGAACGGTGAGCTGGGACCTGTCTACGGCAGGCAATGGCGTTCCTGGCCCACCGGCGACGGACGCCATATCGACCAGATCTCGCAGGTGATCGAGGCGCTCAAGAATAATCCCGATTCGCGCCGCATTCTGGTGAGTGCGTGGAACGTGGGCGAATTGGACCGCATGGCGCTGCTGCCCTGCCACGCCCTGTTCCAGTTCTACGTGGCGGACGGACGGCTGTCCTGTCAGCTGTACCAGCGCAGCGCCGATGCGTTGCTGGGCGTTCCCTTCAATATCGCCTCCTATGCGCTGCTGACGCACATGATTGCCCAGCAGTGCGGCTTCGAAGTCGGCGACTTCGTGTGGACCGGCGGAGATTGTCATTTGTATTCGAACCATTTGGAGCAAGCCGATTTGCAGCTCTCTCGCACGCCCTTCCCCCTTCCGCAGCTGAAGATATTGCGCAAGCCGCCGAGCTTGTTCGACTACGCCTTCGAAGACTTCGAGATCCTCGATTACAGGCACCATGCCGCGATAAAAGCGCCGATCGCAGTATGAGCCGCGCGACTTTGCATCGAAAACCTCTGATCGAGGTGCGTCACTCGCGCATCCATGGTTATGGCGTATTTGCTTTGCGCAGGATCCGCAAAGGCACCACCGTCATCGAATATCTCGGCGACCGTGTGAGCCATTCCTGTGCGGACGAGCGGTATGCGGACAAGGACCCGAAGGATGGTCATACCTTCCTCTTCACCGTGGATGCGAGGACCGTGATCGACGCCGGTGTCAACGGCAATGAAGCGCGCTTCGTGAATCACGGCTGCGATCCCAATTGCCATACCGTCAATACGAACCGGCGTATTTTCATCGAGGCGCTGCGCACCATACAGCCCGGCGAGGAATTGGCGTACGACTATCAAATCGGGCGCGACGATGACGATCCTAAGGATGTGGACGTCATATTCGCCTGCCGCTGCGGAGCCCGGGATTGCCGTGGCTCGATGCTGGAGGCGCCTAAAGTGAAGCGCCCCTCCAAACCCAAGCGCAAATCCAGCGTCCGCAGCAAGCCGAGCAAGACAACATCCAGCGCTCGCAACAGGCCGGGCAGCCGCGGCAAATCGCGCAAGACAACATCCAGCGCCCGCAGCGGGCCGGGCAGCCGCAGCGAATCCAGTACCCGGAGTAAATCGAAACGCCGGCGGTCGCTCGAGCGCAAAGACGCCCGCAAACAGGCGCGGTGAGCACGAGCGCCGAATTGGTGTCGGCCGGGATCTCGATTCGAGACCGGTTCATCGCTCTTAACCAGATTCACGCCTTGCGGCAGTGTGCGCAGGCGCGTGAGGCGCGCGGAGACTTTGCGCCGGCTCGCGTCGGCGGCGGGGCCGGCGTGCAGCGCCGAGAGGATATCCGCGGCGACTTTACCTGCTGGTTGCGCGAACCGTTTTACCCCGCAGAACAGCGCTTGCTGGAGCAATTGGAGCAGCTGCGCCTGGAGTTGAACCGCGAAGCCTACCTCGGACTATTCGAGCTGGAGTCGCACTACGCACGCTACCCGCCGGGCGCCGGCTATGCACGCCACGTCGACCAGATACGGCAGAACGCCGCGCGCAAGGTGTCGATGGTGCTGTACTTGAATGTCGACTGGGCGCCGGATGACGGAGGCGCACTACGCTTGTACGAGTCGGATGCCCGGACTTTGGATGTCGAACCCCTTGGCGGACGCCTGGTGTGCTTTCTGACACCCGGTCGCGAACATGAAGTACTGGCCGCGCGGCGCGAGCGTCTCAGCATCAGCGGCTGGTTTCGCGGGCGCGAGTAGCCCGCCGCTACCCGCGCGCCGGATTCGCCGCATCGCGGAGCAGGGTGCGCCAGGTACTCAGAAGCTCCGCGGTGGGGGCGGCGGTGAGAACGATTTCGATCCGGCTGTCGCGTCGAAATGCGCTGTCCTCGCCGGCGAGGCCGCGACCTTGGAAATTCACCAGCCAGGAAGGGCCGGGTCCGGTGCGAAACACGCCCTTCATGCGGCGCAGCCAGCCCTGATCGGCCTCCAGGATCCAGGAGAGCCGCGGCTCCAGGATGGCGCGCGCGAACACCAATTCACGGGGCAGCATCCATTGCACCGCCCAGTATCCCAGCGCCTGCAGTTGGGTTTCCGTGCCGATCAGGCCGCCGATGTCGAATGCGCACGACACCGGGAGAGCTGCCGACTCGGGCTTGGGGACCAGCGAGAAGCGGGGTGCGCGATCGAATTTGCGCAGCGCCGCCTCGGGCAATTCCCCGTGACTGCAACTGCCCAGAAAGGATTTGGCAGGATATTGTGCGGCGGCGATGTCGTCGAATGCCTGGCGCTGCGCCGGGTTCGCCAAATCCGGTTTGGATAACAGCAAGGCATCGGCGGACTGGATCTGCGACCATTCATTGGCAGGCCGCGCCGCGAGCAGGTGCGCCGCGTCCTGGCTGTCCACCAGGCATACGACGCTGTCGAGTTCCAAGGCTTTCTGGGATTCGTAAATCGCCAGCGTATCGACGATGTCCGCGGCATGGCCTGCTCCGCTCGGTTCGATGAGCAATCGAGCGGGTCTCAAGTGCCGCAGTATGTCGCGCAGCTGCTTGCCGAATTCGAGCTCGCCGACACAGCACATGCAGCCGCCCGCCACCAAACGCACGTCGTAGTTGCCGCGGGCAGACTGCGCGACGTTGAGCGCATCGATCCCGGCGTCGGTGAACTCGTTGAGAATGACCACCCACATCTCGTCCGCCGGCTTGTGCGCCATGAGCCGGCGGATGGCGGTGGTTTTGCCGCTTCCAAAACTACCCGTGATGACATGCGCTCGCGTCAGATCGGTCATGGCCACTGCTGAGCGAACGCCTTGACAGCCGCCGTCATGCCGCTCTGACGGAGAGCTTTGAGTGCCGACGCGGACGTTGGCCCATGTGTCCGCGTATCCCGTGCCACCAGCCCTGCGCGACCGCCGCGATCTTGCGGATCTTCATCTCTTCATACAAGACGATACGCTTGCACAGGCGCACGCAGCGCCCGAAACTCTTCAATGCCCACAACCCCATGGCATAGTGGCCGTATTCGCGCAGCATCACGGTGTCGTTGCGCGCGATGTAGTAGCGCCGATCGGCAGCATGGTTGAAAGTCCACTTGTCGAGCCACAACAGCCGGTGGTGGGTGATTGCCCCGATGGAGTGCGACATGAGTGGCTTTCGCGTCCTGATCACTCGATAACCCTTGGCGCGCGCTCGAAAGCAATACTCGGTATCCACATAGTCGATGAAGAAGTCTTCCCTGAACTCCCCTATGGCCGCATGCGTCCGCAGCGTGATCAAGGAGCCTGAGGTGATGACCGATTCCGCTTCCTCCCAACCGCCGCTCTCCTCGGGCGATGGAGCCGTTGTCTTGTCGCCGGTGCGGAAACCCGCGCCAATCACGGCCAGTCGATCTCGCTCAGGGTATGCCGCGCGAACTGCGATCAAGGTCTGCACCATGTCATCATCGATGCAGCTGTCTTGATCCAGCAGCAGGACGCATTTGAATCCAAGGGTGACGGCACGCTGGATGCCGAGGTTCAGCGCGCGTGCAATACCCAAGTTGTCCAAGTTCAGCACGAGCGTGATGGAAGGGCTCGCGGCCAACTCTTGCAGCATCTTGATCTCGGCTTCGTCCGAGCCATTGTCTACGATCACTAAACGGCCCACCTGCGGCAGAATGCGATTGAATCGCAAACCGAAGTCTGCGTCCGGGTGATATGTGACCGCGACTGCACATACTTCTTTTCCGCTGGTTAGCTGGTCCGACTCGAATTTCATCCTATTTCCCCGCGAGAAACGCCGGACTTCAGGCCGGCGAGGGATAACGACACACGTAACCCCGCGTGGCTCCCGCAATTCTGGCTCACGTTGCGCCAACTTTGTGCGGCTTATTCCTCCGCTGCCCGCGAAACAGGCGTGCGACGGCCTTGTGAGCCCCCTGGCGGCATTTCAGCCATTTGAGCGCCTGGCATGAATGTTGCTACGCAGGGATGATGTATCATAGCTTTTCTGTATGCGCCTGCCGTCGCTCAAATTCTTAAAGACCTTTCAGGTCGCGGCCAGGCTGCAAAGCTTCAAGGCCGCGGCCGAGGAGCTGTTCGTCACGCCGTCGGCGATCAGCCACCAAATCAAGGCGCTCGAAGAGCAACTCGGGGTGAGTTTGTTCCAGCGGGGTGTGCGTGCACTGACGCTCACGGATGCCGGTGCCAATTATCTGGAGCACATCAACGATATTTTCTCGAAGCTGGAATCGGTCACGGAGCAGCTCCAGGTCCGCTACGGCCGCACCATCATTCGGTTGAACGTGCCCTCGTTCTTTGCCAACGAACTGCTGTTGCCGAGGCTGGCCTCGTTCTCGCAGGCGCGCGAGGAAACCGACATCCGCATCGAAACCACCTTTTCCGCACCTAAGACCCATCCCCCGGAAGCGGACCTGTCCATCGTCGTGGGCGCCGGTCCCTGGGATGGACTCATCGTCCATGAATTGTTCGCGCAGAATTTCATAGCCGCCTGTTCACCCGCGTTCCTGCTCGACAATCGCATCGACTCCTACCGCGATCTGAATGGCAAAACTCTGCTGCTGCATGAAGAACGCCGCGAGGCATGGGAACGATGGGCCGCGGGGTTGGGAATCGAACCCATCAAGCCCAACCGATTGGTGCGCCTCGACACCATGTCGGCGGTGGTGCGCGCCGCCGAACAGGGCGTCGGAGTCGCCCTGGTCCCCTCGCGCCTGAGCGCCGATCGCTTCAACGCCGGCGGGCTGGTGAAGCTGTTTGATGCGGAATTAACCACCAACGAGAGCTACTTCCTGCTGCATCGGCCCGAAGACAGAGCCCGCGAGGATCTGCAGGAGTTGACGCGCTG
Organism: Gammaproteobacteria bacterium; assembly: GCA_021323735.1. Taxonomy (GTDB): domain Bacteria; phylum Pseudomonadota; class Gammaproteobacteria; order Steroidobacterales; family Steroidobacteraceae; genus Bog-1198. Next base: position 35,264 of record JAJPKM010000045.1, read on the forward strand.
GATTTTGAGCGAGTGCCGCGTCGCGTAGGGGGCGAGAATCGCGGGCTCCACGCGGGTCTACTGGCAAACGCTCGAGTCGAACAAGGCGGCGCGCCGCCTGTATGACAGCATCAGTGAGCATGCCGGATTCATCGTCTACCGCATGAATATCGCCCCGTTTCACGCTGCGAACACATGAGGTAAATCGCTCGATATTGGAATATTTCTCGTTTGTCGCGTACGCCGGCGCGGCATACCCTTGCTTCGGGAGTTGGTATTTTCTATCGAAGGAATACCATCATGACCATTCGCAAACTTCTGTTGGCGGCCGCATCGATCGTCGCGATCGCTCCCGCCGTCTCCCACGCTTCCGAGGAAAATGCCGCATTGAAGGCCTGCGCTCAGGCGTTCGCCACCAGTCTCGCCTCCGCATCGGGCACGCCCACATTCAAAGTGAAGTATCACACCGAAGCGGCCACGGCGCTGGACGACTACTACCGGGCCCATGAATACACCTTCAACCTGCAGGCGCATGACCCGAAGACGGGGTCGACGCTGGCGCATGCCACGTGTTCGGTCGATGCCAGCGGTGCCGTCGTTGCGTTGACGGCCACGGACAGCACGCCCGCGCTCGCGGCGCGATTCTAGAGGCGCGAGTCTCAAGAGGACAGGGGCCACCGCTGGCGAGTTGTTCGTGGCGAGCGTATAAGTCCGTTTTTCAATTCAGGGACTACGGATGACGAACGCAGCGGTGGAGTTGGTGGTGGCGGTTGCGGAAAACGATGCCATTGGCCGCGCGGGTGCGCTGCCGTGGCATCTGCCCGCGGACTTGCGGCATTTCAAGGCGCTTACGCTAAGTCACCACATCCTCATGGGCCGCAAGACCTACGAGTCGATCGGCAAGGCGTTGCCCGGCCGAACCAACTGGGTTTTGAGCCGCTCGCCGGACTTTGCACCGGCCGATTGCAAGCTGGCCCGCACGTTCGACGAGGTGCAGTCGGCCGCGGGCCGTGAATCGCCGTTGATGGTGATCGGTGGGGCGCAGGTCTATCGATTGTGCCTGCCATGGGCAACGCGCATTCACTTGACGCAGGTTCACACAAGGATAGAGGACGGCGATGCATTTTTCGGGGACTGGCGCAGATCCGACTGGATCGAAGCGAGCCGCGAGCGTCACGAGGCGGATGCCAATAATGTCTTCGCGTACAGTTTCATCACGCTGGAGCGGTCCAACCCTTGAGGCTAAACCGGTGCCAGCCAGGGCAGGGAGGCTAAACCGGCGGCAGCTTGGTATTGATCTCCCGTTCCGCGCGCCCGAAGTCGATGTCCGACAGCGCCGCAGCCCCTTGGGTCAAGGCCAATAAAATTTCGGTCTGTATGGCGCCCCGCTGCCGCGCGGCCAAGTAGGGTATCTCGTGGTGAAACATCACCATGGAATAGCGGGGAATGAAGCGCCGCGGAAAGCGCCGTTCGAGTTCCAAGGACAGCGCCTGGCGCAGCTGGAATTGTGGATCCGCCACGCTCTCGCGCATTTCCAGATAATTCTCGAGCGCCATCGCGGTAATCGCGTCGGTGTTGGGTTTCCGCTCGGCGCCGAATTGCGCGAATGCCGCGGCCCAGGAATTGGCACCGGCGGAGGAATGCCGGGCCACGCAGGCGTCGAATTCGATGCAGTCCTCGAAGCAGCAATTCATACCCTGACCGTGAAACGGCACCATGGCGTGCGCCGCATCGCCGATCAACGCGGCCGTTGCGCCGATGTGCCAGGGGCTCGCGGACACCTCGCCTAAGAAGCCGGTCGTATGGGTGCCGAACTCGGTGATGGCCTGCGGCATCAGTTCTCGCGCGTCGGGAAAACTCTGCGTCAGGAATTGATCCACGGCGTCCGGATCGTTCAATGATTGAAAGCTGATCGGGCCGGTCTTGGGCAGGAATAATGTCGCCGTGAAACTGCCATCATCGTTGGGCAGCGCAATCAGCATGTGGTTACCGCGCGGCCAGATATGCAGCGCCTCGCTTGCCAGCCGGAAGCTTCCGCCGGGCCCTGCCGGAATGGATAACTCCTTGTAGCCATGGGCGAGATCGGTCTCACCGGCCTGGATCAATCCAAGGGCGCTCATCTGGCGGCGCATCGTGGAACCCGCACCGTCGGTGGCCAGCATGGGTTGCATCGGCACGTACAGGATCCTATCCCGCCGGAGGTCGCGAATCTGCGCGGTTGCCGTGCCGAAATCTGCCGCCTCGAACCGATGCTGAAAATTCAGACCGATGCCGGGTAGCCCGGCTGCCACGCCGATCAAGGCCTGGTTGAGCCGATGCCGGGAGACTGAGTAGATCACCTCATGGGGCCGCTGTCCGTAGGGCTGAAACACGGTGTCCTTGTTTTCGAGGTGGATGAGGCGGCCGCGCATGGGCAGAAGTGCCGTGCCGAGCCGATCGAACACCCCCGCCGTTTGGAGGGCATGGATACCCCGGTCGGCCAGCGCTAAATTGATGGATCGCCCGGATTCGGCGCGCACGGCGCGGGGATCCGGGCGGGTCTCGAACAGTTCTATATCGTGGCCGCGGCGCTGCAGAAGAATGGCGAGCAGCGCACCGGTGGGGCCGGCACCGACGATGGATATCACGGCAGATTCACGCGCGCAACGCGACCGCCAAAATATCGGTCGCGTCGAAGACATCCGCAAACGAGTTGTACAAGGGAATCGGCGCGAGACGCAGTACGTCCGGTTCCCGCCAATCGCCGATCAGGCCTCGCGCGGTGAGTTCACGCTGACAGCGCTTCGCCTCGTCGGCGGGGCGCAGGATGCGCAGACTCAGCTGACAACCGCGGTGCTGGGCAGCTCCCGGGGTGATGATCTCGACCAAGCCAGGGAGTCTATGCTCGATGAGCCGCTGCATGAATCCGGTCAATGCAATGGATTTCTCGCGCAGCGCCGGCATGCCGGCGCGTCGAAAAATATCCAGCGACGCCAGCAGCGGCGCGGTGGACAGAATGGGGGGATTGCTGATCTGCCAGCCCTGAGCGCCTTCGATGGGATCGAAGGTTGGGTCGTAGAGGAACCGTTCGGCCTGATTGTGGCCCCACCAGCCGGCAAACCGGGGGCGTTTGCGATCCCGCCCGTGCCGCTCGTGGACGAAACATCCGCCGACGGCGCCGGGTCCGGCGTTCAAGTATTTGTAGCTGCACCACACGGCGAAGTCGCAGTTCCAATCATGTAAACGCTGCTCTGTATTGCCGATGGCATGCGCAAGATCCAGGCCCACGTTCGCGCCCGCGCGCCTTCCTGCGGTGATCAGAGGTTCGACATCCAGCGACTGGCCGGTGAGGTATTGAACGCTGGGAAGCAGAACCAGCGCCAGACGCGATCCTTCCTGCTCGATGCGTTCGATCACATCCTCGGTCCGCAGCGTGCGCTCGCCGGCCCGCGGCTTCATCTCGATCAAATGCCGCGCGGCGTCCAGGCCATGGAATTCAAGCTGGGACACGACCGCGTACCGATCGGAGGGAAAGGCCGAGCTTTCGATCAGCACCTTGTTGCGAGCGGCGTCCGGCCGAAAGAAACTGACCATCATCAAGTGTAGATTCACGGTCAGGGAATTCATGGCGACGACTTCGCTCGCCAAGCCGCCCACGAGCTCGGCGAGTCCCGGCGCCGCGAGTTCATGATAGGGAATCCACGGCCTAACTGCGTCATGGTGTCCCAGTACGCCCAGTCGCCGCCAATCGCCAAGCTCCTGTTCGAGCATGCCTGCCGCCGCCTTGGGCTGCAGGCCCAAGGAGTGGCCGCCGAAGTACAGCACTTTTCGCCCGGCCGAGTCGCAGGGGTGATGGAACTCCTGCGCAAAGCTCAGCAGCGGGTCGGCCGCGTCCAAGGCCGAGGCTGCGGAACGGCTGAGATCCTCTTGGCTCAGGGAGGGGCCTGCATGATGGTGCCGCAAACTTCGCATGTGCGATGCCGCAGGCTGGAATAAAAACGGGAAAAGATCTGCGGCAATTGGCTCTCGATGTCGCTCACCGCCACCCGCTCCAGATAGAGACGGTGCCCGCAGCTCTCGCAATACCAGGAAAATCCGTCCAGTTCCTCGGGAGCCCTGCGCCGTTCCACGACGATGCCCACACTGCCCGCCGGTCGTTGCGGCGAGTGCGGAACTTCGGGTGGCAATAGAAACATCTCTCCCGCGCGGATGGGTACGTCCGTCATGCGGCCGTCTTGCACGGTTTTCAGCACCATGTCCCCCTCGATCTGGAAGAAGAACTCGGCGCTGGGATCATGGTGAAAATCCTTGCGCGAGTTCGGTCCACCGACCGCCATGACGATGAACGCGCTGTCCTCGAAGAGCAGCTTGTTGCCCACGGGCGGCTTGAGCAAGCCGCGGTTCTGAGCGATCCATTGGTGCAGATTGAAAGGTGCGAGGGCCGGCATGGTGCCATTATACGGCGCTGAACTTCATTGGGCGCAGCGCGGTCAAACCGGGCGGAGGGGCTCTATGCGCGTTGTCTGGGTGCTTGCAAGTGTCGGACTGATGTTCGCCTGGCCCTGGTGGGCGGCTGGGGAGGAAGTGACCGTCGCCGTTCCGGCGGTATGGAAGGAGCAGCGGTTGGAATTCTCCTACATGGGGCGCACGGCGCGCTATTCCTGCGAAGGCTTGCGCGAGAAAGTACGCTCCTTGCTCTTGGACTTGGGCGCACGCCGCGATCTCAAGATCGCGGTTCCTGCCTGCAATGAGTCCGACAACCCGGCCCTGCGCGGATATCTGGGTCCGCGCCTCAGCATCGTTTTCTCATCGCCCGTATTGCCGGATGCGGCTGTCCAGCCGCTGCACGCCGGTGACTTGTCTCCAGTCGACGCGCACTACGAGCCCTTTACGCTGACCAGCGACGCCTTTCGCAACTATGGCGTCGGCGATTGCGAGTTGGTCGAGGACTTCGTGCGCCAGATACTGCCCAAGCTCGCGACCCGGGAGGTGAAACAAGACATCACCTGCGCGCCCTATCAAGGTAACGGGAGCCGCTTTTTCGTCCATGGTGAAATTTTGCGGGCCGCCAGGATCCCTTAGAACGGGGCTGATGGCTGTGGCGAGCCGTTCAGGCGGGGTACCGCCTTGCCGAGGGCGCCTAAGACTGGCTGGGTAAAGCGCACGCCACCTGCACCGGCCTGGCGTCCGGCACATCCAGCCGCAAGGCGGTCAGACGATCGCCCCAGACACACCCCGTGTCCAAGCCCGTGACGTCGGCATTGTTGAAGAAGCCCAGTGTTGACCAGTGGCCGAAGACGATGCGCGAGCCCCGCCAGCGGGCGCCGGGCGCCTCGAACCAGGGAATGAGCGCCTTGCTCTGAGCCTTTTTCGGCGATCCTTTGGCGCGCAGCACCAGGCGGCCCTCCGCATCCAGGTAGCGCAGCCGCGTGAGACAGTTGGCGATGAAGCGCAGCCGCTCCTCGCCCTCCAACACATCGTCCCAACGATCCGGCTGGTCACCATACAGACGGCGGAACAGCTTTTCGGGATCGCGCTTCAGGGCACGCTCCAATTCGTGGGCGCATTCCCTCGCCAACGGCAGATCCCATTGCGGCGCCAGTCCGGCATGCACCATGCAAACATTGAGATTCGGATCCTCGTGCAACAGGGATCGGCTGCCGAGCCATTCGAGGAGCAGGGCGCGATCGGGTGCCCCCAGCACCGCGTCCAAGGTATCGTCGTCGCGCAAACGCGCGCCGCCGTACGCCACGGCCAACAGATGCAGATCGTGATTGCCGAGAGTGACGGTGGCGGCATCGCCCATCGCGCGAATTCTGCGCAGCACTTTCAGAGAATCGGGGCCCCGGTTGACCAGGTCGCCGACGAACCAGACCGAGTCGCGGTCCGCGGAGAATTTCAGGGTGCTCAAGAGGGCGGCGAGTTCTGCGTCGCATCCCTGTACGTCACCGATTGCATACAGCGCCATCAGGCTCCTTCGCTCGCTGCCACGGGGAATTCCAAGAGGTTCCTAGTGCAGCACTCCGGGCATGGCCAGCCTGAACGGCGCGATGGGCGCATCGAACTGCCGGCCATCGTCAGCCAGCATCTGATAAGTGCCCTGCATGGTGCCGACCGGAGTTTCGATGACCGCGCCGGTGGAGTAGCGAAAACCCTGGCCGGGCTTCAGATACGGCTGCTCGCCGACCACCCCGTCGCCGCGGGTCTCCTTCACGTTGCCGTTGGCGTCGGTGATGATCCAATGGCGCGTGAGCAGACGCGCGGGCACCTGTCCCTCGTTGCGAATCGTGATGGTGCAGGAAAATACGAAGCGCTTGTCGCGCGGATCGGATTGCTCTTCGATATAGGTGGTTTCGACTTCGACCCGGATTCTGGGGTCGACCGGCTCGGTAGTGCTGCCCTGCATGGCTATCTCACCCGGATGGCGAGAACGTCGCAGTTTGCCGCATGCAGCACGGTGTCCTCGGTAAAATTTACCAAGATGCCGAGACCGTGGCGTGCGCGGCTGCCGAGGACGATCAGATCGACGGCCTCCTCTTTGGCGACGCGCAAAATTTCGGTCTTCTTGTTACCCGCCTCGACCCGGACCGAGGTGCGCGTGAGCCCTAAGCGCGCCGACAGCTCATCGAGCTTGGCGCGCGAGCGCTGCGCGAGATCCTGCTCGATTTGCACCGTTGGCATCAGCGTTTCACCCATGGGCTCAGTAGGCACGAACTCGACGACATGCATGAGAATCAGCGCGGCATTCGAGCGCGCGGCCATATCGCGTCCGGCGACCGCGATTTGCTCGCTGGCGTCCGATAGATCCAACGATACCAAGATTTTCCTATACTCGGTCATGCGATTTTGAGTATAACCGAGAGCGCTGGGCAGCGAGCAGGCCGAATTGCGCCGGCGTGAGCACCTCGGGGCGAAGCTGGGAATCGATGCCGCAGGATTCAATTTCCTCCGGCGTGAGCAGACCTTTAAGGCCGTTGCTCAGGATTTTGCGCCGCTGCGAAAATGCTGCGGTCACCAGAGTGCGCAGAACACCGTCATCGCCGTACTCGAAGCGAGGCCTGGGCGTAGGAAGCAACCGTACGACGGCCGACCAGACCTTGGGGCGCGGCTGGAAGGCGCCGGGCCCGACGTCGAACAGCCGCTCGACTTCGGCCAGCGCGGCGAGCATGACCGTCAACCTGCCGTACGCCTTGCTCGACGGCGGCGCGGTCATGCGATCCACGACTTCCTTTTGTAGCATGAAGTGCATGTCCGCAATGGCCGACCGCTGGGACAAGAGCCGAAACAGCAGCGGAGTCGAGATGTTGTAGGGCAGATTGCCGACGACGCGCAGCGGCGGGCCTTCCGCGCGCAACTGCACGAAGTCGGTTTCAAGCGCATTCTCGACGTGCACGTGCAGCGCACCGGCCGCACGCGCATCCTCCTCGAGCGATCGCGCCAAGTCGCGGTCGATCTCGATGACATCCAGGGTTCGAGCACGGCGCAGCAGCTCCCAGGTCAGTGCACCGCGTCCGGGGCCGATTTCTACGATGCGTTCACCGGGCGTGGGGGCCACGCCGTCGACGATGCGGCGGATGACGCCCGGATCGTGCAGGAAGTGCTGGCCAAAGCGTTTACGAACCGGCATGGTCGCTGCGCGCACTGGCCAGTTCGATGGCAAGGGTCAGAGCCGCGCGCAGGCTCCCGGTATCAGCCTTCCCCGTTCGCGCCAGCCCAAGCGCTGTCCCATGGTCGACGCTGGTGCGCAAAATCGGCAATCCCAAGGTCATGTTCACGGCATGGCCGAATCCGACATGCTTGATGACGGGCAGTCCCTGGTCGTGATACATGGCCACGATGACGTCGGTGGTTTCGAGGAAGCGCGGCGTGAAGGCTGTGTCGGCGGGAACCGGGCCCTGCAAATTCAGCCCCTCGTCCTGAAGTTCCCGAACCACGGGCCCGATTATGTCCAATTCTTCGCGGCCCAAATGGCCGCCTTCGCCGGCATGCGGATTCAAGCCCAGCACGGAGATTCTCGGCGGTGCCAAGGAGAAATGCCGTTCCAAGTCCATATTGACGATGCGCAGCGTCGTGCGCAGCCGGTCCTTGGTGATGGCGAGCGGCACATCGGCGAGCGCCAAGTGAGTGGTTACCAGGGCCACTCGCAACCGATCGTTGACCAGCAGCATCACCGGCATGGCCGACCGAGTGCGCGCCGCAAGATATTCCGTGTGGCCGCTGAAGGCGAAGCCTGCGTCCAGCAACGTGCTCTTTTGCACCGGCGCGGTCACCATGGCGGCGAACTCGCCGTTCGTACAGCCGTCGCACGCCCGATCCAGCATGTCGATCACGTACGAGGCATTGCGCACGTCGGGGCGTCCTGCCACCACCGGATGACTCGTCGGTATGTGCATGACCCGCAGCGTCCCGGCGCGATGTGCCCTGGCGGGACGCCGGGGGTCATAGTGTTCCACCGTCAATGCCAGCCCGAGCGCGGCCACGGTGGCAGCCAGAAGCTGCGCATCGGCCGCGACCACCAGATCGGCTTGCCAATCCGTTTGCGCCAGTGCGACGCAGGTGTCAGGTCCTACACCGGCCGGTTCGCCCGACGTGATGACGATGCGAGGTATGTACACTACATCTTGGTTTCGAGGGAGTCGACGAAGAGGCGCCGCCTGAGCATTACATCTTCGTCTCAACGAAGGCTTCGTCGCGCAGCCGGCGCAGCCAAAGCTCCGTTTCTTCGTCGGCCTTGCTCTCGCGGATGGCGGCAAACGCTTTCTGACGCCGCACATCATCGGTGCTGTCGTAGGTGCGGGTGCCCAGCATCTGCGCGATATGCCAGCCATAGCGGGTCTTGAAGGGTTCGCTGATCTCGTTGTCCTTCAATTCGGCGATGGCCTTGTCGAACTCTGGTACGAAGGTGCCCGGACCGCTCCAACCCAGATCGCCGCCGTCGGGCGCCGAGCCGGGGTCTTCGGAAGCGGTCGAGGCGATACCCGCAAAGCTCTCGCCTTTCTCGATCCGATCGCGAAGTTTGGCAAGCTTCTGGCGCACCGTCTCATCGTCGTCCAACTCATTCGGCTTCATGAGAATGTGCCGCACGTGGATCTGGTTGATGATTACCGGCGCCTCGCCGCTGCGGCGCTCGTTGAGTTTCACGATGTGAAAGCCGCTCGGCGTACGGACCGGTTCGCTCACCGCGCCCGGCTTCAGCTTGACCACCAAGTCCAAGATGAATTGCGGCAATTGCGCGCCTTTGCGCCAGCCGAGCTGTCCGCCGTCGAGCGCAGTCTGGCTGTTCGAGTTGGCGATGGCGAGCTGGCCGAAGTCCTCCCCCTTGGCGGCGCGCGCGGCGACGTCCTGGGCCTTTTTCGAAATCTCCTCCAGCTGCTGCGGCGTGGCGGCGGCCGGCAGCGACAACAAGATGTGCGACACGTTGAACTCATCGTTCGAGGCCGCGTTTTGCTGGCGCGCAAGATATTGCTCGAGCTCATGCGGGGAGACATTGATGTGGGCAATCACGTCGCGCTGCCGCAACGTGCTCAAGGTGAGTTCCTTGCGCATCGATTCGCGATACGCCTTGTAGTCCACTCCCTGCGCGCCGAGGGCCGTCGGCAACTGATCGAAGGGGATGTTGTTTCGCGCCGCGATCTCCTGCAGGGCGCCGTTCAACTGCTCGTCCGTCACGCTGAGGCCGACGTGCTTCGCACGCTGTAACTGGATTTCCTGCAGGACCAGGCGATCGAGCACCTGCTGCTGAAGCACGCTCTGCGAGGGCAGTTCGACGCGCTGGTCCTGCAGGCGCTTCTGCACCGAGGACATTTGCACATCGAGTTCGCTCTTCAAGACCAGCCCGTCGTTGACGATGGCGGCGATACGGTCGAGCATCTCGCCATGGGCGCTGATGTCGCGGGTCTGCGCATGGGACGGGGACAGCAGCGGCATCTGCGCGATCAGAATCGCACAGAGTTGGGCAACTTTACGCATGGGTCGAAATCCTAAATAACCTATCTAGTGGATGCTCGGGTCGCGGGTCGAATACCCGCGGATCGACTGTTCCAGGAAGGAATCCTCACGTTTTCCGACCGAACTTAACCCCGTCAGTTCCAATTGTAATGCAATCGAGGTGTCCAGGGTGCCCCCCACGGTGGTGGTGCCCGGACGGATACTGAGGTAGCGGCGCTGCACCAGCTGAACCTTGTAGCAGCAGCTCTTATATTCAACGCCGGCCACTTGCTCGATGGTTTCCCGGTCCTGGAGCGAGTACACCCAGCGTCCCACGGCATTCCAATGCCCGGCGATGGGCCATGCGAAGGAGCCGTCCCACTGCTTGAGAATGCCCTCCTGAAAGCGGTAGCCGAGGTTGACCACGCGGTTCGGATCGGGCCGGTACTGGACTGCAATCTCCGATTTCTCGGTTTGCGAGGTGTAAGGATTCCACTGGTAGTCGAGGTTGACCCCCAAATGCTTGTAGCCCGTCAGGGCCACTTCCGCGACGATGTCCGAGGCGGGGAATGCGGGGTTCTGCCCCAGCGCAAGCGCCTGCGCCGCCTTTCCCAAGCCATACGGGTACTGGCCGAAGAAGTATTGGCCGGGGAAGGCGACGTAAGACTGTCCGCCGGGGGCTATCAGGGCGCCGGGCAAGGCCAAGGGATTCACGACGGGTATCACGCCCGGCAGCGGCGCATTCTGGCCGCGGATCTCCTGGGCCAGCGCCAGCGCGTCCTGCGGGAAATCGACCCGCGGGGTTGCGAAATAACGAATCTGGCCGACGGTCGCCGACAGATACTGTGTTCCGGATACGGTATCGAACAGCCGCGTGGTCACCGCCAGTGCCACCTGGTTGGCATCGCCGATGCGATCGGCGCCGACGTAGCGGTTGGTGCGGAACAGTTCGGTCAAGTTAAGATCGGGGAGGCTGCTGTCGAATACCGGCAATTCGTCCTGATTGCGGAAGGGAACGTAGCTGTAGACCAGCCGCGGCTCGAGCGTTTGGGTGCGCTGGCCCTGTGCGCCCGCTTCACGTTCGAACACCAAGCCGGTGTCCACCCGTGCATAGGGCAGCGCCCGCGACGGGGTGCTGGGTTTACCCGCGCCCGCATCCTTCAAGTCATACTGCGTGAAGTCGTAGCCCAAGGCCGGCTCGAAGAAGTAGCCCCTGCCGCGGCTCGACCACCGTATCTCGGGCGACAGATTCAGCCGCACACCCGTCGGGCCCACCCCGCGCAGAAAATTGACGGCTTCGCTGTCGAAGGCGAATTCGAATTTGCTGTTTTCGATCGGATACAGCGCGCTCGCCTGCACCCTCGGTACCTGCGAGTAGGGGCGTTCGGCGGCAACCACCGTCGTGTCGATGGTTTGATAATTTTGCAGCTGACCGCGGATGCGCCAGGCATCATCGTAGTAGAGAACATCCATCCGGCGCTCGAGGAAGGTTACGCTGGTCTGCTCGGTGCCCACGGCAAAGCTCTGAAAGTAATCCACGTCGCTGACGTTGGCGATGTCGGCGTCGAAGCGCAGTCCGTGCATGATGTCCGTCACGTCCGTATAGCGCACGTAGCTGCGGTCGTTATGCTGCTGCTTGTCGTTGGGCAAGAAGTTGGCGTCCAGCAGGCCGTGCGAGCCGGCGGTCAAATAGCGGAAATCCTCGGCGAGCTCCACGCCGCGCGCGGTCAGCACGCCCGGTGTCAGGGTCAAGTCGTAGTTCGGCGCCAGGTTGAAGTAGTACGGCACCTCTGCATCGAAGCCATTGCTGCCGGAGTGACCGAGGCTTGGGAACAGCACGCCGCTCTTGCGCTCATCGCCCAGCGGAAACGAGAGGTAGGGCGTGTAGAAAATCGGTACATCCTTGAAGCGCATGGTCACATGATGTGCCACGCCGGTCTGCAGCTGGGTATCGAGGTTGATGTCCGACGCGCTCAGACTCCAGTCTTCGTGACCGGCCGGACAGCTGGTGTAGCGGACGCTGTCCAGTTCCACCTTGCCCTCCGGAGTCAGATTGACGTTCTTGGCGAAGCCGCGGCCGTTGCGGTTCATCAGCTGGAAGAAGGCCTCGTTGAAATTGGCGTCGCCGTCCTGCACGTAGCTGCCCTTGTCGCTGTTCACCCGCAGTTGTGGATCGAGGAAATCCACCTTGCCGGTGACGGTGACTTTCTCGCGGTCGGCGTCGTACGTGACCGAATCGGCGCCGATGCTGCGCTGATCCTGGCGAACGACCACCCGGCCGTTCAGCACCGCGCTGCCGTCGGCGGAAATCTGGCCCTCGTCGGTGTCGATGAAGATGCGATGATCGTCAATCGGGATATCGGCGGGACGAACGAAAGTGAATTTGGGCGGCGCGGGGCAAACGTCCGCGGCGCGCGCCGGGGAGCATGCGAGACAGAGGAAGATCAATGCGGCCCGAACCTGAGAAGCCATGGGCAAAATGCGTCGCCTTAGTCGGTATACTTGAATCGCCGCATTTGCGGTCTACGAATGGTCAAGCATGGAAGTATCGGATGCAAGTGATTCCCGCCTCGCGCGCCTCACGCAGTGGGTGACGGAGGATTTGGGATTCGGCGGCTGCTCGATAGTTCCCGCCTCGGTCGATGCGAGCTTTCGGCGATATTTTCGCGTGACGCGGGGCGGCGATTCCTACATCGTCATGGATGCACCGCCCGACAAGGAAGACTCGGCTCCCTTCCTCCGGGTGGCCAGGCTGTTGGCCAACATGGATCTCAACGTGCCCATCGTCCTGGCGCGGGACATGGACCGCGGTTTTCTGCTGCTGTCGGACTTAGGCACACGCCAATATTTGGATGAACTGCCCAAGCCGGGCGCGGCGCAACGGCTGTACGCCGATGCGCTGAAGGCGCTGAGAGTCATGCAGATGGCCGACCCGGCCGTTGCGCGCGAATTGCCCCGCTATGACCGAGCCTTGCTGCTGCGGGAGATGGAACTCATGCCGGAATGGTTTCTGCAGCGTCATCTGGGACTGATCGTGGGCGGCGAAGAGCGCTCCATGCTGAGTGCATTGTTCGAGTGCCTGGTCCAAGTTGCAAGCGCGCAACCCGCCGTGTTCGTGCATCGCGACTACCATTCGCGCAATCTCTTGGTGACCCCGCAGGACAATCCCGGCATCCTGGATTTCCAAGACGCCGTATTGGGTCCGGTGACCTACGACTTGGCGTCCCTGCTCAAGGATTGCTACATCGCGTGGCCCCGCGCGCAGGTGCGCGCATGGGTATTGGAGTACCGCGAGAAATTGCTCGAGAGCGGATTTTCGATGACGGCGGATTCCCGCGAATTCCTCCGCTGGTTCGATCTTGTCGGTCTGCAGCGCCATATCAAGGTGCTGGGCATCTTCGCGCGCCTGTTCTACCGGGATGGCAAGCCGCAGTACCTGAATGATTTGCCGCGCGTGCTCGACTATGTGCGGGACACCGCCGCAAGCTATGCCGAAGCGGCGCCATTCGCCGAATTTCTCGCCAAGCACATCGATCCTAAGTTCGACGGCGCGCAGCGGCGCGTGCTCACGTGAGCTCGCCCGAGCGTCCGACGGCGGGGATGATACTGGCCGCGGGTCGAGGCGAGCGCATGCGGCCCTTGACGGACGTTACGCCCAAGCCCTTGCTGCGCGTCCACGGTCAATCCCTGATCGAGCGCCACGTGGTGCGCTTGGTGGGCGCCGGCATCGATCGCATCGTGATCAATCTTGCCTGGCTGGGTTCGCAGATCCGCGAGCACCTGGGCGACGGGGCGCGTTATGGCGCGAGCATCTCCTACAGCGACGAGGCGCCCCGCGCGCTCGAAACCGCCGGCGGCATTTTTCGGGTGCTGCCCCATCTCGCTCCCGGCCCCTTCGCCGTGGTCGCAGGCGATATCTATACGGATTTTCCGCTCGAGACGCTGCGACTGGATGCCGCTCGCGATGCGCACCTGGTGTTGGTCCCCACTCCCGGTTACCTGAAGGGCGATTTCGGCATCGAGGCCGGCGAGGCCAAGGCGGCGGCTGCCGAGCTCCATACATTTTCCGGCATCGCGGTTTATCGCGCCGCGTTCTTCGCCGACTGCGTCGACGGCGTATTTCCTCTCAAGCCGCTGATGCTGCGTTCCATGGCGGCCGGACGCTGTTCCGCGCAGCTCTATACCGGGTTTTGGGAGGACGTGGGAACGCCTGAACGGCTGGCCGCGATCAATGGCCGGCGGGTACCCTAGCGGCGCCGGAGCGCGAGCTCGGCCGTCCGCGTGCGCCGAAAATCGATGCAAAAGTCCGTTCCTCGTGGATTTTTTCGATGCAAGACCCGCTGGAGTACAATTGCCGCATGTCCGAGTTCAAAGGCATCCCCATCCGCCCGGCGCGCAGCGGCGAGAAGTACACCACCTCGCAGGGCTTCACGGCCATCAAGGACGGCGTCAAGCAGTCGCAACTTCCCGCGCAAGGTGCCGGCGCGGCCCCACGCAAGCCTGCATGGCTGCGCGCGCCCTTAGGGACCGGCGCTGCCTTCGGCGCGGTGAAGCAAATCGTGCGCGAGCATCGCCTGAGCACGGTGTGCGAGGAGGCGAAGTGTCCCAACATCGGTGAATGCTGGAACGCGGGAACCGCCACCATCATGCTGATGGGATCGGTGTGTACGCGCGCGTGCCGCTTCTGCGCGGTGGATACCGGCAACCCGCGCGGCTGGCTGGACGCGGAGGAACCCGAGAACGTCGCCAAGTCGGTCGAACTGATGCGGCTCAAGTACGTGGTGCTGACCTCCGTGAACCGCGACGATCTGAGCGATGGCGGCGCCGCGCACTATGCCGCTGCCGTGCGCGCCATCAAGCGCGTGAACCCCGGCACCGCGGTGGAAGCGCTGACACCGGATTTTCAGGGCGTCATGGCGGACGTACGGACCGTGCTTGATTCCGGCGTTGACGTGTTCGCGCAGAACGTCGAGACCGTGAGGCGCCTGACGCATCCGGTCCGCGATCCGCGGGCCGGGTACGAGCAGACCATCGGCGTGCTCGCGGCGGCCAAGATCTACAAACCCGCCGTCCTCACCAAGACTAGTTTGATGCTCGGATTGGGTGAGACCGAAGCGGAAATTCGCGACACCTTGACGGATTTGCGCGCAGCGCAGGTCGACGTGGTGACCCTGGGGCAGTATCTGCGCCCCACGGCAAATCACTTGAATGTGGAGAGATTCGTCACCCCGCAGGAATTCGACCGCTATCGGGAATGGGCGCTGGAACTTGGGTTTCTGGAATGCGTGTCCGGACCGCTGGTGAGATCCAGCTATCGCGCCGAACAGGCGTTGGCGCGCAACAATGCGGGGCTGGACAACGCAACGCTTGCCGCCAAGGCGCTGGCGCGCTGAGTGCGATGAACGGTCTGCCTGTGATTCGTTACCTCGGGACGGCGCCGTACGAACCGACATGGCACGCCATGCAGCGCTTCACCGACGAGCGGCAAGACTTCACGCCCGATGAGATCTGGTTCGCGGAGCATCCGCCCGTATTCACCCTCGGGCTGAATGCCAGCCGCGAGCACTTGCTGGCGCCCGGCGACATCCCGGTGGTGCAAATCGACCGGGGCGGCCAGGTGACCTATCACGGTCCCGGGCAATTGATGATTTATCCCTTGCTGAACTTGCGCCGGCTGAAGTTGGGTCCGCGCGACTTGGTGGTGGCGCTCGAAAATGCCGTGATCGCCTATGCGGCGACGCGCGGATTGACCGCCGCCGGATCTCGGCAGGCGCCGGGGGTATACATCGACGGCGCGAAACTCGCCAGCATTGGCCTGCGCATCCGGCGCGGCGCGTGCTATCACGGCATGGCGCTCAATGTGTCCTTGGATCCGCAGCCGTTCGAACGCATCAATGTGTGCGGATATCGCGATTTACGCGTGACGCGACTCGCCGACCATGGAGTGCGCGGCGGCCTCGAAACGGTGGCGCGGGATTTGACGCCGCACTTGCTGCGTAATCTGGGGTACGAGCCGGATGCCATGCATCCCGGCGACAGTGCCCCTCGTTACAGCGCCATCAAGACCGATTTGCAGGCCGTCAACTCGCGGTAAATCGTGTCCAGCTGTTCGCGGCTGGTCGCGAGCACCATGTAGGTGAGCGCCAGAAAGTTACCGTCCGCGCTGGTGCGGGTTTTCACCCGGGATTCCGCGATGGGTCCGGCGTGCCGCTCGATGATGGCCTGGGTAAGAGCACGCAGGTCGCTGCCCTGACGGCCCATGACCTTGATGGGGAATTCACTGGGAAACTCCTGTACCGGCGTGCCGCTCATAGCGCCGGTGTCCTGCCCAGTTCGCGGACATAGTTGGTGAATGCAATGCTCATCCGCTTGAAAAGCGGCCCCGGCTTACCCGCGCCCACCGGCACGCCGTCGAGTTTCGTCACCGGCAACACGCCGCGGGTCGAGAACGCCAGCCAGATTTCGTCCGCGGCGCGCAGCGCCGATTCCGGAATCGGCGCGCTCACGTTGCGTATCGACAGAAGATCGGCGAGTTCCGTCACCACATCGCGGGTGGTGCCCGGCAGGATGTGATGGCTGTTCGGCGGGGTATGGATGACGGAGTTCTTCACGACGTGAACCGTGGTGGAAGAGCCTTCGGTCAATTCGCCGTTCTCCAGCATGATGGTTTCGAACGCACCGGCGTCCGCGGCCAACTTCTTCAACAAGAGATTTCCTAGCAGGGACGTGGACTTGATGTCGCGCCGCGCCCAGCGGATTTCCGGTGCGGTCACGGCGGCCACGCCGTTGTCCGCAAGGGCGGACGGCAGCGGCTCGAGCTCCGTGAGGTACGCGAACAAGGTCGGCTTCAGCCCTTCGGGCCACAGATGATTGCGGCCGAACTCGGCGCCGCGGCTCACCTGCATGTAAAGATAGGCCTCGTCGGCATGATTACGAGAGATCAATTCCTGGCAGACATGGGCCCAATCTCCATGCGCCAACGGCGGCGTCATGCGGATCCCGCCAAGGCTGCGGTTGAGGCGGTCCAAATGCTGGCGCAGCCGAAAGGGCCGCGATCCGTAGACGGGGATGACTTCGTAAACTCCATCGCCAAACAGAAAGGCGCGATCGAACGGCGAAATCCGCGCTTCGGTGAGCGGCAAAAAGTTGCCGTTCAAGTAGCAAACCGGCAGCGGTCCGCTCATGCGAACCATAGACGAATGGTATCGATGAGCCGCCGCCACCAGCCGCCGGCGGGAACCGGTTTGAGCGGTTGCAACGGCACCGTGGCCAGGCTCTTGCCGCCGCTGAACACGCGCAGCGTGCCGACATTGGCATCCGCGGCCAGCGGCGCGATGAGCTTCGGCATGACATCCACCACCGTATTGACGGCGCTCTGGCCGCGCGCCAGCGTCATGTATAGATCCTCCTTGATGCCCACTTCCACGGGCGACTGCGCCGCCTTCCAAACGCGCGTGCTGGCCAACACGGCGCCGCCTTTCACCACGAGTTTGGTGTCATAGAACGTGAAGCCGTAGCTCAACAACGCGGCGCTGGCATTCTCCCGGCCTTTCATGCTGGTCGATCCGAGGACCACCGAGACCAGGCGCATGCCGTCCCGATGCGACGAGGTCACGAGACAGAAACCGGCGGAATCGGTGTGGCCGGTTTTCAATCCGTCGACGCTGGGATCTTTCTCGAGCAGGCCATTGCGATTTTGCTGCTTGATGCCGTTGTGCTCGAACTCGCGTATCGAGTAGTACTTATAGAACTGCGGGAAATCGCGGATCATGGCATTGGCCAGCTGCGACATGTCGCGCGCGGTGGTGTAGTGCTGCGGCGAGGGGAGTCCCGTACTGTTCTCGAAATGCGTCCCGACCATGTTCAATTGCTTGGCGGTGGAATTCATCAGTTGCACGAAGGTGTCTTCGGTCCCGGCGATGCGCTCCGCCAGAGCGATGGTGGCATCGTTGCCGGACTGCACGATCATGCCGAGGATGAGATCCTGAACCGTCACCGGCTTGCCGAGCTCGATGAACGTGCGCGATCCCTCGGAACGCCAAGCATGCTCGCTCACGTTGACCATGTCCTCCAGCTTGAGTTTGCCGGCGGCCAATTCGCGGAAAACGATGTAGGCGGTCATCAGTTTCGTAAGGCTGGCCGGCTCCATCCGCGCCGCCGGTTCCTTCTCGGCGAGCACCTGGTTGGTTTGGTAGTCGACCAAAATATAAGCGCGGGCGTCGACTTGAGGCGCAGTGGGGATTGCGATGGCGGGCGGTGCTGCCGGCGTCGATGTCGCAGTTGCCTTCGCGGCAGTGGTTGGAGCTGCCGCGGTTGGAGCTGCGGCCGTGGCGGGTACGGCGGCCCAACAGGCCGCCCCCATGATGCTCGCGATGGAGAGACTCGCAATCAGATGACGATACATGGTCAATGCATACCTTGGGTGAAAGCTAGGAGCCTGTCTTAAGTATCGCGTGTTGCGGGGAACCCTCAGACAGGCTGCTAGTGTACTTGGGTTCGCCATAGGGCAATAGACGCTCAATCCAGCGCAAGATGGGCATCATGGATGCCGGCTTGCTCCAGTGCCGCAACGATGCGATCGAATTCGGCGACATCGGGCACCGGACCGATCCTGACGCGATACATCCTGCGGCCGGCGATTTCATTGTCGCGGACGAATACCTTGCCATACTCGCCCGTGCGCAACTTCTCCGCCAGGCGCTCGGCGTTCTTCGGGTCGCTGAATGCGCCGGCCTGTATGAACAGGCTGCCGGGGACCGGAACGGCGGCGGGCGATTCGGCCGCAGCCTGCGCATCCGTCTGAGGCGCGGCATCGAGGCTGCGTACCTCCACCATGGCAGTGCCGTTGCGCAGCATGTCCAGCTTGGACGCGGCGGTATAGGACAGGTCGATGATTCGATTGCCGACGAAGGGTCCGCGATCGTTGATGCGAACCACCACACTGCGCCCATTCTGCAAGTTGGTGACGCGCGCATAGGCGGGCAAGGGCAGAGTCTTGTGGGCAGCCGTCATGCCGTACATGTCATAGGGCTCGCCGCTGGATGTCTGGGCCTTGTGGAAGCCGGGCCCGTACCAGGATGCGACACCGCGCTCGACATAGCCGACACTCGAGGACAGCACGAAGTAGCGTTTGCCTAGAACGTCGTAAAACGGCGGATTGCCGTTGCGAGAGCGCGGCTCGATGCGGGGCACCGCGTCGGGTACCGATGCCGCCGTCGCCGGTGCCGTTTCGAGCGGCGGCTGAGGTTGCGGGGCGGTTGGGCGTGGCGGTGCGCTGGAGCACGCGGCGACCCCGCACACGACCAGGGCGCAGCACGGCAAGGCCAATGCGCGCGTGAGCTTCACGGCGTGGTCGCGGGGGGCGAGGCCGGGGTGACTGGGATCGGTGAGGCCGTCTGGGGTGCGGCTGGGGCGGGCGAAGCCGCCGCCGGCTGGGCAGCCGCGGGCGACTGCCCGGCGTCGGCCTCGAGCATGCGCTGCTTGACGGCGGTGGCCAATTCGTAGACCGCCATGGCGTACAGCGCGCTGTGGTTGTAGCGGGTGATCACGTAGAAATTATTGTAGCCGACGCGCCAATGGACGCCGTCCGCCTCATCGACGGCGATCAGAAGGGTGGGAGCTTCCCCGGGTAGCGCGCTGTCAAAGTTGACCCCTTTCGCCGTGAGCGAGGCGACGGTCTCCGACAACACCAGCTTGCGGCCATCCAGATCGGCAGCCCGCTCGGGCGCGACGCTGGCTTCCGCCAAGACGGGTTCGCCCGCATTCCAGCCGTGCTCCTTCAAGTAGTTGCCGACGCTGGCGCAGACATCCAGCCAATCGCTCCACAAGTCGATGCGACCGTCGGCATCCGCATCGACGCCGAAGCGCCGGTAGTTCGAGGGCATGAACTGCGGTGCGCCCATGGCACCGGCGTAAGACCCCTTGACGGTCTTGGGGTCGAGGCGGCCGTCACGGGTGAGCAGCAGAAATTGCTCCAGCTCGTCACGGAAGAATTTTGCGCGCGGCGGGTAGTCGAAGGACAGCGTGGCCAGTGCGTCGAGCACGCGGTAGGCGCCCGTGCGCCGCCCGTAAAAAGTCTCGACACCGAGAATCGCTGCCAGGTATTCCGGCGCCACACCACTGTGGATGCTGGCTTGATCGAGAGCCTGGCGGTGCGCCGTCCAGAATTCCACGCCCTCTTGAATGCGCCGTTCGGTCACGAAGATCGGGCGATACTCGTACCATGGCTTGGCCTTCTCGGCGGGCTTGGCGATGGCCTCGACGATGGCCGGCTGAAATTCCGCATCCTTGAGCAGCTTGCGCAGAGCGCGCTTTTTGAAGGAATAGGTGTCGGCCATGTGCGCGATGAATTCCTTGACGTCTGCGCGCCGGGTATCGATCGCGGCGGCGGGTTCGACGCAAAACATCGCCAGCGCGGCCGACAGCAGCAGCTTTGACATCCTACGATCCAATGAGTTTGCGATGCGAATGCAGCGACATGAGAATGCCGAAGCCCGCCAACAAGGTGACCATCGAGGTGCCGCCATAGCTGATCATGGGCAGCGGCACCCCCACCACGGGCAGAATGCCGCTCACCATGCCGGAGTTGACGAACACATACACGAAAAAGCTCAGCGCAATCGCCCCGCCGGTCAACCGCGCGAAGGTCCCCTGCGCCTGCATGGCCAGGTACAGAGCGCGGCCGATGACCACGCCGTACAGGGATAGGATCAACAGCTGTCCGAGCAGCCCGAATTCCTCGCCGATCACGGCAAAGATGAAATCGGTGGAGCGTTCCGGGAGGAATTCCAGCTGCGCCTGGCTGCCGTTCATGTAGCCCTTGCCGAAGACCCCGCCGGAGCCGATGGCGATTTGCGATTGGATGATGTGGTAGCCGGCACCGAGCCTGTCGTTCTCCGGGTTCAGGAATGTCAGAATGCGCTGGCGCTGATAGTCGTGGATGAAGTGCCAGGCTCCCCACGCGGCGCCGCCGAGCAAGGGGATCGAGATCAGAATGAGGCTGATCTGCAGTCCGGCCAACAGCATGACGATCAGCCCGGATGCGGCAATCAGCAAGGCGGTTCCCAAGTCCGGCTGCGTGACGATCATGGCGGTGGGAATGGCGATCATGACGCCCATGACGATCAAGTCCAGGAAGGTCGGCGGCAGTGGGCGTTCGTGCATGTACCAGGCACAGGCCATCGGTACCGCGAGCTTCATGATCTCGGAGGGCTGGAAGCGCATGAATCCAATGTCGAGCCAGCGCTGCGCGCCCTTGCCGATATGGCCGGTGACATCCACCACGATGAGCAGCAGCACGCCGATCACATAGGCGATGGGGGCAAACATGCGCAGGTATTGCGGCGTGGCGAATTTGGCCAGAGCCAGCATGGCGGCCACGGCGATACCGATATTGACCAAGTGGTGCTGCACCATGCGCCAGTTCTGTCCCGAGGCGCTATACACCACCAAGATGCCGATGCAGACGATGACCGCCAATACCCCGGTGAGCGGCCCGTCCAAGCCCAGCGCGCGCAGCGTTTTGCCGCCGGCGGTCAGGGTTCTGCGAGTGCGCGACGGCGAGAATTCATCGAAGATCATCGCCGCTCCTAGCGCTCATGGGCTTTGCTCAAGATATTGCCGAGCAGTGGCCAAAGCAGCGCGCCGATAAAGGGCGCGAGCCAGCGGCCGAAGGTGGTCACCGGGTTGCCGGTGGCCCCATCCACCCAGAACAGCACGAATTGGTAGCCTGTCAGCAGCGCGAAAATCGTCAGGCACTGCGAGAGAACGGAGAACACGCGGATGCGCAGACGCAGATGCGTGGCCCAGGCGCCCATGAGCGTGAGCGCCAGCGCGTGCTGCCCCAGCACCACGCCGTTGATCACATCGAGCGCGAGTCCCGAAAAGAACGCCAACGACAGGCCGCCGGCCCGCGGCGACGCGATACACCAATAGAAAACCACCAGCACCAGAAAATCCGGCCGAAAGGCATCGAGCACCGCGGGCAGCGGCAGCACCGCAAGCGCCAAGGCGACCAAGGACGACAGCGCCACGGGCAGGCGGCGGATTCGCCCTTCGCGCATCATTTCTTCGGTACCGGTGCGGGTTTGGGCGGCGGCAATACTTCCGCGGCCTGGGGCTTGAGCCACACGAACAGAAGCTCCTTCGAGCGGTCGAGCGCGGCGGCGGGTTTGACATCGACATCCGCCAGGGACTGCGCGGGGTCGCGCTTGACCTCGGCAATGGTGCCGACCGGATAGCCGGCCGGAAAAACCCCGCCCAAGCCGGAGGTGACCAGCAAGTCGCCGGCGAGTACATCGGCGCTGGTAGGCAGGTAGGGTAGCTTCAAGCGATTGGTCTCGCCGGTGCCAACGGCAATGGTGCGCAGGCCATTGCGATTGATCTGTACGGGGATGGCGTGAGCGGCGTCGCTGACCAGAATGACCTCGCTGGTCATTTGCCCGACACGCGCCACCTGTCCGAACACGCCCCCGGAATCGAGCACCGCCTGGCCCACGTAGATGCCGTCGCCGGCCCCTTTGTCCACCAGCACGCGCTCGCGGAAGGCGTCCAAATCCACGCTCATCACGTCGCCCACGATGAAGCGGTCCGTGACCGCGGCCGTATTGTCGCGCAATGCGCGCAGCCTCTGTGCCTCGGCCTCCAGGGCCTCATAGCGCTGCAGGCGAAACTGCGCCACGCGCAGTTCGGCCTCGAGTTTGGTCTTGTCGGCGCGCAGTGCGTCGCGGGTGGTGACGCTGTCGCGAAACCAGTTCCAACCTTCGAAGGGGCTGGATACCGCGACCTGCACGGGGTAGGCGACGACGGAGAGCAGCCGGCGAATCCTGCCCAGATGATCATAGCGTTTGTCGACGATGATCAGGCCCAAGGCCAGCAGCGCGTACAGGACGCAGCGGAACAGAAGTCCCGTGGTTCGGCCCGAGGCGTCGGTGCTACGAAAGGTGACCATGGGCGCAAGATTTTGTGGACGGGAGCCGGGTCGCTTGCATCACTCCAGTCCGAAAATGCCGGGTCCGTGTTCTTCGGTAAGTTCGAGGATTCGACCGCCGCCGCGCGCCACGCAGGTCAGCGGATCGTCGGCGATGACCACCGGCAAGCCGGTTTCTTCCATGAGCAGCTTGTCGACGTCGCGCAGCAATGCGCCGCCCCCCGTCAATACGATGCCGCGTTCGGCCACGTCGGCGCCGAGCTCGGGCGGGGTCTGTTCCAGCGCTTGCTTGACCGCCCCGACGATGCCTTGCAGGGGTTCTTGCAGGGCTTCCAAGATCTCGTTGGAGTTCAAGGTGAAACTGCGCGGTACGCCCTCCGAGAGGTTGCGTCCCTTGACGGAAATTTCGCGCACCGTCTGGCCGGGATAGGCCGATCCGATCTCCAGTTTGATGCGCTCCGCCGTGGCCTCGCCGATCAGGATGCCGTAATTGCGGCGGACGTAGTTGGTAATGGCTTCGTCGAACTTGTCGCCGCCGATGCGAACGCTGGCCGCGTAGACGATGCCGTTCAGGGAAATGACCGCCACTTCCGAGGTACCGCCGCCGATGTCCAGCACCATGGAGCCGCGTGCTTCCTGGACCGGCAGGCCTGCGCCGACGGCGGCTGCCATCGGTTCCGGCACGATGTCGACGCTACGGGCGCCCGCACCCTCAGCCGACTCCTTGATGGCGCGCCGCTCGACCTGGGTCGAGCCGAAGGGGACGCAGACCAATACCCGGGGACTGGGGCTCAAGAAGCGGTTGCCGTGCACCTTCTTGATGAAGTACTGCAGCATCTTCTCGGTGTAGGTGAAGTCCGCGATCACCCCGTCCTTCATGGGCCTGACGGCGGTGATATGGCCGGGGGTGCGCCCCAGCATGTTTTTGGCTTCCACACCGACGGCGACGATGATTTTACCGCCGCGTGTCGGTTCATCCTGTACCGCGACCACGGAGGGCTCGTTCAGAACGATGCCGCGTTCACGGACGTAGATCAGTGTGTTCGCGGTTCCAAGATCAATTGAGAGGTCATTGGAGAAATAACCTCTAAGGCGTTTGAACATGGGGTATTTTTCGTCAGCTTTTAGGGTTAAAAAAGATCGGCTAATGTAACAACCGACACGACATATCACAAGGCAACGTGTATCATCCTACAAGCTAATTTTGCGTGAGTTGCCGCGCACTTTGAGCAACAATCTATGAGCCTAACCCGTCACGACGTTGAAAAAATTGCGCACCTTGCGCGGCTCTCCATCACCGAGCAGGAGATGCCGGTGTACGTGAGCAGCCTGTCGAGCATCGTCAGCTTCGTCGACGAGCTGTCGCGCGCAGAAACCGCCGGCGTGCAACCCATGGCCCACCCGCTCGAAGGCCAGCACCAGCGGCTGCGCCCCGATGTGCCGACCGAAAGCGACCATCACGAAAAGTACCAAGTCATTGCGCCCGCGGTGGCCGCGGGCTTGTATGTGGTGCCGAGGGTGATCGAGTAGCTGCTATTCTTGAGCGATGCTGCATAACCTCTTCATCGGCGAGCTCGCCGAACGCCTGACCAAGCGACAAATCTCCAGTGTGGAGCTCACCCGGCACTTACTAAGCCGTATCGAGCGCCTGAACCCGGGTTTGAACGTGTTCATCACGCTGACCCCTGAGCGGGCGCTCAAGGATGCGGCTGCCGCGGATGCCCGGCTTGCCGCCGGGGAGACCGGCCCGCTGCTCGGCATCCCCCTCATTCATAAAGACATTTTCTGCACCGACGGGGTGAAGACCAGCTGCGGCTCACGGATGCTGGACAATTTTATTGCCCCCTACGATGCCACCGTGGTCGCGCGCCTCAAAGGTGCCGGCACCGTGATGTTGGGTAAGGCCAACATGGACGAGTTCGCCATGGGCTCGTCCAACGAAACCAGCTACTACGGACCGGTCAAGAATCCTTGGGATACCACCAAGGTCCCCGGCGGCTCATCGGGTGGATCCGCGGCCGCGACCGCCGCGCGGTTGGCCCCGTTTGCCACGGGCACCGATACCGGGGGTTCGATTCGCCAGCCCGCGGCTTTGACCGGCGTGACGGGCCTCAAGCCCACCTACGGGCGCGTGTCTCGCTACGGCATGATTACCTTTGCCTCCAGCCTCGACCAGGCCGGCGTTTTCGCCCGCAGCGCGAGCGACGCGGCGGCGGTGTTGCAGGTCATGGCGGGGTTCGATCCGCGCGATTCGACCAGCATCGACGCGCCCGTGCCGGACTACTCGAAGGCCTTGGGCACACCGCTCAAGGGATTGAAAATCGGCCTGCTACGCGAGTTCTTCGAGGGGTTGGAACCGCGCAATGCCGCCCTCATCGAAGATGCCCTGACGGTGTACACCGGTTTGGGCGCCGAGACCCGCGAGGTCAGCTTGCCCCATCTGCCGCTGTCGGTGCCCACCTACTACGTGGTGGCGCCGGCCGAGTGCTCATCCAATCTTTCCCGCTTCGACGGCGTGCGCTTCGGCCATCGCTGCAAGGATCCGAAGGACCTCATGGATCTTTACAAGCGTTCGCGAGGCGAGGGCTTCGGCGCCGAGGTGAAGCGCCGCATCATGACCGGCACCTATGTGTTATCGGCCGGATATTTCGATGCCTACTATTTGAAGGCGCAGAAGGCGCGCCGCATGATCACCGACGATTTTCGCACCGCCTTCGACAAGGTCGATCTGGTGATCGGTCCCACGACGCCGACGCCGGCGTTCGGCCTCGGCGCCAAGATCAACGATCCGGTGCTGATGTACTTGAACGACATCTACACCATCGGGGCGAACCTGGCGGGGCTGCCCGGGGTGTCGATTCCCTGCGGCTTCGTCGACGGCCTGCCCATGGGGTTGCAGCTGGTGGGACCGCATTTTGCCGAGGCCAAACTGCTGAACGCGGCGCATCAGTATCAGCAGGCCACGGATTGGCACCGGCACGCGCCGCGCGGGTACGAATAATGAGTAACTGGGAAGTGGTCATCGGGCTGGAAATTCACGCCCAGCTTGCGACGAAGTCGAAGATATTCTCAGGGTCGCCCACGGCATACGGAGCGCCGCCCAACACGCAAGCCGACTTGGTCGATTTGGGTTTCCCCGGGGTGCTTCCGGTGCTGAACCAGCGCGCCGTGCAGATGGCGGTCAAGTTCGGGCTGGCGATCGACGCCTCGGTGGCGCCGCGCTCGGTATTTGCACGCAAGAATTACTTTTATCCGGATCTGCCCAAGGGCTATCAAATCAGCCAGTACGAGTTGCCCATCGTGGCGCGCGGCTCGCTGAAGGTGATGCTGGACGACGGCACGGTCAAAACCATCGGCATTACACGGGCGCATCTGGAAGAGGATGCCGGCAAATCGCTGCATGAGGGGTTGGCCAATGCCACCGGCATCGATTTGAACCGCGCGGGCACGCCGCTCTTGGAAATCGTCTCCGAGCCCGACATGCGTTCCGCCAAGGAAGCCGTGGCGTACATGAAGAAGATCCATACCCTGGTGCGCTACCTGGAAATTTGCGACGGCAATATGCAGGAGGGCTCGTTCCGCTGCGATGCCAATGTGTCGGTGCGGCCGAAGGGTCAGGAGAAGTTCGGCACCCGCGCCGAGATCAAGAATTTGAATTCCTTCCGATTCGTCGAGAAGGCCATTCAGTACGAAGTGGCGCGCCAGGTCGAGCTCATCGAGGGCGGCGGCACGGTGGTGCAGGAGACGCGGCTGTACGATTCCGACAAGGATGAGACGCGCTCGATGCGCTCCAAAGAGGAGGCCAACGACTACCGGTATTTCCCGGATCCCGACCTGCTGCCGGTTGAAATCGACGCCGCGTTCATTGCGTCGGTTCGCGCCTCGTTGCCCGAGCTGCCGGATCAGAAGGCGGCGCGGTTTGCCAAGGATTTCGCCCTGTCGGCCTACGATGCCGGAGTACTCTCCGCCAGCCGCGAACTCGGCGCTTATTTCGAGGCGGTGATCGCGGGGGTGGGCGCGGGCCATGCCAAGCTCGCGGCGAATTGGGTCATGGGCGAATTGTCGAGCGCGCTGAATCGCGACAATATCGACATCGAGAATGCGAAGGTCGATCCCAAGCAGCTCACCGGGCTGCTGCTGAGGATCGTGGATGCAACGATTTCCGGCAAGATCGCGAAGGAAGTTTTCGAGGCCATGTGGTCCGAGGGCAAACCGGCGGACGCCATCATCGAAGCGAAGGGACTGCGCCAGATCACCGATGCCGGCGCCATCGAAGGGGTGATCGACGCGGTCATGGCGGCCAATCCCGCGCAGTTGGCGGACTATCGCTCGGGCAAGGACAAATTGTTCGGTTTCTTCGTCGGGCAGGTCATGAAGGCGACGGGCGGCAAGGCGAATCCCGCACAGCTCAACGAACTCCTGAAGTCCAAGCTGGGCGGCGGCAATGCATGATCGAGATACCTTGCGCCGCTTTCTATTCGAGCGCTACCCGATTCGCGGGCACCTCGTTCATATGGATGCGGCCTGGCGCGCGCTGATCGAACATCGCGACTATCCGGGTCCGATCCGCGACACGCTCGGAGAAGCGGTGGTCGCCTCCCTGCTGCTGGCGGCGACCATCAAATTCGACGGTGTGCTGTCGCTGCAGCTGCAGGGGGATGGCCCGGTGCACCTGCTGCTCGCGCAATGTACCAGCGGCTTGAGCGTCAGAGGCCTGGCTCGCCATCGAGAGGTGAGTGCCGGCGGCGAGTTGAATATTCGCGGCCTGGTGGGCCAGGGCAATTTAACCGTGACCTTGGAAACCGACGACGGCGCTCAGCGCTACCAGGGCATCGTGCCCATCGACGGCGGGCGCCTGGCCGATTCGCTGCAGGCATACTTCCAGAATTCGGAGCAACTGCCCACGCGCCTGTGGCTGCACGCGAACGAACAAGGCGCCTCGGGGTTGCTGCTGCAAAAACTTCCAGGCACCGGTTCGGTGCGCACCACCGATGTTGAATCGATCGAGGACGCCTGGCGGCGCGTGCAGCTCATCGCCGATACCCTGACGCCCGTGGAACTGCGCACACTGGCGGATGAGGAAATTCTCCACCGGCTGTTCAACGAAGACGACCTGCGCCTGTTCGAACCCGCGCCCGTGTATTTCCGCTGCCGCTGCTCGCGCGAACGTGTGGTCAGCATGCTGCAGGGATTGGGCGAAACGGAGACCCGCTCGGTGATCGCCGAGCGCGGCAAGGTGGAGGTGCACTGCGATTTCTGCAATCGCGCCTATGTCTTCGACGCGGTGGACGTGGCTCAGCTGTTCAAGGCTCCCGTGGCCGCCGACAGCGGCTCCGTTCACTGACGTATCGGCGCCCGGTAAGTCGCTACCGAGCATGTCGTCGCTGGGCAAGTGGTTGTCCAACATGTCATTGCTGATCAGGCCGTTGCTGAGCGTTGGGTTGCTGGTCATCGCGTCGATGGGCGTCGCGCTGCCCCAGGATGGTGGCCCGGCTGCCGGTGCACCCTTCTACGCGAATACTGCCGAGAAAATTCCCTCCGCGGCGGTACTCACCGCCCTCGGCCGCGAGTTGTTCGCAGATCCGGCATTGTCGGCTTCGGGAAAAATCGCCTGCGCCGGCTGTCACGATCCGAAACATGCCTTCGGGCCGGCAAACGATTCGCCGGTGCAGCGTGCCGGCCGCAACGGACGCTTATCCGGCGTGCGTGCCGTGCCTTCGCTTAAGTACGCACAGAATATTCCACCCTTCACCGAGCATTTCGTCGACGATGAGGGAGACGACAGCGTCGATCAGGGCCCCGCCGGCGGACGCACCTGGGATGGGCGCGCGGCATCGCTGCATGAGCAGGCACGCCTGCCGTTGTTCTCGCCTTTGGAAATGGCGAACACAGATGCGGATGCCGTGGTACGCAAGGTGCGGCAAGGGCGCTACGCGGCGCAATTTCGTGCAGCGTTCGGCGCCGCGATCTTCGACGATGCAGCGGCGGCATTCAAAGGAATCTCGATGGCACTGGAGGCTTACCAGCAGAGTTCCGCCGAGTTCTATCCCTACAGCAGCAAGTACGACGCCTATCTTCGGCGCGAGGCGGCCTTGAGCGAGCAGGAGCTGCGCGGACTGGCCGCTTTTATTGATCCAGGAAAAGGAAATTGCGCCCGCTGCCATCCGGCTGCCGCGAGAAACGGGGCGTTGCCGCAGTTCACCGATTTCGGTTTCGCCGCCATCGGCGTGCCGCGCAATCGGCGCATTCCCGTCAATGCGGATCCACATTACTTCGATTTGGGATTGTGCGGACCGCTGCGCACCGACTTGCGCAGCCGCTTGGAGTATTGCGGCATGTTCCGCACCCCGACCTTGCGCAACGTGGCGCTGCGGCCGGTGTTCTTTCACAACGGGGTGATGCATTCCCTGCGAGATGCCGTGCGATTCTATGCCGAGCGGGATACGCAGCCGCAGAAATGGTATCCGCGGGGCGGCGATGGCAGCCTGGCGAAATTCGATGACTTGCCTGCGGCGTATCTGGCCAACGTGGATCGGCAAGCACCCTTCGATCGGCAGGCCGGCGATGTTTCGGCGTTGAGCGACGCCGACATCGACGACATCGTGGCCTTCCTGCGGACCTTGACCGATGGCTACCTGGCTACAGTGCCGACACCCCCGCCAGCTCCGTCAGGCTCTGTGCCCGGGTCAGGGCGATGAACTCTCTTATATAGGCGGCCTCGGCGCCGCCTCGGGTGGTCGCGGCATACAGCTCGCAGCGCAATCCCGAAGTCCCAATGGGGCGGGAAACGACGTAACCACGCTCGATGTAGTTGCCCACCGTCCAGGACGGCAGAGCGGCAATGCCGCGGCCGCTTGCCACCAGTTGCAGGATGGCCACGGTCAGCTCGGCGGTGCGTCTTTTCGGGTTGACGTGGGCGGGCGTCAGGCAGTGCTTCATGACATCCAGCATCTCGTCCGGTACCGGATAGGTGATCAAGGTTTCTGCCGCGAAGTCAGCCGCTTCCAGCCAGGCCTTGGCAGCCAGCCGATGGCGGGGGCTCATCAAAGCCACGCTTTCGTAGCGAAACAGCGGGCTGAAGGTGATGGTGGGGTGGGCTTCTTGCCGATCATGAATGATGGCCAATTCGGCCTCGCCCTGATCCAGCAGCGGCAGGGGGTCGACGACGAAGCCGGAAATGATGTCCAGCTCCACCTCGGGCCACAGGGTGCGGTAGGCATCCATCGCGGGCATGAGCCAGTCGAAGCAGTTGTGGCATTGGACGGCTACCCGGAGGGGGCCGGCGTGGCCCTGGGCGAGGCGCGCCACGTCCCGGCCCGCCTCGGCCACCTGGGGCAGAACCGCCTTTGCCAGGGCCAGGAGTCGCTGGCCGATGGCGGTGAAGCGCAGCGGGCGGACGTTCTTTTCCACCAGAGCGGCCCCATAGTGGCTTTCCAGGGCCTTGAGCTGATGCGACAGCGCCGACTGGGTCAGAAACAGGCGAGCCGCTGCTTTGGACAGGCTGCCGCACTCGGCTAAGGCCAATAACGTTTCCAAATGGCGGATTTCAAGGGCGGTGGACGACATGAGCCCGATTCATTCGTGATATTAGAATAATGAGATTGAATCAAATCGTAGGCTCCAGCATGCTGATTGTCGAGGTAGTCCGTGTCCGACCCGATCGTTTCATTCGAATTTTTTCCGCCCGGCGATGAGGCGATGGCGCAGCAGCTCTGGCAATCCGTCCAGCGGTTGGCGCCCCTGCGCCCGAGCTTTGTGTCGGTGACCTACGGCGCCGACGGGTCTACCCGCACGCGGACCCATGAATGCGTATTGCGAATCTTGCGCGAGACCGATCTTCGCGTCGCCCCGCATTTGACCTGCGTGGGCGCATCGCGCGCCGAGGTTCTTGAGATCGCGCGGGGCTATTGGCAGCAAGGCGTGCGGCACTTGGTGGCGCTGCGCGGCGATGCCCCCGCGGGCAACCTGTCGGCGGACGGTCGTTATCGGCCGCATCCCGAGGGTTTCGCGTATGCATCGGACCTCGTCAGCGGTCTGCGCCAGGTGGGAGAATTTGAAATATCCGTGGCGGCCTACCCGGAAGGCCATCCTGAGTCCGGCGGCGTCGACGCCGATTTGGAAAACTTGAAACGCAAACTGGACGCCGGTGCCAGCCGCGCGATTACTCAGTTCGTTTTCGACACGGATTTCTTCCTGCGTTATCGGGATCGCTGTGCCGCCGAAGGAATTCGCGCCAGCATTGTCCCCGGGATATTGCCGATCACGCGCTTTCCGCAATTGTTGCGGGTCGCACAGCGCTGCGGGGCGTCGGTGCCCGACTGGCTGCACGCCCGCTTCGATGGATTGGATGATGATCCCGATACTCGCCGCATGATTGCCGCAAACGTGGCCATCGAGCAGGTGCAGCGGCTGCGCCAGCACGGTGTCGAAGAGTTTCACTTCTACACCTTGAATCGCGCCGAGCTCACTTATGCCATTTGCCACGCGCTGGGCCTCCGGCCGCGTTCGAACGAGGCGCGGGTGGCTTGATGGTTATGTCGCGGGAATCTACGGCCGCTGCCTTCACGGCGCTGCTCGAACGGCGGCTGGTGATATTCGACGGCGCCATGGGCACGATGATCCAGCGCCATCGCTTCGGCGAGGAACAATTCCGCGGCGAGCGCTTCAAGGACTGGCGCAGCGACCTGCGCGGCAACAACGACCTGCTGGTGCTCACTCAGCCTAAGATCGTCGAAGACATCCATCGCGCCTACTTCGATGCGGGCGCGGATGTCATTTCCACCAACACCTTCAATTCCACCTCGGTGTCGCAGGCCGATTACGGCATGCAGTCCCTGGTCGGGGAATTGAACTTGGCCGCCGCGCGCCTGGCACGCCAAGTGGCGGACGAGGTCACGGAGAGGACCGGCTCGCAGCGTTTCGTCGCCGGCGCCTTGGGGCCCACCAGCCGCACCGCATCCCTGTCGCCGGACGTGAACGATCCGGGTTTTCGCAACATCAGTTTCGATGAGTTGGTGGCTGCCTATTCCGAGGTCACGCGCGCGCTGATGGCCGGCGGCGTGGACCTGATCTTGATCGAGACGGTGTTCGACACGCTGAATGCCAAGGCCGCGCTGTTCGGCGTGCGCCAAATATTCGACGAGGTGGGGCGCGAGCTGCCCATCATCGTCTCCGGCACGATTACCGATGCCTCCGGCCGGACGCTGTCGGGCCAAACCACCGAGGCATTCTGGAATTCCATCCGTCATGCGAAGCCGCTGCTGGTCGGCCTCAATTGCGCGCTGGGCGGCAAACAGCTGCGGCCCTACATGGAGGAGCTGTCGCGCATCGCCGATACCTACGTGTGTGCGTATCCGAATGCGGGACTGCCCAATGCCTTCGGCGAATACGATGAAACCGCGCTGGAAACGGCCGAGATACTGAAGGACTTCGCGGCCAACGGATTCGTGAACATGGTGGGCGGCTGCTGCGGCACGACGCCGGAGCACATCCGCGCCATCGTGCGGGCCGTCGAGGGGATACCGCCGCGCGTGGTACCGAGCGTCGAGTCGGCCTGCCGCCTGAGCGGCCTGGAGCCCCTCACCATCGATGCCCGAAGCTTGTTCGTCAACGTGGGCGAGCGCACCAACGTCACGGGCTCGGCCAAGTTCCGCAAGCTCATCGAGGCCGGCGATTACACCGCCGCGGTCGACGTGGCGCGCCAGCAAGTGGCGAACGGCGCGCAGATGATCGACGTGAACATGGACGAGGGCATGCTCGACTCGCAGGCGGCCATGGTGAAGTTCTTAAGCTTGATCGCCGGCGAGCCGGACATTGCGCGCGTGCCCGTCATGATCGACTCCTCCAAATGGTCGGTGATCGAGGCCGGATTGAAGTGCGTGCAAGGCAAGGGCATCGTCAACTCGATCAGCCTGAAGGAAGGCGAAGAGGCATTTCTCGCGCATGCCAGGCTGTGCCTGCGCTACGGCGCCGCGGTCGTGGTGATGGCCTTCGACGAAAAAGGACAGGCCGACACCATTGAACGCAAAGTGACGATCTGCGAACGCGCCTATCGCATATTGACCGAGCGGATCCACTTTCCGCCGGAAGACATCATTTTCGATCCCAATATCTTTGCCGTGGCGACCGGTATCGAGGAACACAACCGCTACAGTCTGGATTTCATCGAGGCGACCGCCGCCATCAAGCAGCGCATGCCGCTGGTGCATGTCAGCGGCGGCGTGAGCAATGTGTCGTTTTCATTTCGCGGCAACGAGCCGGTCCGCGAGGCGATGCACTCGGTGTTTCTGTACCACGCCATCCGCGCCGGGCTCACCATGGGCATCGTCAATGCCGGCCAGTTGGCCATCTACGAGGATATTCCCGCCGATCTGCGTGAGTGCGTCGAAGACGTCATCCTGGCGCGCCGCGACGATGCCACGGAACGGCTGCTGGAGATCGCCGAACGGTTCAAGGGCGGGGGCGGCGCCAAGCGCGGCGATGATCTCGAGTGGCGCAAGCTGCCCGTGGAAGAACGGTTGCAGCATGCCCTGATCAAGGGGCTGGATGAGTTCGTATTCGAGGATACGGAAGAGGCGCGCCTGAAGTCGACGCGGCCGCTCGACGTCATCGAGGGGCCGTTGATGGACGGCATGAACGTGGTGGGCGATCTGTTCGGCGCGGGCAAAATGTTTCTGCCGCAAGTGGTCAAGTCCGCACGGGTGATGAAGAAAGCCGTGTCGGTATTGATTCCCTATATCGAAAAGGAAAAATCCGGCGCCAGCCGCTCGAACGGCAAGGTGGTCATCGCCACCGTCAAGGGCGACGTGCACGACATCGGCAAGAACATCGTCGGCGTGGTGCTGCAATGTAATAACTTCGAGGTCATCGATCTAGGGGTCATGGTCTCGTGCGAGAGGATCTTGGAAGCGGCCACGCGCGAGGGCGCCAATCTCATCGGTCTCTCCGGGCTGATCACGCCGTCCTTGGATGAAATGGTCCATGTCGCCAAGGAAATGCAGCGTCTCGGTTACAAGCAGCCGCTGTTGATCGGCGGCGCCACCACCTCGCCGGCGCATACCGCGGTGAAGATCGATCCGCAGTACCAGGGTGGGGTGATTTACGTCAAGGATGCATCGCGCTCGGTGGGTGTATGCCAGCAATTGGTGACCCAGAGCACGAGCGCTGCCTATGTGGCCGGCATCAAAGCAGAAAACGAACAGCGCCGCGAGCAACATCGCAACAAGAGCGCCAAGGCGCCGCAGCTGTCGCTGGCCAGTGCGCGTGCCAAGAAGTTCAAGATCGACTGGTCGGCCTATACGCCGCCGAAACCTGCATTCCTGGGGCTGAAGGCCTTCGATGATTATCCGCTCGCGGAACTGAAGCCCTACATCGACTGGATGCCTTTCTTCAATGCCTGGGAATTTGCCGGCAAGTTTCCCGACATTCTCAAGGATGCGGTGGTGGGCGAGGCCGCCAGCAGCCTGTATGCGGATGCGACTCGCATGCTCGACCGGTTGATCGAGGAGAAATGGCTCGAGGCGCGCGCCGTGATCGGATTCTTTCCCGCCAACAGCGTGGGCGATGATGACATTCAAGTATTTGCCGATGAGCGGCGCGAGGGCATCGCGCTGCGCCTGCATCACCTGAGGCAGCAGAAATCCAAGCCCCAGGACCAGGCGCAGTTATGTTTGAGCGATTTCGTGGCGCCTGCCTCGAGCGGCCGCGCCGACTACATCGGCGCATTCGCGGTCACCGCCGGCATCGGCATCGAGAGCCACGTGGCCAGGTTCGAGGCGCAGCACGATGACTACAGCAGCATCATGCTGAAGGCGCTGGCGGACCGGCTGGCAGAAGCGTTGGCGGAGCGCCTGCACGAGCGAGTGCGGCGCGAGTTCTGGGCCTACGCACCGGACGAACAGCTGGACAATGCGGCACTGATCGGCGAGCAATACCGCGGCATCCGGCCTGCCCCGGGCTATCCGGCCTGTCCCGATCACACCGAAAAGGCGCTGTTGTGGCGGCTGCTCGATGCCGATCGAACGGCGGGAATCCGCCTGACCGAATCGTTCGCGATGTTCCCGACCGCCGCGGTGAGCGGATTTTATTTCTCGCACCCCAAGGCCCACTATTTCGGCGTCGGCAAGATCGACCGCGATCAGGTGGTAAGCTATGCTCAACGCAAAGGAATGACCGTGAACGAAGCAGAACGCTGGCTGGCGCCGATTCTTGGTTATGACCCGGATGCGGGGGACGCTGCCGATGCAGCCTAGTCACGAGCGAACCGCCTTCGTCACCGGCGGCACCGGATTCGTCGGCCTGAACTTAGTCAAGGAGCTGATGATTCGGGGCTGGGATGTCACCGCTCTGCACCGGCCTTCCTCGGACCTCAAATTGCTCAAGCGTTTCCGCCCCAAGCTCGCCGTGGGTGCGCTCACCGATCCGGCCGCATTGGCGGCGGCGATCCCTCAGGGTATCGATACGATTTTCCACGTGGCCGGCAATACCAGCATGTGGCGCGGCGGCGATGCGCAGCAGACCCGCGACAATGTCGAGGGGACGCGCAACATCGTCGAGGCGGCACTGGCCAAGGGTGTGCGTCGGCTGGTGGTGACCTCGTCGATTTCGGCGTACGGCATGGTTTCCGGGGAAATCGATGAGCAGACGCCGAGCCTTGCGGCGAACTCGCAGGTCAACTATCAGAAGACCAAGTGGCAGGCCCAGGAGATTGCCCGCGCCGCCGTAGCGAAGGGGCTGCAAGTCGTCATCATGCAGCCCGGCGCCATCATGGGTCCCTACGATGTGGGCACGTGGTCTCGATTGTTCCTCATGGTCCGCGACGACAAGTTGCCGGGGGTGCCGGCCTCCATGCTCACGTTCACGCATGTACGGGAAGTGGTCGCGGCCCACATCGCCGCCGCCGACAAGGGCGAGAACGGCGGCGCCTACCTGCTCGGCGGCGAGAATAGATCCATGCTGGAGCTGGTGAGCGAAATCGCCGTATTGGTCGGCAAACCGGTGCCCACCAAAGTCATGTCGACCGCCATGCTGCGCATCGCGGCGGGCGCGGGCGGCCTGGCCAGCCGCTTTACCGGCAAGCAGCCACCGATCACGCCGGAAATGGTCGAGACCATCTCCAAGAGCGTGAGCACGAAGTCCACCAAGGCGCAGCGCGAGCTGGGCTACCGCATCGTGCACTTGAAGGAGATGGTCAAGGATTGTTACGACTGGATGGTGGCGGAAGGCCGCATCTAGCGAAACTCAACACCCGCGCGGGATGCGTCGCCCCCCGGGGACGACTCAAGGTTTCGAGGCCGCAGGTAGTTCTGCGACAGGCTTAGCAGCGGCGGGTTTTGCGGTAGCAGGCTTCGCTGCGGCCAGAATATCGTCGGCCAGAGCGGCATAGTTGCCGTCGAAGTGATGGCCGCCTTTCACTTTCACGATGTGGAACTTGCCGGGGTCGAGCTTCGGACACAGTGAATCGTGTTCGTCTTCCCCGTAGATACACAGCACCGGGATGCCGGTGATGCGATTGACCTCAGGTAGTGTCGCGGGCCCCGACATATCGTCCGAGATCCAGCTGCTGACATGGAATTCAAACAGGGCATGTTCGGACATGCCGAGTATCGCCATCAGCGCCACGTAGGCCTTGGTGGCATCCGGCAGGCGATTGACGGCGAAGGGCAGCACGTCGGCTCCCTGTGAGTAGCCGATGAGCAGCACGCGCTGCTTGCCGAAGTGGGACAGGTAGTGGCGGATCATCCGGTCCGTATCGGCGGCCACGCTGTCCGGTGTCCTGGCGGACCAGTAGTAGCGCAGGGAATCGAGCCCGACGACGGGAATGCCGCGGGCACTCAAGGCGGCGGCGATGTCCTGATCCAAACCGGCCCAACCACCATCGCCCGACATCAGAATGGCAAAGGTATCCGAAATCTCGGCCGTGGAGGCTGCAGGAACCTCGGTGATGGGCAGGTCGCCCAAGGCGGCAGGCAGAGCCGGTGCGGCACGGCTTAAGTTAGCCGCGGCCAGCTTGGCGAAGGCCGCGCCGACCGCGGCGCGGGACGCGGCACCGGGCGATGTACTGGTCGATGTACTAGGCGAAGTACTGGGTGGTGTGCCGGGCGATGTGCCTGGAGTGGCGTTGCGCGCCGTACTGGACGCAACAGTGGAAAGCGCGCTGCTTGCCTGAGGCAGCGCTGCCATCGCGGCGCCGTGCACCTGGGACACGAAGTTGCGGACGACCGCAATGGGGCAGACTGCGGGGTCGGCCGGCTGCAGGACCACCCAGGGATTGCCCAAACTTCGGGAGGGCAGCAGCGTCACGCCGCGGCCTCGGTTGCGGGTGAATTCAAGTCCCGACCCTTTGCACAGCGGTTTGGCCAGATCAAGCGTCGGGCAGAACCCCAAGCTCAATGCGCCCGCGAAGGTGTCCTTCGGCGCCTGGGCGAGCACGGCATAGGCCATGGCGCCGCCGGCCGAAACTCCGGCCAGGAAGGGAGCCGCGTAGGTGGGACTATGAAAATACGCTTGCACGAAATGGCTCAAGTTCTCGAGATCGCCGTCGGGGAATACGCACTGGCCGCCATCGGCCTCGAGTGCTGCCTCGAATCTCGGCAGGTCGATGCCAATGACCATCGCGCCTTGTTGGACGAGTTGCTCGGCAAGGGCGTCGGCGTCGCGATTCCAGCCCTCATCGCCGGATAGGAACAGTACGACGCCGGTGGCCTGGCCTGCCGGCCTGTAGACGGCGAGATCGTGGAATCGGCCATGGTTCAAGGTCGTGGGCGCGGCCCAGTCCGGTCCGCTCGAAAGCATCAGGGCGGCGAGGATGAGGCGAATGTTGAGAAGCCAATGAATTTCCTGGAATAGGCGCATATTCATCGTGTAGTCATACTTCAGAAGCAAAATAGGCACGGATGAAAACGATCGATCTCGTGTACGTCAACGCCGGGGGAGGACATCGTTCCGCGGCGACCGCGCTGGAAATGGCCATACGCGAGCAGGGCAAGGATTGGCGCGTACGACTGGTCAACTTGTTCGAAGTCCTCGATCCCCAGGATGTGTTTCGACGAACCACCGGCGTCAAGCCGGAAGATTACTACAACGTGCGCCTGGCGCGAGGCTGGACGTTGGGGCTGGCGCAGGAACTGCGAATACTGCAGATGCTCATCCGCTTGAGCCATCGGTCCTTGGTCGGCCAGTTGCGCCGCCACTGGCTCAAGACCCAGCCGGACCTGGTGGTGTCCCTGATTCCGAATTTCAACCGCGCCATGTATCAGGGGCTGCGGTTCGCGTGCCCGCTCGTGCCGTATGCGACCGTGCTCACCGACCTTGCGGACTTTCCGCCCCACTTCTGGATCGAGCCGAACCAGGCGCAGCATGTCATTTGCGGCACGCCGCGCGCAGTGTCCCAGGCACATGCCACAGCGGGCTTGTCGGCGCAGATTCATCAGACCTCGGGCATGATCATCAATCCGAATTTCTATCGCGATTTGAAGCTGGACCGGCAGGCCGAGATGCGCAAACTCGGGCTCGATCCTAACCGGCCGACGGGCATCGTGATGTTCGGCGGCCATGGATCGCGTGTCATGAGAGGTATCGCCAAGCGCCTCGATGATGTGCAGCTCATCCTGGTCTGCGGCCACAACGCCGTGCTTGCCGGGCAACTGAGTGCCATGCAGGCTTCGGCGCCGCGGGTGGTACTGGGATTTACCTCGCAGATCAGCCACTACATGCAGCTCAGCGACTTCTTCATAGGCAAGCCGGGCCCGGGCAGCATCAGCGAGGCCATCCAACAGCGTCTGCCCGTCATCGTGGTGCGCAACGCGTGGACCATGCCGCAGGAGCGCTATAACTCAGAGTGGGTGGAGGAGAATGGCGTGGGCGTGGTGCTCGATTCCTTCAAGAGCATTCGGGAGGGCGTCGCCCAGGTGACGGCACAGGCGGAGTCCTACCGTGCCTGTGTCGGGCGCATCCACAATCGAGCGGTCTTCGAGATCCCGGAGATTCTCGAGCAAATACTAGCGGCGCCGCCCCGGATAGGCGTCGATTTCATCCAGCATCTCAGGACCCCCCAGCGCCTGCATCTGTCCTAGGATCCAATCGCGCCGCGTTTGGACATAGGCGGAAGGCGCCGCGGCGGACAGCCGCTGCGGGTTAGGCAGTACGGCGGCGAGCACGGCCGCCTCGCTGCGTGAGAGTTTGGCGGCGGGTTTCCTGAAGAAGCGCTGGGCGGCAGCTTCGGCGCCGTAGGTGCCGTAGCCGAACTCGGCGATGTTCAAGTACACCTCCAGGATGCGCCGCTTGGGCCAGGTGGCCTCGATGAGCAGCGTGAAATACGCTTCCAAGCCCTTGCGAAAATAGCTGCGTCCGGACCACAGAAACAGATTCTTGGCGACCTGCTGGCTGATGGTGCTCGCACCATGCACGCGATGGCTGTGCTGATTGAGCTCGTAGGCCTTCTCGATGGCC
Organism: Gammaproteobacteria bacterium; assembly: GCA_021323735.1. Lineage (GTDB taxonomy): Bacteria > Pseudomonadota > Gammaproteobacteria > Steroidobacterales > Steroidobacteraceae > Bog-1198. Next base: position 74,526 of record JAJPKM010000045.1, read on the forward strand.
TCCACGTCGAAGCCCCAATGCTCGGGGAACTTTTGATCTTCCGAGGCCACCACGGCGAGTGGGAGATTGGGCGAGATACGATTCAAATCCGCCCAGCGATGGCGAAACACATACGTGCGATCATGTTTATGCCAGGCCTCGATCTGCGTCTCCGCCATGAAGGCGGAGTAGGGCGGATCGATCCAACGCAGCAGCGCGACGCTGAGCGCGCTGCCCGCGGCGCATAGCAGCAGCAGACACAGCAACGCCCAGGCCAGCCGCCGAAGGAAAGATCGCTTCTTGGCCACGCTCGCTAGGCAGTGACGCGCCGTACGCTCTTCATGATGACGGGCTCCACCGGCACATCGTCGAAACCGCGCTTGCGCCCGGTTTCCACCGCCGCGATCTTGTCGATCACGTCCATGCCCTCGGTCACTTTGGCGAACACCGCGTAGCCGAAATTGCCGCGCGAGTGATCGAGAAAATCATTGTCCTTCAAATTGACGAAGAACTGCGAGGTGGCACTGTTGATGTCGTTGGTGCGCGCCATCGAGAGCGTGCCGCGGTTGTTCTTCAGGCCGTTGTCGGCTTCGTTCTTGACCGGCGGCTTGGTTTTCTTCTGAGTCATGTCCTCGGTGAAGCCACCGCCCTGGATGACGAATCCCGGCACGATGCGGTGAAAAATGGTGCCGTCGAAGAACCCGTCATCGATGTAGCGGGTGAAGTTCGCGACGGATTCGGGAGCCTCTTTCTCGAAGAGCTCAATGGTGAAGTCGCCGAGGCTGGTTTCGAAACGGATCATAGTGTTCCTTGGGTTGTGTGAAGGCCCAGCGTGATGCGGGGCTTGCCGGAAAGGTCGGGAAAGGTGCGCACGGCGCTGAAACCGTGCTGCCACAGCAATTGAGTGACCGCGGATGCCTGGGTGCTGCCGTGCTCCAAGACCAGCCAACCTTGGGCCAGCAGATGCTGCGGCGCCTGGGCGATGATGAGCGCCAGGGACTCGAGGCCCGTGGGTCCGCTGGTCAGGGCCAAGGCAGGCTCTGCCGTGAGTTTCAGAAGCGCAGGATCCGAGTCCGCGATGTAGGGTGGATTCGCCACGATCAGGTCGAAGCGCTCGCCGGGTACGGCGTCGAGCCAGGACCCTAAGCGCCATGTCACCGACAGTTCGAGCGCCCGGGCATTTCTCGCCGCCACGGCCAGAGCCTGCGCCGAGACATCGACACCCGTCACTCGCCACCCCGGACGTTCGCTGGCCAGGCTCAAGGCGATGGCCCCGCTGCCGGTACCCAAGTCCACCACCGAACAGATTTCGCCCGGCATGAGATCCAAAGCCTGCTGCACCAGGCACTCGGTTTCCGGACGCGGCACGAGCACATCGGGGGTGACGCTGAGCGGCAAGGACCAAAACTCGCGGCTACCGGTGAGGTAGGCCAGGGGCACGCCGTGCGCACGCTGGGAGATCAGTCCGGTCAACTGGCGCTCGGCCTCTTGGCCAAGCACCTCGTCACCGCGCGCGATCAAGGAGGTGCGCGACAGGCCCAGCACTTTACCCAGCAGCAACTGTGCGTCCAAGCGCGGTGACTCGGTGTGCGAGCTTAAGCTCGAGGCGGCCTGTTTCACGGCATCGGCAATGGTGGGCATGGCCATCATTCGACCTGTTGCGCCAGCTCTTCTGCCTGATGCTCTTGATTCAGCGCACGTACCAGTTCGTCCAGGTTGCCGTTCATCACGTCGTCGAGTTTGTACAGCGTGAGATTGATGCGATGGTCCGTGACGCGGCCTTGGGGGAAATTGTACGTGCGGATGCGCTCGGATCGGTCGCCCGAACCGACTTGAAGCTTGCGCGACTGAGCTTGCGCGCTCTGCTGCTTCTCGCGTTCCGCGGACAACAGCCTGGCTTTGAGCAGCGACATGGCGCGCGAACGATTCTTGTGCTGCGAACGCTCGTCCTGACATTCGACGACGATGCCGGTGGGCAGATGGGTGATGCGGATGGCGGAGTCGGTCTTGTTGACGTGCTGGCCGCCGGCTCCCGAGGAGCGGTAGGTATCGACGCGCAGGTCCGCAGGATTCAAGTCCACCGCCTCGACCTCTTCGAGCTCCGGCAGAATGGCCACCGTGCACGCCGAAGTGTGAATGCGTCCTTGGGCTTCGGTCGCCGGCACGCGCTGCACGCGATGCGTGCCGGATTCGAACTTGAGCAGAGAATAGGCGCCGCGGCCGATGACGCGGCTGATGACCTCTTTATATCCGCCATGTTCGCCGGGGCTTTCGCTCAAGATCTCGACGCCCCACCCCTTGGACTCGGCATAGCGGGTGTACATGCGAAACAAGTCGCCCGCAAAGATGGCCGCCTCATCGCCCCCGGTGCCGGCGCGCACCTCTAAGAAGATATTGCTCTCGTCATGCGGGTCCTTCGGTATGAGCAGCCGCTGCAGCTCGAGTTCCTCGCCCAAGATGCGGGGATTCAAGTCGGCGAGTTCCTCCTGGCCCATCGCGCGGGTGGCCGGGTCCTGGTCCGCGGCCAATTCCTTCGCGGTGGCCGCATCGCCCTCGAGCGCGAGGAAGCGCCGATAGCGGCCCACCAAGTCTTCCAGCCGCGAGTACTCCATCGAGAGTTCGCGGAACTGGGTTTGCTTGGAAATGACGCCGGCATCGGACAACAGCCGGCTGATTTCCTCGAAGCGCTCATCGAGTTTTTCCAGCTTGCGCCGGATGGAATCCTTCATGGGCGCGAATTATAGCGGCCTTGAGGGCCGGGAGACGGCCAGAGTATTGCGTGGCCGCGTTGCGCGCGGCCGCGAGCGCGGTGATTTGGCTAGCGCCGGTCGCGTTCTTCGGTCAAAAGGCGGGTCAGGGTCTCCGCGAGCGTCAAATCGGCCAGCTCGGAGGCCTGCCGCAGGGCCTGAGTGGGGGCGTGCAGGAGCCGGTTCGTGAGCGTATTGGCCAGATACTCGATGACTTCGTCGCCGGTTTTACCGGCCGCCAGCATGCGCCGCGCCTGCTCCACCGTCTGTTGGCGAATGCCCTCGGCCTGCTGACGCAGTGCGCGGATGGCAGGACCTGCGTCCTGCGCGCGGGACTCGGCGAGAAATCGCGCGACTTCCTCGCCGATCATCAGGCGCGCGCCGCCGGCCGCCAGTTCGCGCTGCTGAATGTTCTCATCCACCAACTGCTGCAGATCGTCGATGGAGAACAGATACACATCTTCCAGATCGGCGACCTCGGGCTCGATATCGCGCGGTACCGCCATATCCACCATGAAGATCGGCCGGCGGCGCCGCGCTCGAATTGCCGCTTCCACGGCCCGTTTGGTAATGAGCGGTACCGGGCTTGCGGTGCAGCTGATCACGATGTCGGCCTCCGTGAGCTCCTTGTCCAGGCTCTCGAGCCCCACCGCATGGGCCTTCAGCTCCAGCGCGAGTGCCTGCGCACGGCCCAGCGTGCGGTTGGCGATGGTCATGCGCTTTATGCCTGCGCTCATGAAATGCCGTGCGGTCAGGGCATTCATGTCGCCGGCGCCGATCAGCAAGGCGTTGTGGGCGCGGAGGTCGGCGTACATGCGCCGCGCCAGACTCACGGTGGCGGATGCCAGCGACACGGCATTGGCGCCGATGCGTGTTTCGGAGCGCACACGTTTGGCGGCTGAAAACGCAGCTTGAAAGAGTTTGTTGAGAGCAGGGCCGGTGCTGCCGGTTTCCTGCGCGACGCGATAAGCGTCCTTCAATTGGCCGAGGATCTGTACCTCGCCCAACACCATGGAATCAAGTCCCGAGGCGACGCTGAAGGCATGTTCGACCGCGCGCGAATCCTGGTGAATATAGAGGCTGGCCGCAAGATCCGGATTGTTGCCATGATGGCGCTCCAGCCATTGCGATAGCGCCGCGCCGCTGGCCGAACCGGACCAGTAGACTTCGGTGCGATTGCAGGTGGACAGGATTACCGCCTCTGCGACCCCGTCTTCTTGGCGCAGAGTCCGCAACGCGGCTGCCAGCCGGTCCTCGGTGAACGCCACCTTCTCGCGCAGCGCGACCGGTGCGGTCTTATGGTTGATACCGAGGATGTTGAATGCCATGGAAGCGCTTTGGCCCAAGTCTTGACGATTCTGGTGTATGACGCACCGCTAGATCAAGGATGAATCCGCGGCATCAGGTGGCTCATTTCGCTATAGTGCGGGCCGTGTTCTCGTTTTCAAACTTCATCAGGGCTTCCCTCGGGATCGGCGCGCTCGCGTTGAGCGCATGTGCGGGTTCGGGGTTGAAGTCAGAGACCCCGGCCCCGCAGGCATTTTATACTGTCACGGGCGAGATCGCCCTGGCTCGCGGTGAACCGCGCGTCGCCGCGCTCCAATATGCCACGGCGGCGGCGCGTGAGACGGATCCTGCGATATTGCAACGCGCGACCGAAGTGGCGGCCCAGACGCTGCAGCCCTCGCTGATGGCGGGGGTGGCGGCGCGTTGGCTAAACGTCAACCCCGGATCGCTGGACGCGCAGCGTGCCGCCGCAAGAGCTGCGCTTGCACTCTATCGGGTCGATGAGGCCGCGGCCCACTACCGTGTCATTTTGATGAACTCACCCGAAGGGGTGGACGCGGAATTCGCCGGCCTGGAAACCGATCTGGAGTCCGACGAGAACGTGTTCGGTGCGCATCAGCTCGCAGACCGGCTGGCCGCTTACTTCCCCACCTCAGCATTGGCGCTGCGTGTCCAAGGCTTGGCGGCGCTGCGCGCCGACGATCCGGCAGCTGCGGTGCATAGTTTGACCCGCGCGCTCGAGATCGAAATGCGGAACGCGGTCGAGGCGCGGCAGCCCGCGCGCCAGGAATTGGCGCAGACTCTTTTGCGCGCACGCATCATGGCGGGCGACGTCGAGGCGCCGCTGAATGCGGCGCTGGCGGAGCTCAAAGCCGCAGACTCGCCGGTCAATCGCTTCAACTATGCGGCATTGCTCATGACTGCGCAGCGCCTGCCGGAGGCCATGGCGCAGTTGGAAATTCTCGAGCGCAACCCGGAATCGACGGCCGTGGCGTTGCGCCTGCTGGGCCTCCTGGAATTTCAGCAGGGCCATTTCGACGCCGCGGCGGCGCGATTCAAGCAGCTGCTGAGAAGCGGCAAATTCACCGACGATGCGTTCTACTATCTGGCCCTGATCGGGGATCGCAACGGCGATGCCGAGGGTGCGCTGCGCTTTTATGCGCAGGTGCGCGGCGGGGAGAACGTGCTGCCGGCCCTGCTGCGCGCAGCGACCCTGCTGCATACCCATGGCGCCGCCGCGGCGGCGGAAGAATTGCTCGATCGGCTCATCGAGGATGAGCCGCAGCGGGCGCCGGAGATACTCACCGCGCGTGCGCGCATGTATGTGCAATCCAGCGAACTGCCGAAGGCCTTTGCAGTATTGGAAAAGGGTGCGCTGGAATATCCGGACAGCGTGGAGCTGCGCTACGCCACGGCTTCTGTGTACGAGGAGCAGGGACGAGTGTCGGCGGCGCTGCGGGAATTGAACTCGGTCCTCAAAGCGCGGCCGAATGATCCGGCCGCGATGAATGCCCTGGGATTTACGCTCGCCGACCACGCCAAGGAGCTTTCGCGGGCACGCCGGCTCATTGAACGGGCGCATGCGGTGGCACCTAGAAACGCCGCGATTCTCGACAGTCTAGGCTGGGTACTTTTCCGCCAAGGCCGCTCGCCCGAGGCGTTGACCTATTTGAACGCGGCCTATGGCGATGACCATGACGGCGACATCGCCGCACACTTGGGCGAAGTGTTGTGGCAGTTAGGCAGGCAAGATGAAGCGCAGCGAATCTGGTCCGAGGCCAGTGCGTTGGACGCGGACAACCACCTGCTCAAATCCACACGCCATCGCCTGACTTCGAGCAACTGATCGGCCATGCGGCGTGCGTTGCTCCCGATAGTCTGTTCGGTCCTCGCGGCGTGCGCGAGCGTGCGCACCGTGGCACCGCCGGCCCCGGCGCAGGGTTGGGAGCGACGGGTCGCGGAGTTGCAGCAGGCCGCCGGCTGGCGGCTCGATGGGCGCGCGGCGGTTGCCTTGGGGCAGCAAGGCTGGCAGGCCGCGCTCGACTGGCGCCAGTCCGGCATGTTCGCCGAGGCGCACCTGTCCGGTCCCTTTGGTATCGGTGCACTGGTGCTGAAACAAGGCCCGGACGGACTGTCATTGAACGGCGCACCACCGAGCGACGCGGTGTTGTCCCAAGTTCACGACAAGCTGGGGTTCGATCCGCCGCTGGAGAATTTGCATTACTGGTTGCTCGGTATTCCGAATCCGGCATCCGGTTTCGAGGTGTCGCGCGATGACCAAGATCGTGCGAAGACGCTGACTCAGGCAGGATGGATGATTGCCTACGATCGCTACGTGCCGGTGGCAGGGGATGTGTTGCCGACGCGCCTGAGCTTAAGCCGCGAGGGCGTGCGCGTGCGCATCGTCATCGATCATTGGAACTGGACGAAATGACCTCGCGTTCGGTGTGGCCCGCGCCGGCGAAGCTCAATCTCTTTTTGCATATCGTCGGGCGCCGGCCGAATGGGTACCACGAGCTGCAGACTTGTTTTCAATTCCTCGATCTATGCGATGAGATCACCCTCGAGGTGCGCTCGGATGGGCAGATTCACCGCACGCTCGACATACCCGGTGTGCCAATCGATGCGGATCTGTGCATACGCGCGGCGCGTGCCTTGAAGGAAGCCGCCGGGTCGCCGCTGGGTGCCGACATTGGCTTGCTGAAGCGCATTCCCATCGGCGGGGGAATGGGCGGGGGTAGTTCCGATGCGGCGACCTGTTTGGTGGCGCTGAATCACCTCTGGGGCATTCATTGGCCGGCCACACGATTGGCCGCGCTTGGCCTCAAATTAGGGGCTGATGTTCCGGTATTCGTGCACGGGCGGGTTGCCTGGGCCGAAGGGGTGGGTGAACGGCTGACCCTGTTGTATCCGCCGCAGGCCCCGGCAGAGCCTATCTATCTGATTTTAAAGCCAAATGTGTTCGTGAGCACGGCTGAGGTGTTTCAAGATCCTGAATTGACAAGGAATTCTCCGCCCATCACAATTCACGGTTTCCTGGCGTCCGGTGGAAGAAACGATTGCCTGGGCGTGGTGCGACGCCGTTATCCGCAGGTTGCACTCGCGCTCGACTGGCTGTCGCTCTTTGGTTCTGCGCGCCTGACTGGCACTGGGGCTTGTGTGTTTTTGGCCTGTGAGACCATGGATCTTGGGCAGGAAATCATGCGCAAGATGCCGCCGGAGTTTGTTGGCTTTCTGGCTCGTGGACTGAATGACTCGCCCTTGCTTGAAGGATTGCAGGCCGGCTGAAGCCGGTAAGGTTGTTTCCGAAGTTGGGGTGTCGCCAAGCGGTAAGGCAGCGGGTTTTGATCCCGCCATACGGAGGTTCGAATCCTTCCACCCCAGCCAAATTGATACGGTTGGAGCGATTCGTCGGGTGAGAATGGCCCAATAGGAAGAGTTAGCAGAGGAAGGATAACGCCCGAAGGGCGGCCCGCGAGGGTGAGGCCCGCAGGGCCGAATAATCCTTAGAGCACCGTGCGACTGGTCAAGAAGGCCGAGGCGGCGTTCAATGTGATGCCTCAAGAGATACCGACGTACGATCACTATACGCCCGCCGCGTGGCTACTCGGCAATCCCAGCGCTCTGGATGGCACGGATGCCGGAATCATTGCAACGCTTGATCGCACAGAGAGTCTTTACTAAGGCGATTAACGATTTTCTTGAGTAGCTCGGGACACTTAAGGCAGTTTAGCCTGGAGGGCCAATCATGGGCTCACGGCATCAGCGGAAACAGCGCTTCCATGGAAGCGCTACACATTACTCGTCTTGTTTGAGGGAAGGGATCAGGAGTTCGCGTCGCTATTTCTCGATATGGACAGCGATACCGGTTCGGTAGCGGAAGTGCCGTTACCCCAAGGCATGGCGCCGGAGCTGCTTGCGCGATATGAGAGCGCGCGCGAAGCGGTGGTGAAAGAGTTCGGATTGCGGCTGAGCGATGATTTGGCACGCGCGGTTCATTCAACGGCTGACAATCGTTCGCTCGTCGCGTCGAAATGGCTTCGAAGTCGTGAGATTTTCGCCGTCAGCTATGGCGGTCGCCGCGGCTATTTCGGCTTTCAGTTCGATCCAGTCACTGGGCGTCCGAAACCGGCTATTGCGAAGATCATTGAGACCTTTCGGGCGAACACTGACGGCTGGCGTCTGGTACTGTGGTTTACGTCTGCGAATCCCCGGCTCGCCAACCGTCGGCCGGTGGATGTGCTCGATCAGAATCCAAAACAAGTTATAGAGGCGGCGAAGGGGGAGTGAGACGTGTTGGCGGACAGCAGACAGAATTGGGAGAGCGCATTACATGACTCCAAGACAATTTCTCAACGACATCGTTTGTCCAAATGTCAAAGATTTTCACGACAATTACGATAATCTGCGCTATGCCTACAACGCCATTGCTGCCGTAGATTCTCTCGCAGCGCATCTGTACGTGTGGGCAAATAATCACGCCCCTGGCTCCGTTTCAAGTGCATCGGACGATTCCCATTATCGGGCACTACTCGCCAGCCGCGATTCGGACTTTGCGTTGCTGCGCGACATGGCCAAAGCTCAGAAGCACGTCCATCTCAGCCGAGGCAACCCGCAGATTGCGAACGCGGATCAGATTTCGTCGCGAACAGTTGGGTATGGCGAGGGCGGATACGGCGAGGGGCGCTACGGCGGAGTTCAACAGGTGCTAGTCGATATCGATGTTGCCGCCGCCAAATTCGGTTACGTTGAAACTATCATCGATAGCAGCTTGGATTTCCTTGAAAAGGAAATGGCCGCGCTAGGTGCCTAGTTGGTGAAATCTGTTGACAATAACGGGTAGCAGTGGGGATTTTGGGGGACATCCCTGCTATGCTGTTCCAACAAAATATTCATATAAATGGGCTGTTTGCGCGAGTTCGCCAGTTCGATCCGTGGGCTCGAATCCAGTCGCTGATTGAGCTGAATGCGGGTCATGCGATTCGGGGCGGCGTAACCATGAGCTTGTCCTCGCCGCACGGGTACGAGAGCCATTAGTCACGGGTAGCAGGGAGGCGTTAAGTGACTGCGTAAATACGTGAGCCGATCGACGAACAGTCGCGAGTTGGACTTCATTGCCAGTAACCAAGCCGGGAATGTCGTATTGGAGGCGGCAAACGATGCGATCGACGTCTATGTCGAAAACGAAGTTTTCGCGGCAGCCAAAGGATGCGATCCATCGATCAAGAACACACAAGGGTACGTCTGGCTCAATCATATTGCCGAGACGGGTGAATAGAGGCCATAACCCTGTGTTAATGCTGTGGGAGTCGAATCGTGTCCTCAGACATCGTGAATGACCATGGCTACTTCTGGTGGAGCGACGAGCCGATCCCCCCGGCCCAGTTCGCTCCCGACTCCGCCGTCGCCGGTACGCTGAAGATCAACGATGCCGGGCGGATCGAGCTGGAACTGCATGGCGTACTACCCAACGAGCACGGCGCGTGGGGTGCCCTCGCCGGCGGCGGAAAGCCCATCCCGCCGGAGCGCGGAATCCACGGAATCCTGAAAGGCAGCGGCCGCTCGGTGCTGCTATCGGGCATCACGAAGAACGGTGCTCACGTGGCGACAGCGAGCATTTCTCACGAAAATTTCTTCGCCGAGCATGCCCTGCTCGGCAGGACCGCCCTCCGGACCGAGGAGGTCCCTGTCTCGTTCCGGAGTCTTTTGATCGGGCTAACGGGATTCGAAGAATGGTTGGCGCTGCAGGCGATCGAGGTCGAGCGGGAGCGAACCAAGTTGACCGCGCGATACGAGGCACCTGACGACATCACCTATCCGCTCTACGACGGAACGCTCGCCATGCGCTATGACATGAGCGGGCCCTATTTCGGTAAGAGCCGAAATCACTATCTCAAGCTCACCGAGTCGGTCTCACTCGACTACGTCCCCAACACGCGCATGTCGCTTGAAGAGGCAAAGCAACAGTACGGTCTGTTGGGCGATCTCTTAATCATTTTGACCGGCTCGACCTACCGTCTCGACTGGCCCGTTCTAACGGACGGCGAGAGCGATAACCGATATCAGTTCATCTTCATGCGGCATGGAAGCACGGCGGAGGCGCCGAAACTCCACGACTGTTGGACTATCTTTCCCCGCATTAAGGAGCATTTCGGCGAGATCGTCTCGCGTTGGCGAAGGAAGCGCGAGGAATTCGGGCCGGGAATTGCTTTCTACCTCGGCACCCAGCGGGAGACCGGGCTCTACGTGGAGAACCGCTTTGTCAATCTTGTTTGGGGCATCGAGGCCCTGCACCGCAGGCGGTCTCCGCGTGCGCAGGTTCCGACTGCTCTCGAGGAGAAAATCGCGCGTATTCTCGGAAAAATCGAGCAGGAGAAGGATCGGAAGTGGCTGGGGCGGCAACTCGAGTATGCCTCCGAACCTCGCCTCGAGGCGCGGATATTCGAGACGTTTTCCGGCCTGCCGCTTGGCCTCGAGACGGATGCGCTCCGGCAATTTGCAACGGCCTGCGCGACGCGGCGCAACCGTATCTCTCATTTCGGCGGGCAGGACCCGAGCGAGGATTACCGCGCGTTTGTCATCGACCTCGCGCGCAAGAGCGAGGCTCTAGCCTATCTCTACCACGTGTTGTTGCTTCAGGAGATCGGCATCGATCCCGAGATCATCCGCTGGTTCGTGTACCGCGGGTTCCGTTCCTTCCAGGTTAAATTTGCGCTTGCGGAGGTCGGCTTGTTGCCGAAGAGCGCACTGGAGAGTGACAACGGCCAAGCGGCCGGTGGGATGCCGGCGCAAGCACCAGAGGCGAAGTAGTCGACGATATTCGTCGTACGCCTCAAGCCAACGACCGGGACTGGGCCTTCGTTAGCTGGGAAGCTGCGGCTAGCTTGGCCTTATTTCCAGACCGGCATCACGGCTATTTGCCGCCGGAGCGGATATTTCTATCTTGTTTAAGGGCGGAGTGGATAACAATGTCAAAAAAGAAGCTTTTGATGGTCGTGGGCGCCGGTGCATCCGTCGATTTCGGCGTCCCGAGTGTGGCCAAAGTCAGTGAAGTGATCGGGGCGGCCATACAGAAAATTTATCCCCTCGCCAATGATCGTACTTCGAACCTCTATGCCTATATCGAAGGGAGGATCGGCAGCTACTGGAAAATGGCCATTCCTGCAGCTCTCCACCGGGCGCCGCATTACGAGGACGTCCTGTACGCCATCTTCGCGCTGGTATCGGCGTACCCTGCAGCTGCCCACACGTCAGCACTGGGTGCGCTCATCGCCCCGCAGGTTCTGCCGGACGTTCTAGAATTCGGCCGGAGTTCTAAGCACGTTGGGCGCGGCGAACTTAACCAGCTCGCTGCCCACGCGGTTGATGCGGTTGCCGATGAGTTTCGACGGGTCTGCCAGGCCGTGGCAACAAGCAAGGTTGCGGAGTTTTCCCGCCTCCTGAAACTCACTTCAGCTCTTCAGGCTGAGTTTGATGTGGCGGTGGTAACGCTGAACTACGACAACATCGTCTACCGAGCCCTCGCTGGTATCGAGACCGGATTTGATCCGGTCTCCGGAGAGTTTCGCGCGGAACGCATCCTGGATCGACTGGGATGGCCGTGCATGCTGCATCTCCATGGCTCCGTTCACTTTGATATGCCAGGACCGCGGGCGGGTAGCCGCGATCTACACGAAATTCGGTGGCAAGCAAACCTCGGCGCCACGTTTGCGGGAAATGCAGCAGGGCGAAACATACATGCGTCTCCAGAAGGAGCGGATTTTCCAACGTCCGTGCTGGTCGCGGGGTACGGCAAGACAATCCAGATATTGCGTTTGCCTTTCCGCACCTATTATTCAGAGGTGGACCAGCTGGTTTCTCAGTGCGACGCACTGCTCTTTGCCGGCTATGGCTTCGGTGACGAGCACCTCAATGGAGCTTTCAAGCGGTTTCGCGACGTGCGCCGGCGGCCCGTTGTAATCCTCGGGTACGCGCCAAAGGGAACCATGACGCTCGGAGGCTTCGACCCGGACCGATTGGCGCACGGTGTAGTACATGTGCTTGAGACGGATCGCCACTCCATGACTTGGCTTGGATACAAGCATCCGGACGTTGTGGATGCCCTGCTGGATGCAAGGGAGTTTGAAGTTAGCAGCAATTCCGAGACGCCGCTGAGTGTTTGGTACAACGGGATGCTGGAGGCCTGCGACAACGCGGCTAAAGTTGTGGCGAAGTTGATGTAGGGATTCGAGGACGGTTTCTCACCGCCGTGCTGCCGCGCAACGATGTGTTTTAGGTGTGGAACGGTTCGGGGAGGTGACAGTAGTCGCAGCACGCTCGTGGAGTTGCTGACGCAGCGCGTCGGGCAGGTGACACCGCCCGACGGTGGACGGGCGCGTCACTCGCTCTATGAGGCATCGCTTAGCAGCTGTCGCAAGCAGTCAGCCGTCGGCGTCCAATTTCCGAGCATGGCCTGTGCGCAGGCTGCAGCATAGTCACCTTGAGGCCGAGGCCGTAGCCGTAGAAAAGGCGGTAGGCCATAGCGCATCGCAATGCTGTTGACCCAAAGGCGTGCGGTACGGCCATTTCCGTTGGCGAAGGGGTGAATGCGCACCCATTCGGCATGCACCCACGCACACAGTTCGATAACGGCATTGGTCTGATCTACGTCAGGGAATGTGTCCGCCGGAATGAGCGAATCCAATAGCGCGATAGCCTGCTGCAATCGTTGCTCGAATTCGAGCAAGGCATTACTCACTTCGGTGGCGGGTACGCCCCATCTTCCTCCGACATGGACCTGGCATCTCTCCAAGCCCGGTTCACCACGGAATTTGCCAACGTAGGCGGGATCAGGGACGGTGAGATCCTGAATGATCCCGCGTTGCCACTGACGCGCCGTATCCAGGTTGAGAGGCGCGCGAGCGTGACTTTCCGTCTCAGCGGTTTGCAGAACTCGGGTGCAGTTATGCCTGAGTTGGGGGCTGTCGGCGTCCCAGTCAGGACGCATTCAACAGCCGATGAATCTTGGACTGAACCGGGCCGGTTTCTTCCGCGGATTCGACCAACTGCCCATTCACGAGCTCACCGGTCACGACTTCACCCTGGGCCGGATCATCCCGACCATGCTGGGCTTCGGCTTCAACTGCGGCGGCAATCGCTTCTCGGAAGTGAGGGTCGCGTGCCCGATAGGCGCGGAGACGGGCCAGGGTGGTTTCCAGATCCTGTTCTACCTGCCGGCTACGCCGGGCAACGAAGTCCTCCAGCGCTTCATTGACGAGCTGGTTCATCGGGCGATTCAGTACCTCACTGAGATGCTCCAGCGCGCCTCGCACGGAGGGCTGGATACGGAAGGTGGATGCCTTTCGAGTCATGGATATAGTTTAGGTCCTCGGTCACGCGGTTGCAATATTGGATATTGATATCAATGTTGGCATATGACGCCATGCCATAATAGTAAGCCCGGCTGGCTGGGACAATTGACAAACCGACCTTCAAGGGCGCGGATTTGTGTATGATTCGCGGTTCTTTTTTATGGCGGCATAATTGTTTTTGAGGTGATCCCGAGGTTCTAGTGCCAGCTTTGGTGCCAGACTGGGGGAGTGGACGGGATTCGAGGGGATTTCTCTCGCCGATAAATCCGTAAGTTACTGTTTTTGAAATCTTATTTTCGTGTTTTGATCCCGCCATACGGAGATTCGTATCCTTCCACCCCAGCCAAATTTTTACGGTTGGAGCGGCGGCTTGAATTGCTGGTCGGTTTGAAATGGCTTGAGCAAGGTCGATGTCGCAAAACAATGAATTCGGGTCTTTGTCGATTGCCGTGTTCACGGGGAATGCCAACCCGGCGCTCGCGCAAGAGATCACCCGGCATTTGCATGTGCCTTTGGGACGCGCCGATGTGGACCGCTTCAGCGACGGCGAGGTCAGTGTGGAGCTGCGGGAGAACGTGCGCGGGCGCGACGTGTTCATACTGCAGCCGACGCACCCGCCGGCCGAGAATTTGATGTAGCTGCTGATGATGGCGGATGCCTGTCGGCGGGCTTCGGCGAAGCGCGTCACCGCAGTGGTGCCGTACTTCGGCTATGCGCGGCAGGATCGGCGGCCGCGCGCGACGCGCGTGGCGATCACCGCCAAGTTGGTGGCGAACATGATGACGCGCGCCGGGGTGGATCGATTGCTTACCGTCGATCTGCATGCTGATCAGATTCAGGGGTTTTTCGATATCCCGGTCGACAATGTGTATGCATCGCCGGTATTGCTCGGCGAGGTTTGGAAGCAGAAGTATCCGAAGATGATCGTGGTGTCGCCGGATGTCGGCGGCGTGGTTCGCGCCAGAGCGTTGGCGAAGCGTTTGGACGATGCGGATCTGGCTATCATCGACAAACGCCGGCCGCGTCCGAACGAGTCGAAGGTGATGAACATCATCGGCGAGGTCGAAGGCAAGACCTGCGTGCTGGTCGATGACATGGTGGATACGGCGGGTACGCTGTGCCAGGCCGCGCAGGCGCTCAAAGATGAAGGAGCGCTCAAGGTCGTGGCCTACATCACCCATCCGGTGTTGTCGGGGCAGGCGATCGAGCGCATTTCGAAGTCGGTGCTGGATGAATTGGTGGTTACCGATACCATCCCGCTGTCGCGCTCCGGCGCGGCGTGTCCGAAGATACGCCAGCTGAGTGTGGCGGGATTGCTGGCCGAGACGATTCGCCGCATCAGCGACGAGGAGTCGGTGAGCTCGCTGTATATAGATTAGGTTTGGTGATTTAGATTTGGTCGGCGCTTTGGCAATTGGTCGCGATGCCAAGGCGCTGTGTTCGTGATGTAACTGGAGAAGATTATGAAAACCTCTTTCGAACTCGTTGCCGAGTTCCGCGAGACGCAAGGCAAAGGTGCGAGCCGCCGCCTGCGTCACGACGGAAA
>JAJPKM010000041.1 GCA_021323735.1 Gammaproteobacteria bacterium
ACCATCTTGAGCAGCCCGCGACGCGATGCATGGTCGGCTTTGTGCGTGGTGAAATGCTGGCTCAAGCCGTTAATGCGCTCGGACAACAAGGCAATTTGAACTTCGGGGGAACCGGTGTCCTGCGCGCTGCGCTGGAATTTACCGACGACGCCCGTCTTTTCTTCACGAGTAAGTGGCATTGAAATCAAACCCTCAATCAACAACTTAGGACCTTTTAAGAAGCCGGGCATTGTACGCGTCGCGGCACCCGCTCTCAAGCGCGATTCGCAACCGATGAAATAAGTCGTAACGGCCTGAGTAAACCTGCCGCCTCGATCTCCCCCAAACCCAGAAACCCTAAGCCCGCCGCATAGATACGCACGGTACCGGGTGCGGTCCCGGGCAGCTCAGCGGCGATATTGACCGTCTGGCCCTGACGAAAAGCGCCCACGCCGCCTTCCGGCAGGTCCAGCCGCCGCCAAGCGCAGAGCGCGGCGTCCACCGGCAACAGGGCCTCGTGGCGCTGCATCATGGACAGTGATTCCAAGGCCTCGAAAGAAAATAGGCGTTCGGCCTCAAAAGGTGCCACCCCGATGCGCCGCAAGGCTGCCAGGTGGCCGATGGTCTTAAGCTGCGCCGCCAAATCCTCCGCCAGGACGCGAATGTAAGCACCTTTCGTGCAGCGCACATCGAACTCCAGGTCCGGTGGCCGCCAGTCCAGCAATTGGAGCTCGTGGATGACGATGGCCCGCGCCGCACGTTCGCGCGTGATGCCGGCGCGTGCATATTCATAGAGCGGTTTGCCGTCCTGCTTCAGAGCGGAATGCATCGGCGGCACTTGCTGGTAGTCGCGCGGGAACGCCGCCAGAGCCTGCCGCAGCTGCTCTGCCGAAAAGGCCGGCAGGGTGCGGGTCTCGACCACGGCCGATTCGCGATCGGCACTGGGCGTGCGTTCGCCGAGGCGCACCGTCACCCGGTAGGTCTTGTCGGCATCCAATAACTGCGCGCCGAACTTGGTGGCCTCGCCGAAACAAATCGGCAGCAAGCCCGAGGCCAGCGGATCCAGCGATCCGGTGTGCCCGGCCTTGCGCGCATTGAACAGACGTTTGGCGCGCGCGACCGCGCCGGCGGAACTCAAACCCAACGGCTTATCGAGCAGCAAAATCCCGTGAATGTCGACCGGCACTTCCTAGCCTTCGTCGACGATATGATCGTGATCGGTATCCTCGGTGGCTGCGCGATCGCCGGTCCGTGCGCCTTCGTCGGCTCGCCCCTCGCCCGTGCGCGCCCCTTCGTCGGCGGCAGCTGCAGCACCCGGGGCAGGCTTTTTCAGCGAGTCGATCAGCTGAGTCAGGCGCACGCCGTGTTCGATGGTGGTGTCGAGTTCGAAAGTCAACGTCGGGGTATGGCGGATCATCAGCGACTTCGACAGCGCATTGCGCAGAAAACCCGCCGCACTCGTCAGCCCCCGCTGGACCTTCGGGTCCGGCCCGTCCTTGCCGAACACCAGGTAGTAGACGCGAGCCGTGCGCAGATCGCCCGTGACATCGACCGCGGTGATGGTCACATTACCGATACGCTCGTCCTTGACGTGGCGGCGCAAGAGCTCGGTCAGCTCGCGCTGGATCTGCTCACCCAGCCGTTTGGCCCGCGGGTTATCTTGTTTAGGCGCCATGCGCCACTCTCAACGGGGTCGAAGCGACCCCGTCCTTACGTGCTCGCTGCGCGAGCATGGGAATACCACGTCGAAGGGTGGCGCGTAGCGCCTTACAGAGTGCGGGCAACTTCGACTCGGGAGTAGCACTCGATCTGATCGCGCTCCTGGACATCGTTGTAGTTCTTCACCCCGATGCCGCACTCGGTTCCCGCGCGCACTTCGTTCACATCGTCCTTGAAACGCTTGAGGGATTCCAAAGCCCCTTCGAAAATGACCACGTTGTTGCGCAGCACACGAATCGGGAAGTTGCGGCGCACATAGCCATCGATGACCATGCACCCGGCGACCGTGCCGAATTTGCTCGAGCGAAACACGCTGCGCACCTCGGCAAGCCCGACGATCTGTTCCTTCACCTCCGGCGACAGCATGCCCGTGAGCACGGCTTTGATGTCGTCAATGGCTTCGTAAATGATGCTGTAGTAGCGTACATCCACGCCGTGCTCCTTGATGGCCGCACGCGCGGCGGCATCGCCTCGCACATTGAAGGCGATGATGCGGGCCTTGGAAGCCGCCGCCAAGGTCACGTCGGACTCGGTGAGACCGCCCACACCGGACGCGATGATGTTGACCGCGACTTCGGCGGTCGACAAGGCATTCAACGAATCGCGCAGCGCCTCGGCACTGCCCTGCACGTCGGCTTTGACCAACAACTGCACCACATCCGCCTTGCTCTCGCCCATGGTCGAGAACACGTCTTGCATGTTGGTCGCCTTCTGCGCCAACTTGACGTCGCGGGATTTCGACTGCCGGTGCATGGCGACTTCGCGGGCCTTGCGCTCGCTCTCCACCACCAACAGTTCATCGCCGGCGTTCGGCGCCCCGGACAATCCCAGCACCACCACGGGCATGGAAGGTCCTGCCGAGTCGACCGGATGGCCGGCCTCGTCAAACAGGGCACGCACCCGGCCGAATTCCTGCCCAATGAGCAGCGGATCGCCCAGCTTCAACGTGCCGCGCAACACCAGTACGGTGGCCACCGCCCCGCGGCCTTTCTCCAGGCTGGATTCGATGACATAGCCGGCCGCAAGACCGGCGGTCGGCGCCTTCAATTCGAGCACTTCGGCTTGCAGCAAGAGGCTGTCGAGCAGCTGATCGACGCCCAGACCGGTCCGCGCCGAGACCGGCACGAAGATATTCTCGCCGCCCCACTCTTCGGGGATCACGCCGTGTTTGGTCAGCTCCTGCTTGACCTTTTCCGCGTCGGCTTCGGGCTTGTCCATCTTGTTGAGCGCCACCACGATGGGTACTTTCGCGGCTTGCGCATGTTGAATCGCTTCGACGGTCTGCGGCATGACGCCGTCATCGGCGCCCACCACCAAAATCACGATATCCGTGACCTGCGCGCCTCGGGCACGCATGGAGGTGAAAGCCGCGTGACCCGGAGTATCGAGAAAGGTCACCATGCCCTTGGCCGTTTCCACATGGTATGCGCCGATATGCTGCGTGATACCGCCCGCCTCGCCCGCGGCCACCTTGGAACGGCGGATGTAATCGAGCAATGAAGTCTTACCGTGATCGACGTGGCCCATGACGGTGACCACCGGCGGGCGCGGCAATACTTCGAGGGAAGAATCTGCCTCGCCTTGCAAATCGTCTTCGATGACGTTTTCTTTGCGCAGCACGGCCGTGTGGCCCATCTCCTCCACGACCAGCACCGCGGTATCCTGCTCGATCATCTGATTGATCGTCGCCATCACGCCCATGTTCATCATGACCTTGATGACTTCGGTGGCCTTGACCGCCATCTTTTGAGCGAGTTCGCCCACCGTCATGGCCTCGCCGATCGCCACCTCGCGCACCACGCGGGCCGTCGGCATCTCGAATCCATGCTTGGTATCCGCATCCCCGCCCATCGAGCGGCGGCGCCCATCGCGGGATTTCTTCTTCTTGTGCCGCGAGCTGACATCGCCGACGATGTGCAGCTCCTGACGGCCGTAGCGGGTCGCTTTGTCGTCCACCACTTCGCGCACGGCTTTGCCGGGCTTCGCCGCGGCGGCCTTGCGGTCGCGCTCGGCTACCTCACGCGCCTGCGCCTCGGCGGCGCGGCGCGCCTCCTCCTCGGCGGTGCGCTTGCGATTCTCTTCGTCGCTGCGCCGACGGCTCTCTTCTTCCTGGCGCTCGCGGTCCAGGCGCTCCTTCTCCAGCCGCTCGTGCTCGGCACGCTCGAGCGCCGCCTTGGCTTGCTCCTCGGTCTCGCGCAGCCTGTCGATCTCTTCTTGTTGATGGCGCGCCTGATCCTCGAGTACCTCGCGCTTGACGTAGGTACGCTTGCTGCGCACCTCGACGTTTACCGTGCGGGCGCGGCCCTGCGGGCTCGCGAGCTTCAGCTCCGATTGCGATTTGCGGCGCAGCGTAATCTTGCGCGGGGCGGCATCGCCCTGAGATTCGTCGTGGCCGTGACTACGGCGCAGATGCGTCAGCAGTTCGTGCTTGGCGTCCTCGCTGATCATGCCCTCGGCGCCATCGACTTTTATCCCGGCCTGATCCAGCTGCTGCAGCAGCCTATCGACCGGGACCTTCAGCACCTCGGCGAATTGCGCGACGGTTACATCTGCCATACTTGCTCCTAAACCTTAAGCGTTTTCCGCGAACCAGTGCTTGCGGGCATTCATGATCAGTTCGCCGGCTTTCTTCTCATCGATGCTGCCCATCTCGACCAATTCGTCGACCGCCAAGTCGGCCAAATTGTCCCGCGTGCGGACTCCCTTGCGGGCCAAGACTTTACCCAGGCTCTCGCCCGTGATTTCGAGCAAATCCGCCTCAGGGTGGGCGCCGTCCATCGATTCTTCGCTGGCGATCGCCTGAGTCAACAGCACATCGCGCGCACGAGTGCGCAGCTCCTTGACGATTTCCTCGTCGAACTCCTCGATGCCGTTCAGTTCGCTGGCCGGCACGTAGGCAATTTCTTCGATCGTGGAAAACCCTTCCTGAACCAGGATACTCGCGACATCGGCATCGACATCGAGCTGTTTCATGAAGGTTTCGCGCAGCGCCAAGGACTCGGTCTCGCTCTTCGCCTCGGCCTGCGACTCGCTCATCACGTTCAATTCCCAGCCGGTCAGTTCGCTCGCCAAACGGATGTTCTGGCCGCCGCGGCCGATGGCCTGCGAGAGCTTGTCTTCGGATACGGCGATATCCATCGAATGCGAGTCCTCGTCGACGACGATGGAGGTCACTTCGGCCGGCGCCATGGCATTGATGACGAACTGCGCGTTGTTGTCGTCGAATGGAATGATGTCGACGCGCTCGCCGGCGATTTCATTCGATACGGCCTGCACGCGCGAACCGCGCATGCCGACGCACGCACCCACCGGGTCGACCCGCGGATCGTTGCTGCGAACCGCGATCTTCGCACGCACTCCCGCGTCGCGCGCGGCGGCAAGAATATTGATCAGGCCCTGACCGACCTCGGGCACCTCGAGCTTGAACAGCTCGATCAAGAATTCCGGAGCGGTACGCGACAGGAAGAGCTGCGGCCCGCGCAACTCGGTGCGGACTTCCTTCAGGAATGCCTTGATGCGGTCCTGCGGACGCACCGGTTCGCGCGGAATCATTTCCTCGCGCGCGATGAATCCTTCGGCATTGGCCCCGAGGTCGACATAAACACCGTTGCGGTCGACCCGCTTGACGATCCCGCTCACCAAAGTGCCGGCGCGGTCCTTGTAGGCATCGACGACCTGCGCACGTTCGGCCTCGCGAACCTTCTGCACGATGACCTGCTTGGCGGTCTGGGCGAGAATTCGGCCGAATGGCACCGACTCCATCGGCTCCTCGACGTATCCGCCCGGCTCCACGTCCTTGTCGATTTCGCGCGCATCGTCCAGGCGCAGCTCTCGCTCCGGCACCTCCAATTCGGTGGAGTCGTCGGCGAACACCTTCCAGCGCCGAAAGGTATCGTATCCGCCGGTCTTGCGGTTGATCGCGACCCGGACGTCGAGTTCTTCGCCATGCTTCTTGCGAGTCGCGGACGCGAGCGCGGCTTCGAGCGCGTCGAATATGATTTCCTTGTCGACGCCCTTCTCGTTGGAGACCGCATCCACGGCCATCAATATTTCTTTATTCATAAAACTAAAGACTCCTGCTCACTCCGGCCGCAATCTCGCCTTCTGTATTCGATCGAGCGGCAGGCTGTGCGCCTTGCCGTCGACTTCCACTACAATCGTTCCGTCCGCCACCGACCTCAATACCCCGGCAAACCGCCGCCGCCCTTCGAGCGGCAGCTTCAGCTCGGCGAAGATCCGCTCGCCCAAAAACCGCTCGAAGTGCGCAACTTTGCGCAAAATCCGATCGAAACCCGGCGAGGAAACCTCAAGGGTATAATGTCCCTTGATCGGATCCTCGGTCTCCAGCAACTGGCTCACCGCCGCGCTGACACGCGCGCAATCATCCACCGTGACCGCTGCGCCCGTAGCCGGTCCATCGATGAAGATCCGCAGGATCCCGCCGCGCCCTTCGCGCACGTACTCGATATCCACCAACTCGTACCCAAGCGCCTCGATCGGCGGCTCCAACAAGCGCATCAAGGCGTCACGCATTGAAATGCCCCAACAAAAACAAAAAAGGGGACCATCGGCCCCCTTATCCAGCAACGAAAAAGCCCCTAGGAGGGGCCAAACAAACAGCCGCGGAACCCGTCAGATCGGTGCAACCCAACGGTCTTAAGCCAACGCCAAATCCAGCCCCCGCCGAGGGCCGCGATTATAGGCAATGCGCCTTCGGGCGTAAACCCTGATCGCACGCCAATAAAAACTTAAGGCCGCTCGAGCGGCCTTAAGTCATCGCTCAAATCTTAAACGCTGTTACCAGCGCTTCGGACCACGCGATCCGCCGCCACCACCACCACCGCCACCGGTGCGCTCCTGAGCCTCATTCACTTTCAGCGCTCGCCCGTCGACGTCGTGGCCGTTCAGGGCCTGCATAGCGCGCGCAGCATCTGCGCTGGCCATTTCAACGAAGCCGAAGCCGCGGGGCCGACCGGTGTCGCGATCATTGATCAACGCCACCGACTGTACCGCACCATGCTTTTCGAACAGCGCGCGCACTGCGGATTCGTCCATCGAGAACGGGAGATTGCCAACATACATTTTCGTCATGTGAAGAATACCTACTGCAAAAGAAGCTATCGGCCGGTCACGCGTGCCTACATTTTGAAAGATTTAAGCGGAATGCCAGCCACCTGGATCGAAGAAACCTGCTTTGTGGGTTGTGGCCAAGGTGACGCCGGAGCGGCGCGGTGACCAGAAACGGACCAAGTAGAAATCACGAACCGGCGAGGATATTACAGCAATTTGCCGATAAGTACGAATCCTGCCGCTTCAAACCCTTATTGCTGCATTGCCGCAATCCTGGCAAGTGCATCTCAAGGCAGTTATTCTCCCTCGCCACCGACCTAAAATCATAAAAATCCATGATCCCATGCGGATGCCCTTAGCCTTTTTCCTGCCCAAGTATTGGATCACCTGGGTCGGATTGGGGGTCATGCGTGTCATGGAACTGCTGCCCTTCCCTGCGCAGCGGCGCGTGGGCGATGCGATCGGCATACTGCTGCGCCACCTCCCCTTCAGCTACCTGCGCATTGCACGGCGAAACATCGCCCTCTGTCTGCCGGAGCTCTCGGAGCGCGAGCGCTCCGATCTGCTCGCTCGACACTGCCGAAGCCTGGGCATGGCACTATGCGAAACCGCCGACACCTGGTGGAGCAGTGACCGGCGCCTCAACAAACTCGCCGACGTGCAGGGCTTGCACCATCTGGAAGCGGCACTGGCCAAGGGCCGTGGCGCCATTCTGGTCGGTGGCCATTTCACCACCATCGAAATCTCCACGCGGATATTGGGTACCGTGGTGCCGTTGAACGTGGTGTATCGCCCCATGAAAAACGCACTGCTGTCGCACATTATGTACGAGAGCTTCTGCCGCCATGGGTACCCCATTCCTAAGGACGATATTCGGACCATGGTGCGGGCACTGAAGAAC
Organism: Gammaproteobacteria bacterium; assembly: GCA_021323735.1. GTDB lineage: Bacteria > Pseudomonadota > Gammaproteobacteria > Steroidobacterales > Steroidobacteraceae > Bog-1198. Next base: position 7,670 of record JAJPKM010000041.1, read on the forward strand.
AACGAGGCGGTATGGTTTGCGCCCGATCAGAGTTACCGCAACAAAGGTGCCACCCTGGTCAAATTCTTCGGCATCCCGGCCGCCAGCAATCCGGCCACCTCGCGCCTGGCGCGAATTTCCGGCGCCGCCGTCATGACCTACTTTGGCGAGCGGCTGCCCGGCAATGCCGGCTACCGCGTCGTGATCAGCCCCGCCTTTGAGAACTTTCCCGGCAACGATTCGGTCGAGGATGTCGAGCGCTACAATCGCCTGCTGGAAGCGCAGGTCCGCTTGGTGCCCGATCAGTATCTGTGGGTACACCGGCGGTTCAAGGGTTTGAGCAGCGACTATCCGGACTACTACGGGCGCGATTCCCGAGATAGGGCCCCGCAACGTCCGGCGCAATAGCGCGGGCACGTCACGCAGCGATATCCAGTGTCCTTCCTTCTGCGCAAAGCCACGCCGGCCGACATTCCAGCACTAAATGAGCTGATAGCGCGCTCCGCCCGCGGTTTGAGCACGGCGGAGTACCGCCCGGCGCAAATCGAAGGCGCATTACGCGGTGCGTTCGGCGTCGATACCCAATTGCTGGCGGACGGGACTTACTACGTGGTCGAAGACGGCGGTCAGATCGTCGGCTGCGGCGGATGGAGCTTCCGATCGACACTGTTTGGCAGCGATGCGCGCGCCGGACGCGATTCGTCCATCCTGAACCCCACGACCGAAGCGGCGAAGATCCGCGCCTTCTTCGTCGACCCCGGCCATGCTCGCCGTGGCATCGGGTCTCTGCTTCTCGAGCATTGCGAGCGAGAGGCACGCGCGCACTCCTACGCTTGCGTCGAACTCATGGCGACACTTCCCGGCGTCAAGCTGTATGCCGCTCGCGGCTATGTCGGCAGCCCCATGGTGCACTTCGACTTAGGATCCGGTGAGTCCATCGAATTCATCCCCATGCGCAAGAACCTGGAGCCTGTTTAAGCACCCCTCCCCTGGAATCTTCAGACCGCCTTCTTGTCGACCCACAGGCGCTGCCAGCCGGCGTGCCCTAGATTTCGCAGCGTACGAATATTCCTGAGATATATCTCATCGGTGTCGCCGACCGCGGCGACGGCTCGCTCCACGCTTGCCTCGCGCAGCAAGTGCAAGGTCGGGTACGGAGAACGGTTGGTGTAGTTTTCGATATCCTCGGGCTGCGTTCCCGCGAACTGATATTGCGGGTGAAAGCTGGCCACTTGCAATTCGCCTTCCAGATCCAATTCGGCGATCACCGCGTCGCATACCTCGAGAAAATCGTTGTACTCGATGAAGTCCGTCAAGACCCGCGGGTGAATGAGCAGCGTGGTTTCGCATTGCGCCGGATCCGCCGCGGCGAGGCGAGTCAACTCCGATTTCAGGTCCTCGAGCAATCCCGCGGCACTTCGTTGCTCGCTGACATGAAAACGTACCCGACCGCCGCGGTAGGGATTCTCGGCGAACGGGCAAAGGCCGAGACCAATGACCGACCTCTCCAGCCAGCGCGTGGTTGCGGAAATCACGTCATCAACGTTCATGGATGGACGATCATACCCAACTTCGCCGGCTCCGCCGCGACGATCCACAATCCGTCTCGCTCGCGGCCACGGCATCAGACAGGCTCCTCAACGAGGGAGTTCGAGTATCCTAGTGGCCTTTAACCAGCCTGAGACCCTTAGATGCCGCAACGGATTCCCGCCACGCTGATCCCCGGAGACGGGATCGGTCCTGAAATCATGGATGCAACGCTCGCCGCGCTCCACGCTCTCGGTGCGCCGTTCGAGTGGGATCGGCAGATTGCCGGCTTGGAAGGCGTGAAGGCCGCGGGTGACCCCCTTCCCCCGCAAACGATCGCCAGCATCAAGCGCAACCGGCTCGCGCTCAAGGGGCCGTTGGAGACGCCGTCGGGCGGCGGTTACCGGTCATCCAATGTTCGTCTGAGGGAAGAATTCAAGCTATACGCCAACTTGCGGCCGGCTCGCACGCTGATTCCCGGCGGCCGTTTCGACAACATCGATCTGGTGGTGGTCCGTGAAAATCTCGAAGGGCTGTACATCGGCCACGAGCTCTACATTCCGATCGACGACGACCCGCATGCAGTGGCCATGGCGACGGGGGTGAACACCCGTCAGGGCAGCCGCCGCGTGTTGGAGTTCGCCTTCGAGCACGCCGTCGCTACGGGGAGGAAAAAAGTCGCCATCGTGCACAAGGCCAACATCATGAAGGCCTTGACGGGAATTTTCTTGGAGACGGGGCAGGAGTTGTACGAACGCAAGTACAAGGGCAAATTTGCGCTGGAAACCGTCATCATCGACGCCTGCGCCATGAAGCTGGTATTGAACCCCTGGCAATTCGATGTCTTGGTGACCACCAATCTGTTCGGCGACATTCTGTCCGATCTGGTTGCCGGCCTGGTAGGCGGCTTGGGAATGACACCCGGGGGAAATATCGGCGCCGATGCCGCGATATTCGAGGCGGTGCACGGCTCTGCTCCGGACATCGCCGGCAAGGGTATCGCCAACCCGATTGCCCTGTTGCTGGCCGCAGCCATGATGCTGGAGCACTGTCACTTGCCGCACATGGCGACGCGCCTGCGAACCGCCATTGATCAAACCCTGAACCTCGACCAGGTTCGCACGGGCGATCTGGGCGGCAGCGCGAACACGGCGGACTTTACCCGCGTCCTGACCCAGCGGCTCACGCGGAATGCTTGAGACAGGTTGACCCGTGCCTCCCATCATCTCGATCCGCGGCGTAACAAAATCCTATGCTTCAGGCTTTCAAGCCTTGAAGCTCGTCAATCTCGACATCGACAAGGGCGAAATCTTTGCGCTGCTCGGGCCGAATGGCGCCGGCAAGACGACGCTGATCAACATCATCTGCGGCATCGTGACGGCAAGCGCTGGCACGGTCACCGCGGATGGCTGCGATATCGTGGACGACTATCGCGCCGCTCGATCGATGATCGGCTTGGTGCCTCAGGAACTGAGCACCGATGCGTTTGAAACCGTGTGGGCCACGGTTTCCTTCAGCCGCGGTCTGTTCGGCCGGGCGCCGAATCCAACCTTCATAGAAGGGCTGCTGCGGGATTTGTCGCTGTTGGACAAGCGCAATAGCAGGATCATGACCCTGTCGGGCGGCATGAAGCGCCGCGTCATGATTGCTAAGGCGCTGTCTCACGAGCCGCAAATCCTCTTCCTGGACGAGCCCACCGCCGGCGTGGATGTCGAATTGCGCCGCGACATGTGGAATCTGGTACGGGGGCTCAGAGAAAAGGGCGTGACCATCATCTTGACCACGCACTACATCGAAGAGGCCGAGGAGATGGCCGATCGGATCGGCGTCATCAACAAAGGCACGCTGATGCTGGTCGAGAACAAGCACGACCTGATGAAGAAACTCGGCAAGAGGCAACTGACGCTGCATCTGCAGACGCCGCTGCAGCACATCCCGGACGAGCTGCGGTTCTGGGCCCTGGAACTCAAAGCCGAGGGTCACGATCTGGTGTACACCGTCGATAGCGCCGACAGCGTCGACATCTCCGCTCTGCTCAAGCGCCTGAACGAGCTGTCCATCGTGATCAAGGATCTGCAGACCCACCAAAGCTCCCTCGAAGATATTTTCGTCAATCTGGTGACCGAGCGCACATGAACCGTCCTGCCCTGATTCATTCGTTCAATCGCCACGGGGTTTGGGCGATCTATAAATTCGAAATCGCGCGGGCGCTGCGCACCCTGGTGCAAAGCCTGGTAACCCCGGTGATCACCACCTCGCTGTACTTCGTGGTCTTCGGCGCTGCGATCGGCTCGCGGCTCGTCACGACCAGCGGCGTCAGTTACGGTGCGTTCATCGTGCCGGGCTTGATCATGCTGGCGCTTTTCACCGAGAGCCTGTCGAACGCATCATTCGGCATTTATTTTCCGAAGTTCACCGGCACGATCTACGAACTGCTGTCGGCGCCGGTGTCGTATGCGGAAATCGTCATTGCCTACGTGGGCGCGGCGGTGACCAAGTCGGTGGTACTGGGACTGATCATCCTGGCAACGGCATCGCTGTTCGTGCCCATCAAGATTCTGCATCCTCTGTGGATGATCGCCTTCCTGCTGATGACGGCATGCACCTTCAGCTTGTTCGGCTTCATCATCGGCATCTGGGCCAAGGGATTCGAACATCTGCAGTTCATCCCCATGCTGGTCATCACCCCCCTCACCTTTCTGGGCGGCGCTTTCTATTCCATCGACATGCTGCCGCCGGCCTGGCGCGCCTTCAGTCTCTTCAATCCCATCGTGTACTTGATCAGCGGTTTTCGCTGGAGCTTCTACGGCGCCGCCGACGTCAGCGTCGGCATCAGCTTAGGTATGACGGTGGGGTTTTTCGCAATATGCCTCTGGCTGGTCTCCTGGATATTCAAGACAGGGTACCGGCTCAAGAACTGAGCGCGGGGGCGGCCTGTCGGCGTTGCGCACAGATCACCCGGCCAGATGGGCGAGGTCATGCCCGCGGCCACCGCGGTAGATCGCCGAGGCGCCGGCCGTACGGACGGCGCCCGCTAGCTGTACAGGTGGCGTCGCGTCAACGGCAGATTGGGCACACCGGCCGTCCGCTTATTCGCCAGCACCTGATAGATGCCGATCTCTCCTGATTCGAATTGCAAGGCGCTGGCCGCCATGTAAAGCCGCCACACACGGTAGGTCGCCTCGTTGACGTGGCAAAGCGCCCGGGCTCGATTGCGCTCCAGACGCGCGACCCAGTGTCTCAGGGTGATCGCATAGTGAGGCCGCAGCGCCTCGACATCGGCAATCTCGAACTTCGAGCGCTCCATGAATCGCTGGATGTTGCCGATGGTGTCGAGCTGGCCATCCGGAAACACATAGCGGTTGATGAATTCCGTGGATAGCGAAGGCTCCCAACCCTCCGAGTCGTGAGTGATACCGTGATTCAGGAACAAACCGCGAGGTTTGAGCAGGCGGTGCACGGTCGAAAAATACACCGGCAGATTCGCGAGCCCGACGTGCTCGAACATGCCCACGCTGGCGATCTTGTCGTAGACCGATTCACCCGGCAGATCCCGGTAGTCCAGCAATTCGACCGTCGCGTTCTTCAGCCCGGCCTGTTCAATCCGCTCGCGGGCCACTTTCAACTGCCGAGGACTCAAGGTCACTCCATGGGCTCGCACTCCGTAGTGTTTCGCCGCATAAATGACCAACGCGCCCCATCCGCACCCGATGTCCAGAAAACTCTCGCCCGGCTCGAGCGACAGTTTGCGGCAAATGTGTTCAAGTTTTGCCTGTTGAGCGGCATCCAGGTCGACGTCCGGCGTTTCGAAATACGCGCAGGAATACACCATCGCGCTATCCAGCCAGAGCGCGTAGAACTCATTCGAGACGTCGTAGTGAAAGCGGATGGCCTCGCGATTCTCCGCCTTCGAGTGCACTTTGATTCTGGGCGCATGTGACGGGGTAATAAACGCGTCGGGGTGGTGGACAGCCGCATTCGACATCTTGAGCTGCAGCGCTTTGAAGGCCGCAACGAGTTTTTCACCCGCGGGCATTTGCAGCACATCGAGATGATCCTTGAGGCTCAAGGCCGCGAAGAAATCACCCTCGATGTCCAGATCGCCCCTGAAATAAGCATCCGCCAATGCGAGGGGGTCGCGCCCCAGCACCGCGGACCACACCGCTTCGGGGCGGCGAAACACCAGGGTGAAGGCCGCTTCCCCGCCCGCACCGGCGCTCGCGCCCACGCGAAAGGCCGCACCGTTCCACAGGCGCAGATTGAGGCTGCCGGGATAGCGCCGAAACAGGCGCGTCAACAATTCGCGCGCCTGGGCGCTGCCTCGAAATCGCGCCAAGGCATTTTCTGAACCGGTGGTTATGGATACCGACGCGGCCGACGCGGCCTGCGGTGGCCCCTTGCCCAATGAGGACTCAACGTGCATTTGATTAGTCATACAGACACCCCTCATGTCTTCATACGAATCCAAGCAAATTGCATACCACCGCGAAACGCCGCAAATCAAAGACTTACGGCCTCTACACGATGCATTTCTTACATGGTCATTCCCGCGTCCCTAAAATTTTCCGGTCCCTCATGCCTCGCTGCTTGCCCTTGATGTGCGCTTGCTCTGTTCGCGTGCGCTCGCCATGCCCTTGCAAACCCTTGCTACTTGCCGTTGCCGTTCTTGGTCCGCTCGATAAACGCTGCGACGTTGGCATGCAGCGCCTTCAGATCCGGTTCATGGGCATACACCATATGCCCGGACGTGTAGAAATGCATCTCGATGTTGCTTTGCAGCGAGCTCTGGATCGGCAGCTGGCGCAACTCATACTCGGCGGCGAAATAAGGGGTGGCCAGATCGTAGTACCCGCCGTTCAATTGCACTTTGAGATTCGGGTTTTGCTTCATCGCCACCGCGAGATCCGGCATGACATTGATGGGGCCGGGAATTTTGGTCAGCGCCCCCGGCGGTTGGTGCAGAAAGTCCCAGAACTTGCCCACATCATTCTCTGCCTTGTAGGTTTTCTTATCGCCGAATTTAAGCGCGGTCCTGACGTAATCGTTGAAGGCGGAAACGTAAGCTGATGAAATCGCAGCAGATTGTGGATCGTAATCAGCTTCCTTGCTCATCGGATCGATGGTGGGGCCTGCAAATCGGGTGTCCAAACGGCCGGTGGTGATCTCGGCTCCCAGCAAGGTCTTTTCGAATTCTCCGCCGTTCACCCGCAGATTGGCGCGCTCTACGTACTCGGCCGGCAGCCCGGTGTACTCGTGCAACTTGGCGGCGATCTGCGACTTGCGCTCCGCGCTCAAGGTCGAACCCGCCGCGAGCGCCTGCAGGTATTCGGTCATCGCAAAATTTTCCACTTCGTGCAGCAGCGGCTCCAATGCGCCCGGCGCATTCTGCAGCTTGTGGTGGTACCAAGCCGTAGCCGTGTACGTGGGCAATGCCAGTGCGTACGGCAGATCCACGCCGGGGTTGAATTGCGGTCCGTCGACGCTGTTGTCGAAATTCAATATCTGCGACAAGAGAATGATGCCGTTCAAGTCCAGGGACTTCTCACTCTCGAGAATGTTGGCGAGGGCAGCGGAACGCGTCGTCCCATAGCTTTCGCCAAAGTGATACTTCGGTGAGTTCCACCGATTGTGCCGCGACAGGAACTCCACGATGAAATTCGCGAAGGCATGGGCATCTTGATCGACGCCATAGAATGCCTTCTCCTTGTCCGCTCCGCGCAAATGGCCGAACCCCGTGCCCGGGGCATCGATGAACACCAAATCAGTGGCGTCCAGCAGGGTGTACTCGTTGTCGATCACCCGATACGGCGCGGCAGGACTGTGCGTATCGTCGGCGGTGACCACCCGCTTCGGGCCGAAGGCACCCATGTACAGCCACACCGTCGATGAACCCGGTCCGCCGTTGTAAACGAACGTGATGGCGCGGTGGCCGTCCTCTTTGTCGCCGCGGAAATAAGCCACATAGGACATGCCCACTTCCGGTGGCTGGGGCGGCGGCGGGCCGCCTTTCTCTTCACGCGGCGGCGGCGGATCATCGTCCAGCGGGTCTTTGACATGCACTACCAGGATGCCGGCTTCGGCTTGATAGCCGATCGGGCGGCCGCCGACCACCACGGTGCCTGAGCTCTTTTGATGCTCATCCTTCAAGTAGCGCGGCGATTCGGTGGGTTCGGGCACCAGCGCGATCTTGGTGTCGGGCACATCGCTCGGAGACCTCTCCGCACCCTGCGGGTGCGATGCGCCGAGCGCGACCGCTGCGCCGAATGCAAGGCTCCCGACGGACGCCCATACCAATCCCCGGATATTCAAATCCATTATTTTCCGACTCCGTGAGTAAACCCTTATTCTTCGGGCAGGATGGCCTATTGTACGGGCAAAGCGCTGCTCAATATTCAAATTGATAGCGTAGGCCGACGCTGCTGCCCGGATCATTGTCGGGCGTGGTCCCTTGAACCGAGGCGGTACCGTTTCCCAGGCGGGTTTGCAGCTTCAGATGCTTGGACAAGTCCACATCCGCTTCGAGCTGGCTGGTGCCGGTGGTACTTTGCTTGGCTTCGAGGTAGACGCGCTTGGACACATAGCGGCCGGCGGCAATGCTGGCACCGGTGTCGGCCCCGGTCGGGGTCGTGCCGCCCGCCCCGATACTGAGGCGGTCCAACCCCAGGCTGCGTTGAATCTTGACCAGCGGATTGAGGCCGCCGTCTCCGCCCACGCCGCTGAACGAGGCCAGCGCGGCGCCCACCTGCGCCAGCTGCAAGGGCGTCAGCTGTTGCGTGGGTGCGCCGAACAGCAACAATGCCATGATTTCATCCTGGGGCTTTGCCGGGTTGCTCGTGAACTCGAATTGCGGCGCATCCGCGAGGCCGGTGATGTGCAGGATGGCGGTCGTGTCTGCGACAGTTGCCTGCGCGGTGAAGTCCAGCGAGGGGTCGATTTTGTTCTTGAGTCCGGCGCCGTTGAAGCTCACGCGTCCCGCAGAGAAATTCAATCTGCCGCTGGCCAGCGAGAATGTGCCGCGCTGAAGCTCGAATGCGCCGGTAACGAGGGGCGAATCGGTTGTTCCGCCGATCTTAAGATCCCCACCCATTTCAGCGTCCAAACCTCGACCTTGGACCAGAATCTCCTGGGGCGCTTGCACCGCTACATTCAGACCGACCGTCAGCCGCTTGTCCGCCACCGCTGCCGCCTTCTTGCCCCGTCGGCGGACATCGAGCACCGCGACGTTGAGCGGCAGACCGTTGGGGATGCCGATCAGCGTGCGGTTGAGGTGCACGTTGCCGCTTACATCGAGGTGTTCGCGGGCGGTACCCTCGATGGCCAGATCCGCATTCAAATTCGCAGTGACCAATTTGCTCACGATAGGTTGCGCATTGCGGGCGGTGATTTTCAGATTCACGGGAATTCCCTTCTGTAGAATTCCGATCGAACCGCTCATCGATACGGCGCCGGGCGGGGCCGAGGCCGTGAATTTCTTGATTTGCAGCGCTCCCTCGTTACCGGCAATTTGCGCGTTGATGTCGCTCAAGGTAACGCCGCGCCCGTAGTCGTTGATCTTGCCGTTCTTGAGATCCAGCGTACCCGCGATGCGCGGCGCCGCCACGCTGCCGGTGACGGTCGCATTGACGTCGAGTTCGCCCGAGGCGTGCTGGCCGCGCGCTTCGAGAAAGGCATTCATCACACCCACGTCCAGCCTGCCGTTGATTTTCATGTCGACGTCTCCGTCGCTGGCCAATGGCGCTTCGCCGACGGCGCGCAGCTGCGACGCCGCGCCGGCGTTCAACTGCATGTCGATGCCGGCCGTGTGTCCACGGAGGTCTGCGGTGATTCGAATATCCGCCGGCGGCAACCCCAGAGCGGCATCGTCCGCGGATGCTACACCGGCGGCGTGCAGCGCAATTTCACCCATGGGTCTGGCAAGACTGCCGTGCAGATCGGCCTGCGCATCGATGACCCCTTGCGCCAGCAGGTTGGGGACGAAGACATTGATCAGCGCGGGCTGTACGTTACGCAGTGTGGCGCGCAGCCCGAGCTCCGGAACCACCTCCCCCTGCAGGTCGAGTTCGGCTTTTTGCGCTCCTACTTTGAGCCGATCGACGGACAGGCCATTCGCAAAACGAATGCGTGCAGGCTCGATCAGGTGAAATTCCTGTCCGCGGTAGATGCCGCGGACAGCGCTAAAGGACACCTCGCTGGAGTCCAGATTCAAAGTGCCGCTGGCATCGAGGCTTGCCGCGCCCGCCAGCTGCGGAACTTGCACACCCGCGTTGAACGCGAAGGCATCGGTGAACCCATCGCCCGACACGTGCGCGGTTCCGGCGATCCCAGCCACCCGCATATCCTGAGCATCGAGCTGCAAGTGCGCGCGCGTGCGCGCGCCGTCGGGACGCAGCAGCAGATTGCCGGCAAGGCTGCCGGCCAATTCCGTGCCAAGAAGATGCTGCAGATCCTGAAGCTGCGCGACCGCCAGATCCAACCGGCCATGCATCTGCGCCATATCCCGGGCCAAGGTGATATCGCCGTCCATGTGCAAACTTCGCCAGGCCACCCGATGAATCACGGCGTGCAACGCCCGGTCGGCGCGGCGCTCCATCGCCACATCGACATCGAGGGGCGCCCCGTCCAGGGATCCCTGTACCTTCAGCGTGCCCGCCGGCGCAGCCGGCAAACCGCGCACTTTGACCTCGGCGGACAGCATGCCGCCGGGCGAGCCTCTCACCGAAAGTACGGAACTCAAATTGGCGTCCGCCGTCAAGGCGTTGGGCGGTCCGTCCACCGAACCGGATCCCTTCAGCGTGCCGCCAAGCTCCGGCGACAGCACCTTGAGATCCGACAGGGCCAGGTCCCACCACCCCTTGACGGATCGGGCACCGAGGGTACCGCTTGCGCCCAGCGCGAGCGTGCGCCCCGACAATTTCAGATGCTCGACGTTCAGCGCTGCGTTCTTGAACGAGCCTGAGAACTCCAACCTTGCCTGATCTCCGATGGCCCGGGCCCAGATTTGCGGGCCCGGCAGCAGCGCGGCGTTCGCATCGAGTTGTATTTGCAGGGTACTGGGATAGCCACTCAATCGAGCGTGAATGGCGGCGCTGCCGCGCAGCTCCTGCGCCGCATAGGCGACGGCGAAGGGCGTCATATCCGGCAGCCGCAGATCCACGGCCACGCTCTGTTCGCCGGCGGTGATTGCCTGTGCGTTCAGGGAAAACAACCGATGGGCGATGGAAACGTCGAGGCGGCGCTGGGGATCGTCGAGCCGCACGGATGCGTCGAGCTTGATCGGATCGGATTCGAGGAGCCGAGGCTTCGAGCCCGGGAGGATTACGCCTCGGCCCACCGCATGCAACTCGGCATGGCCCAGATTGGCCGTAACATCGGCGGTGAGCGCAGCCACTTGCGTGCCGGACGCGCGCAGCTGCGTGAGTACCACATGGCCTTCGGCGTTCGGCGATTTCAAGTTACCATGCCAGCGGCCGTTCACCACGGCTCGCTCCCAGCTCAAATCCGGCCGCGCATTCACGGCGCCGGACTCGATGGAGAAAGCCAGGTCCGCGGACGACTCGGCGAAGTTGAGAATGCCTTGCGCATGCCCGGCCAGGCTCCCGGCCTGAAGGGAAATGCCTACTTGCTCCGCCGAGCGCGGACCACTCAGACTCAATTCGGCTTGCAATCCACCCAAGCCGGGCAAGCTGAGGATGTTCTCCAGCGGACCGCCGGCCGGTTCATGCAGCTTGAGTGCGCCGTCCATCCGCCGTTCATCGAAGTGCAAATGCAGCTCGTACTCGCCGTCACTATCGATGCGTCGGGCCGAGGCGTCGAACAGCATGTCCTCGAGCGAGCGCAAATGCGCGCTGCCGCGAACCGCCAGCGACGCCGGTGCGCCGGCGAGCGGCGCGCCCAAATCCAGTCTATCGATCGACACCCGCGCCACGTCGATGCGCGGTATCGACGCGCTGCCATTGCCGGACGTGGCGGAACTTTGCGGCAGGCGCCCCATGTCGATGGTCGCCACCTGCAGTCGATCGATCTGCAGGCGGCGCTCGAGGTAGGCGAGCGGCGTCCAGTCCAATTCGATGTCCGTGGCGGTGAGCCAAACGCCGCCGGCGTCGCGCAACTGCAGCTGAGCCAAGGTCAGGTGGCGGGGAAAGGAACCCGCCAGGCCGGTCAATCGAACATGCCCACCCGTCAATCGAGCGGTCAACTGCTCGATCTGCGCTCGGCCCATGTGGGTGTTTCCCAGGATCAACACGGCGCCCACGAGCAGGGCGAGCAACAGCGCCGTCGCGCCCAGCACCCATGCGATGACTTTTAGCTGGCGTCGCATCAAAATGCCTGCCCCAATCCGATGTAAACCTCGAATCGGTCATCGCCCGGGCGACGATTAACCGGAACGGCAATGTCGAGGCGAATGGGACCGATGGGTGTGTAGTAGCGTACACCCGCGCCCGTACCTACGCGGATATCGTCCGGCAGCGGCTTGAGGCTGGCACTGACTTGTCCGGCGTCGACGAAGGCCACCGCGCCCCAATTGGCATAGAACCGCTGGCGATATTCCAGCCCTGCCGCCGTCACCGCCGTACCTCCGACAGGAATGTTGGTTTGCGGAAACACCGGACCCACCCGCTGGTAACCGTATCCCCGAACGGTGCTCGTGCCTCCGGCGTAGAAACGCTGGTCGGGCGGCAAACTCAATTCCCCGGCGCCTTGGGCAAAACCCGCCAGCGCCCGCGCCGCCAGCACGCTGCGGCCCGGAGCAATCGGCAACAGGCTGTTCAGATCGAAGTAGGTGGCTAACTTGATCTGAGTAATCAGAAAGGTTGCGTTCGGATGCCCGATGGCATATGTCGGCGTCAGGCTGACCGACCCGCGATACCCGTGACGGGGATCGTCAAGCGGTGTGGGCAAATTGGTCGAGTCGTAGACCACGCTGAACGGAAACGCGAGCAGCGTGTAATTGAACGTCTGTGGAACCCCCACAAGTTGACCGTTCGGCGCCGCCGTGACGCTCGTGACCTGGATGATTTGCTCGTCCGTCGTGGACACGCCGGCGCTCACCCGCCAGACGCTCGATAGCCTGCGGCTCAAGGTGGCGGCAGCAGTCTTCGCGGTCTGATCATAGGCCACCAGGTCTTGCTTGATGGCGCTGATCGCGAATTCCAGCGATTGATCGCGATGAAAGAACTCCGGGATGGTGTATTTCACGCCGGTGTTGTAACCCGCTCCCTTGGTATCGCTGCCGCCCAAGTTGGTGACATTGGCCGTGACGCTCAACTGCTCCGCATTGCCAAAGACATTGCGGTCGGTCCAGGTTGCTCCGCCGCTGCCGCCCAGATCGCTGGAGTAGGCAGCGCTCAGGGCTATCGCATGGCGCAACCGCTCGGTGACCTTGAAGGTGATCGGCACTCCGCCGGTTTCATCGGCCTGCGAACCGACCTGCACGCTGACTTGCTGGAACACGCTCAGGGCCAACAAATCACGGCGCGCCGCTTCGATCGAGGACGGTTTGTAGGCATCGCCGGGGTGCAGCAACAGCCGCCTTCGCAGCAGCGCTTCATGCACCCGCTTCAGGCCTTCGATGCGGATTTCTCCGATATTCACCTGCGCGCCGATGTCCACGTGAATGCTCAGATCGAGCACCGGCGCATCGGCTGCCTCGTAGGCAATGGGTGAGTCCACCTGGGCGAAGGCGTATCCCTGCTCCTGCAGCGCCGTCAGCAGACGAGCGCTCCCGGCCAGCACCACCCCGGCCACCGCGGGCTGCCCACTGGTAAGACCCAGCGTCGCGCGCGCATCCACCGCCGGCGGTACGTCTCCCTCGATGTCGATTCGCCGCAGGCGGTACAACGTGCCTAAGTTGAAGCTGACCGATACCTGCGCGGTGCTGCCCTTCGGCAACGCGCTGAGCGCATCGCCGAGGCTCGGATCCGCGAGCGGCAGATCGTTGATCTTGACGGTCACCTGAGATTCGTAATAGCCGAAACTCTCGAGGGCGGTCTTGAGCCGATCCGTATCGCTGCGCGCACGCGCAATCAAACCAAACGGACTGACCGGCGCCGAAGTACGCAACGCGAGCAGATCCGAGGTGGTTTTCAGCGTCTGATCGATCTCGCCGTTGCCCACCGAGGCCAGAGTCGCCTTGTAGGCTTGCGGATCCGCGGCACGCGCGCTCAGGCAGGACAAAAGCGCGCCGAGCAGCCAGCAGATGGGGATGATGGCTTGCATTCGTCGGCCGCGTCGCATCGGGTTTCTCGTCGTCGTCTCCTCATCGGGAGCATACCCAAATCGGTCGCGCTCGCGGCCATGGGGAAATACTCGGACAAGTTCCCAGTCTTGGACATCAAGGGCGCATCAACATTCTAGCCGCTGCTTCTGCAATCGGCCCGCGCGAAGACAACGCATCGCAGAAAAAGCGTGTGTTGGGTCACAGTCGCCGATCCCATAGGTATAAGTGCGTATTTTCTGACGCAACTCGACCGCGTAAGACTGATTGCACTCATGAAGGCACCTATCACCGTCGATGCAACCTTGATGCAACCTCGATGCATCTCTCACCGGCAGACTCACGCCATCGTGACTCAAGCGCTCTGCATGGGTATCGTGCCATTTGGCTTTCCCGGCGCGATCGTGGGATTGAGAAACTTCGTAATTGCGTTCTGGAATCATCATCCGCTAGCCGCTGTTGCCGGCATATCCGCCGCGATCATGCTATTCTCGACTTCGCTTGACTTTGGAACGACAGGCTTGCGAGCTGACCCGGCCCAACGTATTTAAGTAACGACGCGCGATCCCGGCCGGATCGTCGGTTGACAACGGAGAGTCGACGATTTGCGAACTCAAAGTGACTTGAGAGAATTGCCAATCGGTCTCTGTTCCTGGGATAAACCCGGTGAGTCGTTCGCGGGCGCAACATGACGCCTTCCTATAGTCCGTGGCTCGTGTGCCTATCCATCGCCGTCGCGGTGATGGTGTCCTTCACCTCACTTCGCCTGGCATGCCGCGTCGCGGAATCCCAAGGGCTGGCGCGCCGCATCTGGCTCATCTTGGGTTCGATCTCTATGGGTGTCGGCATCTGGTCAATACACTTCATCGGCATGCTGGCATTCTCGGTTCCCGTGACTCTGCATTACGACATCGAGCGGACGCTGCTATCCCTCGCCGTCTCGATCGTGACCTCCGGGTTCGCCATTACCATCGCCAGCAGCGCTACACTTGGTTTCGGCCGCCACCTGCTATGCAGTATGGTGATGGGGCTCGGCATTGCGTCCATGCATTACATCGGGATGAGCGCCATCCTCATATTCCCTGCGATTATCTACAATTGGCCGGTTGTCGTCGCGTCGGTCCTCGTCGCCATTCTCGCCTCCTTTGCAGCCCTCTGGCTGACCTTCAATTTGCGGCACACCAACCATCGTTGGGTCTGGATGGCAAGGCTCGGCGCGGCGGTCATCATGGGGCTCGCCATAGCAGGCATGCACTATACAGGCATGGCGGCGGCCCAATTTCCACTGGGCGCCATTTGCAGCGGCGGTGTGACCCTCGATAATCAACGGCTGGCGCTTGTCGTTTCGATCGCCACATTCTCGCTGCTCATCATTACGCTGGCGGCCGGCGTGTTCGACGCGCATCTGGAAACACGCGCGCGTTGGCACGCGCGTCGGTTGGAAAAAGCCAATTCGCAGCTAAATTTCCAGGCGACGCACGACACGCTCACGAATCTGCCGAACCGTACTCAATTCCTCACAGCCCTGCAATCCGCGATCGAAACGGTCGATGCCAAACCATCAAACTCCTTGTTGGCGGTAATGCTCGTGGACCTTGATCGATTCAAGATCGTCAATGATTCACTGGGCCATAGCTATGGCGACGCAATCTTAAAAGAGGTAAGCACGCGACTCCGGTACTTGCTCGGTGATGGAGAAATAGCCGCACGCCTGGGCGGCGATGAATTCTTGATGCTGATCAAAACCAAGGATGCCAGGAGCGTGCTCAATAGAGCCCATGAGATCGTGCTATCCCTTGGTAAAACCTACAACATCGAATCGGTCGAGCTGCATTTGGCGGCCAGCGTCGGCATTACGACCTATCCGTTCGACAGGTCGACGGCCGATGTCTTGATCAGTCACGCGGATGAGGCGATGTACGATGCCAAGCACAGCGGCGGCAATGGCATCCAATTCTTCATGCCAGGAACCACCGTGTTCACAATGGCGCGTTTGCAGCTGGAAAATGACCTGCGCATCGCGCCGCAACTGGGCCAGCTGCAGGTGCATTACCAGCCTCAGGTCGAGATCGGTAGCGGAAGAATTGTCGGCCTTGAGGCACTGGCACGCTGGCAGCACCCCGTGCATGGCTGGGTACCGCCGGATGAATTCATTCCCCTGGCGGAGGCGAGTGATCTCATCGTTCACATAGGCCGGTGGATCTTGAATGCCGTCTGCAAACAGCTGCACCTCTGGCATCTCGAGGGATTTCCCGACCTGAGTGTCGCGATAAACCTGTCCGCGCGGCAATTTCGGCAACCCGACTTGCTGGCGATGATTCAGAAGATCGTGGCAAGCCATGGATTGCAGCCGCACCACGTGGTGATTGAACTCACTGAATCGGTGGTGATGTCGGATGCGCACCGCTCCGTCGATACGCTCGAGAAGCTGCATCAACTGGGCTTCAGGGTCGCTGTCGATGACTTCGGTACCGGTTATTCCTCGATGAGCTATCTGAAGCGCCTACCGGTCAATAAACTCAAGATTGACCGCAGCTTTGTCAGCGATTTGGGCGCGTGCACCAAGAGCGACTCTATCGTCAGGGCGATCATTTCACTAGGCCATGGATTGGGCATGTGCGTTGTGGCTGAAGGCGTTGAGACCAAAGCCCAACGCTACCTGCTGGCTGAATTCGGCTGTGATGAATTCCAAGGCTATGAATTCAGTCGGCCGCGCAATTCAGAGGACATTCTCGATTTGCTGCGAGCCGCACCCCAGCCGCTCGAAGAGCTCATCGAGGGCGCGCAGGCCGATGCACTGATGGGACGGGCATCCTGACTATCCGCATAGATCTACAGGCGGCGGAGCAACGATGGTTAGGTAGTAGTCGAGCATGCGCGCCAGCGCATGAAACTGATCCGGTGCGTTCGATTTCACGATATAGCCGGCTACATGTGCATCGTAGGCCTCGGCGCGATCACGGTCGCTGTCCGAGGTGGTAAGGACGAAAATGATGGTACGTTGCAGCATTTTATTGCTGCGTATTCGCCGTACCAACGCCAAACCATCCAGTCTCGGCATACGCACATCGACCAATAAGATGTAGGGGGGCATGAGTTTCTGCTTCCCATTGGCGCCCGACAGCATTTCCATCGCTTCGATGCCGTCACGCGCGCGTAGCACGGGATTGCGGATGTCCGCGCGCGTCAAACCACGCACCACCGTCGTAGCGTCGACATCATCGTCTTCTACCAGAAGGATTGTGACCTCTGTCGAATTCATGACCTTACTCCCCTGCGGACCGCCCAATCAGCGGCCATTCAAACCAAAAATGCGAGCCGCGGTCGGCTGCCGGACCCACTCCGCAGCGCCCCCCCAACCTGCTCACGATCTTACGCACCAGCGCTAGCCCCATCCCACTGCCCTCGACCTGGTCTCGAGGTTTGAGCGTCTTGAACATCTCGAAGATGCTTTCCCGGTATTCCTCGGGTATGCCCGGACCATCGTCGATCACAGAAAATCGCAACCACGGAGGCGCTTGCTCGACCGACACTGTCACTGTTCCAGCGGGCAGATCATGGTGCTTGATGGCGTTACCAACGAGATTGCATAAGACTTGTTCCAGAGGCGCGCGCTGCACTTGGATCGGCTCCAAGGACGGATCGACTCGAATCGAAAAGCCCGGTGGCACATGCGTCGTAGCCACCACGTTAGCCACCAGCGTGACGGCGCTGACCGGCATTCCCACGGGCACGGCATTCTGATCACTTCGGGCGTAGTCGCGAATATCGGTAAGCAACTGCTTCATGCGTTCGATGCGGCCCAGAATCAGCCCCAACCTTTCGCGCGACTCGCCGACAAGCGCGCGATCGTCCTCGAGAATCCACTGAACAATTGAACCGATGCCTGTCAGCGGCGCCCGCAGATCATGCGAGGCGGTATACACAAAGTTGTCGAGCTCGGTATTCATTTGCACCAATGCGGCATTGCTGCGACGCAATGCCGCTTCGCTGCGTTTACGCTCCGTGATGTCGCGCATGATCTTTGAAGCGCCCGTAACTCGACCGTCCGAATCGCGAATCGGCGAGATGGTGAGCGAGACTTCCACCATTGAACCGTCTTTTTTGCGGCGCAACGTCTCCAATTGCGCCACGCGCTCACCTCGGCGTATCCGGTCGAGAATCATGGCCTCCTCTTCGACACAGTCCTCTGGAAGCAAACGCGTGACCGGCTGTCCAATGATCTCCGTGGCGCTGTAGCCGAGCAGCCGCTCCGCACCCGGGTTCCAGCCGCTAATGATGCCGTCAAGATTCTTCGCCACGATGGCATCGTCGGCGGATTCCACCAGCGCAGCCATTTGCTGTTCGACTTGCTCAGCGCGCTTGCGCTCCGTGATGTCGATAATGGATGCCAGCGTGAAGACGCCTTCGGTCGTCCGGATGGGATTTAATCCGATTTCAATCGGCATTTCCGTGGCGTTCTTGCGTCGCCCAAATAGCTCTCGGCCGATACCCATACGGCGTGCCGTCGGCGCCTCCAGATAGGTGGAAACCTGCGCTGCATGGAGTCCGCGAAATCGTTGCGGAACCAACAGCTCCAGCGGCTCGCCCAGGAGTTCCGAGCGCGCATAGCCGAATAGGGCCTCGGTATTGCGATTAACCAGTATAATTCGCCGCCGCTCGTCCGCCATCAACAAGGCGACCGGAACGCCTTCCACGACGAGCTCGAACCAGTCGCTGTTTCGAATTCCATCAGATGACCAAGATATAGGCACGCCGCATCCCTGAACTGAGCCTCATCTCCGGCGACATTGCGCTCGCTGACGCGCATACTGTAGTCCAATGCGGCATATTTGCATATGCTCCGTCGCTCACTCTGCACTATAGAGTCGCACAGAAGATATTGTCACGGGCATCGGGCCCTCCCAGGGACAGGTCAGTCAGCTCTGAGCGGGCTCAAGATCGCGCCAATAATGAGACGCAACTCACACAATCGCCGGCGCTTACGCGGGGAGAATCAACAAGCGATGAAAGACAAATTCACGCCACCGCCGGCCTCCTTGAGCTTTGGGATCGCGCCCCAGCTGCGGCAGCCCCGGCGCCGGAATGGCGAAGCAGAGCTCCCGGTAATCCGCAAACCAAAGATCTTGGTCGTGGATGCCGATCAGGCCGTGCGCCGCCTGATGGGCGCTCGTCTGGGTGCCGAAAATTACTCGGTGCAATCGGTCGATACTGCGCTGGCGGCCTTGGATACCTGCGTTCGCTCGCGCCCGAATCTCGTGATTACAGATCTTCGCCTGGAGGACATGGGCGGAATCTCCTTCCTCAAGGAGCTGAAGAGCCGCTGGCCGTTGTTGCAGGTGATCGTACTCACGGCGCACGGCACGATCCCCGAGGCCGTTGAGGCCACGCAATGCGGCGCCTTCGGCTATCTGGTCAAGCCGATTGGGCGAGAAGAGCTGTTGGGACAGGTGCAACGCGCGATCGCGGCCTCGACGTTCGACCAGAACGACAACGACTGGCGGGCGAAAATCGTGTCGCGCAGCCAGCTCATGGAAGACCGGCTCAGCATTGCCAATCGAGCCGCGAGCTGCGAGGTGCCGGTCCTCTTGACCGGGGAGAACGGCACCGGCAAGGAGTTGCTGGCGCGTGCCATCCACGCCGCTAGTCCGCGTCGCCAGGGTCCTTTTGTGGTGCTGGCCTGCAAAGATCGGCAACGCCCGATACTGGAGGACGAACTGTTCGGCGGCGACTCTCGAGAGTCCGCATGGCGACGCGCTCAGGGTGGCACCCTGCTGCTCGACGAGGTCGGCGAATTGCCGCCGGATGTTCAGGTCACGCTGGCCCGGGCGATCGCGCAACACTCCCTGCCTTCCGCAAATGCTCGGGACGCCAACCCGTCCGCCGCACCGAAGAACGCACGCCTCATCTGCACCACCTCGCGTGACCTACATGCCATGGTTCGAAGCGGTGGCTTTTTTCGCGATTTGTTCGAGCAGATCAACATTCTGCCGATCGAGATTCCGCCGCTCGGTCGCCGCCGGGAGGACATCACTCTATTGGTGTCGCATTTCCTGGAACAGGCCACCGAAACCGGCGGCCAGAAGAAAATCTACTCTCCGAAGGCAATCGAACTGCTGGCAACCACGGACTGGCCCGGAAACGTCCGCCAGCTGTTCGATTTGGTGAAGCAGCATGCGGCTCTCTCCCGCGGCAAGCTCATCAGCAAGGAGTTCGTACAACAGTCCCTGGGACCGCAGCGGCCGGGCATGCCGGCGTACGACGAAGCGCGCGACAAATTCTCTCGCGATTTCCTCGCCGCGAACCTGCAGCGTGCGGGCGGCAACGTGACCAAAGCCGCGCGACTTGCCAAGCGCAACCGCACAGACTTCTACAAGCTCCTGGAACGCTACCGTCTTGAAGTACATGACTTCAAGGACGGCAAGCATCGAACCGACGGCGAGGAAGAAAGCTGATCGCGACCTAAAGGCGCAATTCCCGCTCTAGCACGCTATTCGTGAATGACTGATTTATTGCGACCGTTGGCCTTGGCCTCGTACATATTTCGATCGGCAATGGCGACCAGATCGAGCAGCCCGCCTTCCTCGGTGGGCACGGTCACGGCTCCGCCCATGCTCAAGGTCACGTAGGGCGTGACCATGGAGCCGTCGGCCTCGATTTTTAGATCCTGAACCGCCAGGCGTAGTCGTTCGCCGACGGCCTCAAGAGCATTGGTTTTTATCCCGGGCATTACCACGGCGAATTCGTCTCCGCCATAACGCGCCGGCAAGTCCTCCGGGCGCCTGCAGCAGCCGCGGATCACCTCTCCAATTCGCCTCAGCAACTCGTCTCCCGCCGGATGCCCGTTGGTGTCATTGTAGGCCTTGAACTTGTCCACATCGATCAGCAGCAGCCCGAACGATGTCCGTTCGCGCAGGGCGCGACGCCACTCCGTCGAAGCATACTCGTCGAAGCGGCGGCGGTTGTTGAGACCGGTCAGGCCATCCATGCTCGACAGCCTTTGCAGCTCGATGTTGGCCGCCATCAATTCGCGTTGACTTTCGTGCAGCGCCGCGTAGGCAGCATCGCGCTGACGGCGGCTGAGATATGCCTGTGAATGGTAGCGAATTCGCGCGATCAACTCGATCTTGTCCGGCAGCTTCACGACATAGTCATTTGCGCCGACGGCGAACGCATCTTGTTTCGTCGTGGGGTCTTCGCGGCTCGATAGAACGATGATCGGGGTATTTCGCAGCGCTTCACGGGCGCGATACTCACGCACCAGCGTCAGCCCCTCCACGCCCGGCATGACGAGGTCCTGCAAAATGACAGTCGGCTCAATGCGCTCGGCAGTCATGAGGGCCGCGCCGGACTCAGAGCAATAGTGAAATACGATGTCCTTTTCGTCCGCCAGAGCGCGGCGCACCATCTCACCGATCATCAATTGATCGTCGACCAACAGAACGACGCAACTCGAGTCATCGAAGAAGCGCTGTTTGAATCCGTCGGCTGCCCGACGCAATCGGATCGTCGCATCCGAGGAGGTGCGTTCAGGCACCGGGTTAATTGCCGGGGGAGAAGTTTGAGGGTGATTCGTGGTCATGCGCACCTTCCTCAGGTCTTGTGCCTGAACGTGTCGACCAGCCGCGGCGCGATGCGCTCGAGCGGCAGTATATCCACCGCGGCACCCAGGCTCGCGGCGGCCTTGGGCATGCCGTAGACCGTGCTCGTGGCCTGGTCCTGAGCGATGGTATAGTGGCCTTTGTCGCGCAGAGTCTTCAGTCCCTGCGCCCCATCCCGGCCCATGCCGGTGAGCAATACACCCACTGCCTCACCCGCCCAATGTGTACAGACACTGGCGAAGAAGACATCCACCGACGGCCGGTATGGTTGATCGCTCGGCTCGGACGTGTAACCGACGCGCACCGAGGATATCAATCGCAGATGATCGTTGGTGGCAGCGAGCAGCACCGAACCCGGGATCGGACGATCGCCTTCCCTGGCCGTCCGAACCGGCAATGCCGAATCACGGCTCAACCAGTTTGCCAAGCCTTCCGCGAATCGCGCGTCTACGTGCTGGACGATCACCACGGCGGCCGGGAAATCCTGCGGCAGGCCCGACAGAATCGCGGTCAGCGCCGCCGGCCCACCCGCAGAGGCACCGATGGCGACCAGCCGTTCGCCGCGAGTGATGATTGTCACGGCTGCCCCGCCCCGATCAGATCTACGACGGCATGCAACAGTGCCTCGTCGTGAAAGCTACCCTTAGCCAAATAGTAGTCAGCACCGGCGTCAAGACCGCGTCGCCGATCCTCCGGGCGGTCTTTGTAAGACACGATCATCACCGGAAGCGACTTCACATGCGGATCCTTCTTGATCAGCGTTACCAACTCGATTCCATCCATGCGAGGCATGTCGATGTCCGTGATGACCAGATCGAACTCGCCCGTACGCACGGCATTCCACCCGTCCATACCATCGACGGCCACCTCCACCTCAAAGCCGCCGTTGACCAGGAGCTTGCGTTCCAGCTCTCGCACGGTAAAAGAGTCCTCGACCACCAGGATGCGTTTGGGCTTGGCGCCCCGAGCGCCCGATGCAACGCGCACGACGCCGCTCAACCCGCCCGCGCCCGCCAGCTTCTCGATAGAGCGAATGATATCGTCGACATCCAAAATCAATGCGGGTGAACCATCTTCCATCAGCGCGCCCGCCGCCACATCTTTGATCTTTCCAAGTCTCGGATCGAGCGGATGTACGACCAGCTCGCGCTCGCCGAGAAATCGATCGACCATGAGGCCGTAAGAATGCGTGGCATCGCCGAGGACGATCACCGCGACCGAGTCGGCCGCGTCCTGCGGCGGTTCGACGCCGAGAAGCTGGTGCGCCGTGACCAAACTTACCGAGCGCCCGTCTATATTGAAATGCGGTCTACCCTCGAGCGACCAAATATCTGCCGGTATGAGCTTGAGGGCGTGCCTTATATAAGCGAGGGGTACCGCATAGGCTTCCGCGCCCACCTCTACGAGCAGCGTTCTGGCTATCGACAGCGTCAGGGGCAGTTCCAGCTGAAACCGCGTACCCTGTCCTCGGCGCGTATGGATGCGAACGGTGCCGCGGATTCGCTTGAGTACATTCTGCACGACATCGAGTCCGACTCCGCGGCCGGAGATATCGGTGACCGACTCCTTCATGGAGAATCCGGGCAGGAAGAGGAATTCCAGCAGTTCGGCGTCCGCCAACTTGGCCGCAGTCTCCGCATTCGAAAGCCCACGGTCGATGACAACGGCCCGAAGCCGCTCGAGATCGATGCCTCGACCGTCATCGCTGACGGTCACCTGCAGCCGCCCGGCGCTGTGCCGCGCTTCGATGCTCAGCACGCCTTCCGCAGCCTTGCCGGCAGCAAGGCGTTCTTCCGGTGTCTCGATGCCGTGGTCCAAGGCGTTGCGCAACAAATGTCCAAGCGGTGCATCGAGCAACTCGAGAATGTTGCGGTCGACCTGGGTATCGTGACCGGCTATATCCAAGCGCAATTGCTTCCCCAACTCGCGCGCGAGATCTCGCACCATGCGCGGAAAAGCCTGCATACCGTCCGCGAAGGGCCGCATATGGCAGGCCAGCACCCCATCGTATAGGCGATGCGAAAGATGAGCCGCGCGTCGATCGAAGTTATCGACCTCCGCCAACCGCAGCGTTAGGAATTGCCGACAGTCGAGCGCCCGCTGCCGAACCTCGGCCAGGGCCGTCCGCGCCGAATCGTTCAGCCGCTGTTGCGGCAACTGCTGGTGCAGGCGATCCAGAGCACGATACAGTTCGTATTGAAGGTGCTTCAGCCGCAACAGGGAGTCCGCAATGGACTTGAAGCTTCGTGACTCCACCAGTGACTCGCCCGCCAACCCCAGCAGCCGATTCAGATTCTCGGCCGTGACTCTAAGCACCCGGGCCTGGTCTGCCTCATCCAGTTCATCGGCAACGGCCGTCTCGGGGAGACCCGCGTCTCGCGGTCCGCGAGGCGCTTCGGTGTTCGGCGGCTCGGCACCGAATGCGCGCACAACCGCCGGACTGGCGATGACGCCGCTCATTCCGTCGAGAAATGCCTGCATATCTTCGCGCCGTTGCGACTCCCATCGGTTCATGTCCTGTTCGGTGGTGCGCGACATTTGCTGCAGCAGATCCACACCACGCAACAGCTGATCGATATGCCCCTGTTGTAGGGTGATGCGGCCTTGCTGCGCGGCCACGAAACAGTCTTCCATCGCGTGTGTGACGCTCACGCCCGCACTCAAGCCGACGACCCGTGCGGCGCCCTTGAGCGAATGCGCCGCGCGCATGCAGCGTTCGAGCTGGTCCGCTGCTTGGGGGTCACGCTCGAGCGCCAATAGCCCCAGCGTCAAGGCCCGCGCTTGATCATCCGCTTCCATGCGAAAGAGGTCGAACATCGACGAGCGGCTAAGATCCTGGGAGCTCATGCGAGCGCACGCTCAACTGCGTGGAACAGTTGTTGTTCATCGAGCAGACCGACTGTCTTGTCGCCCAGCGCGATCAATGCCCGAGTATGAACGATCTTCGCATGTACGATGGTCGCAGGAACGCGCTTGAGGTCCCGGGGACGCAACCGCTCCGTTCCCAGTACTTCGTCGACCGGAAAGGCAACACTATTCCCCGTGCCTCGCGCAACCAATAGACGCCTCACGGCAGGGTGCCGCAATTGCGCCGGTGGCGGATCGGTCCGGGGGGTCACACCGAGGATGACCGCCAACGACACGCAGACCAGAAGCGCGCCACCGACATTTACCACGCCGAGCACCGCGCCATTGCGTCGATGGGGCAGCGGGTGAATTGGACGCGACTCGGCAACCTCCAGACACGCCGCCGTGCGAATGGCATGCCACTCCGCCTGCAGGCGAAAGACTATGACCGACTCCGTGTCCGCGCCGACCGCATACTCTGGCTCCGCTTGCGCCGGCCGGGCGAAGAACTCGGTGGCGCTCCGGCTGTAGCCGGCTGCCGGGGGTACGTCGAGTAGGGCGCGGGCGGCGTCGGCAAATATCGGGCAATGGCGGCAATGTATATGCCGCTCGAGCTCGGCGCACGATCGATCGCCGTGGACGCCGATGTGGTTCCAGCAGTCATCCGGCGCGGACTTCAAGGTGTTCGTCGCGCTAGCCACGGCCCGTGCTCCTACCCTCACTCAGCCGGCGATTCGCTCGCTCGAGCAAGCGTTGCGCACCAAGGGCGTCGCCTTGTTTTTGGAGCGCCACGGCCAAGTGTGCCAACGCCTCGGAATGCTGCGGGTCCAAGTACAGCGCTTTGCGGTAGTGCTCGGCAGCTTCGCGTACCCGCCCCGCGGCATCATGTAACAGCCCGATGAGATGATGGGTCTCGGCCGACGGAGGTTCGCAGTCCGCATTCCGCTCGCAGTACTCCAGTGCCTCGACGAGCTTGCCCTGATTTGCGAGACGATGCGCCTGCTCCATCCAATGTTCGGCCACCGCGACATTCGCTGCCGGATTCGGCTTAGGTGGCGACGGTGAAATCGATGCCGACTTGCTCGGATGTGAACGATTCGTCCTTGTCAGAATGGCCGCGGGTGATCCCGTTCGCCTGGACCTGCGGTGCGGTCCCGGCTCGACATTTCGACGAAAAGCGAACGCCAGCGGGATGCCGGCCGACGCCAGCCCATGATCCAACAGCAAACCTGCCTCCGATGGGCCGACGAACAATAGACCAGACGGCGACAGCAGCCGTCCGAGCACCTCCACGGCACGGCACTGAGTCACACGGTCGAAATAGATCAGCACATTGCGGCAGAATATCGCGTCGTAGCCATGCGCACCGTGTAACCAGCCGGCGGACAATAGGTTGCCATGCCGAAACTGCACTTGCCGACGCACGGCGTCGCTCAATCGATAACCGCGTTCCGCCGCCTCGAAGTAGCGATCTCGAAAGCCGAGGTCGTTGCCACGAAACGAGTTCTTGCCATAGACACCCCGCTCCGCCCATCCGATGGCACGCGTACTGATATCGATGGCGTCAATGTGAAAACGCGATGACGGTAGACCGCCGTCAAGCAATGCCATCGCCACCGAGAACGGTTCTTCGCCGGTCGAGCACGGCAGGCTCAATATGCGCAGCGTTCCCTCCGCATGCGTCGCCAACCACTCTTCCCGCACCATGCGCACCAATGCTGCAAAGGCCTCGGAATCCCGAAAGAACCAAGTCTCCGGAATCACGACCGCTTCGATCAGTTCCTGCAATTCCTGCTCGGCAGAAATCAGCCGCTCCCAATAGACCTGCACATCCTCGAGGCCCAGCGCGGCGAGCCGTCGGCGCACTGCACGCTCCACGGAGGCCACGCCGATCGACTCGGCGTCCAGTCCCATCTTCTCCTTCAGCAGCGCTGCGACTCTTGAGTAGACCAAGCTTTCTCCTCGGCCTGACGGAACAGGACGCTGCTGATGGCCGGCGGCAGCAGTTTCTGCGCCTTGATCCAACGAACCAGACGGCCGCCGTCCTGGGTAATCGGTCCCAGGTAGGGCGCGGCCTCGCTGGCAATACCCGACTCGACGAAGCTCCCGGCATCACGACGCATGATCTCCGTCGCCCGTTCGGCGATCAGTCCGAGCAAATTCTCCTCATAACGCACCAAAATCAGGCGCGTGCTGATATGCGGCAGCGCCGGCCGGCCAAGCGTCAACTCGCAAAGATCGACCACGGGCACCGGCTTGCCGCGATAGCTGACAAGACCCGCAATCCCGGGCGGTGCCCGGGGCACGCGCGTGACTTCCAGCAGAGGCAGAATTTCCACGATCTGCGGTGCGTCGAGCGCATAGTCTTCCTCGCCGATTCGAAATTTCAGAAACAACATTGCCGACACTCCGGCGGTCTATAACTTGAATCGCGAGACACTGGCGTGCAGTCCGACGGAGACCTCCATCAGCCCGTCCGCGGCAGCGGCCGAATGGCGCAGCGACTCCACGGTCTGCTGTGCCGCTTCACTCAGCTGCGTAAGCGCTTGACTGATCTGTTCCGCACCGGTTGCCTGCGCCTGCATTCCTTCGTTGACCGACTCAACTCGGGGCGCCAAGGCCTGGACCTGTTGAATGATCTGAGACAGTTCCCCGCCGACGTGCTGCACATCCTGCATGCCGCGGCGAACCTCCTCGGAAAACTTATCCATGCCCATCACACCGGCCGTTACCGCCGCTTGGATTTCCTTCACCGTTTGTTCGATGTCATAGGTTGCTACCGCGGTCTGGTCGGCGAGCCGGCGAATTTCCGAGGCCACCACGGCAAAGCCCCTGCCGTATTCGCCGGCCTTTTCCGCCTCGATAGCCGCATTGAGCGACAGCAGATTGGTTTGATCGGCGACCTTCGTGATGGTGGTCACCACCTGGTTGATGTTGCCCGCTTTTTCGTTCAGCACGGTGAGCTTGGCGTTGATCGAGGCCGCCGCCTCCGTGACTTGGCGCATGGTCTCTTCCATACGCGACAAGCCGGCCTGGCCGCTGTTCGCCAGACTCGCCGCTTGCTCGGCAACCGCCGCGACCTCGTTCATGGTTTTGACCAACTCCCGAGAGGTGGCCGAGATTTCCTTGGAAGTCGCGCCAATCTCGGTAGTCGTCGCCGCGATCTCGGTTGCGGTTGCCTGTTGTTCCTTGCCGGTGGCGGCGATCGCCGTCACCGATGAGTTGACTTGGGTGCCCGAGTTCTGCACCTCGCCGACGATCTTTGCAAGCCCCTGCATCATGTCCCTGAGCGCCGCCAGCAACTGCCCGGTCTCATCCTGGCTGTTGACGTCGATGTGGGCCGCAAGATCGCCGCCTGCAACCCGCCGCGCGGTCCGCAGCGCACGTTGCAGAGGCAACGTAATGCTGCGCGTGATCAGGTAGGCCAACGCGACACTGATGAGAGCGGCCAGAACGGCGATGACGATGATCACCGACCGTGCGCTGGTATACCGATCCTTCACCTCATCGCGTTCCTTGCCGATCAGCGAGACTTGATAGTCTATGAGCGCGTAAATTTTATCGAGATACGTCAGTTGCTCGGGGCGCGCCTTCTCGATCAGCAGCTTCTTCGCCTCATCCAGTCGATTGGCCAGCACGAGCCGGATGAACTCATCCTCATCGAGCACGTAGATCGCGCGGGCTTCTTCGACATTCCTCAGCAGCTCTCTACCATGGTCCGAATCGACTTGCCGCTCCATGACATTCATCTCGTCAATGCGCTTTTTCTTCTGATCCTGGAGGCCGGCGATCTCTTCGGGAATCTTGTCGTGATCCAGGACGAATATGTTGCGCGTGTGCCGCGCCGATTCAAGAACCGAGATGGCCCACTTGTGTGTGGTCACCACTTGCGGTACGCGCTCGTCGGCAAACTTGGAGAGCAACCTATCCTGGGAGTCCAACCGCGACACGGCGAGCGCGACGGTGCCGAGAACCGCGATCAAGACGACGGCAAATGCCAGCCCCAATCTCGTGCCGATCTTCAAGTGTCCAAGAAACATCGTTTTGCTCCTTGCATGGCATCGCGCGCAGATACCGGACCGCCTCCTCTGCCGCGGAAAGCACCGGCAATTCCCAGCCGAGCCCTACTCACCTGCGCGCAATGTCTGAATTAAGGTAAATTAACAGCGCGCATGCCGCACTGGCAGTGCATGAGTACCGAAACTCTGCCGGTGACTGTGATGTATTTCGCAGCAGCCCAGCGCCGCGACCGCTCTTGCCGCCGGCGCCCTGGATCTAGGACTGCGAGTTCAGGGTTTTGAAACCGGCAGCCTCGGCAAGGGTTCCGGCATGTCCGCGATGAAGTAGGCCATCATCGCCAGGACGGCGACTTGCCGGCGAATATTGTCCGGATCGATCTTGTCGAGCGTATCGGCGGCGCTGTGGTGGAAATCGAAATAGGTCCTGGTGTCGACGATGGGCGCCAGAGTCGGCACACCGCCTGCATCCAACCATTTCACGTCGGACCCCCCCGGTTCGTCCCGGTGATCGAGCAGCGTGGCACCCATGGGCGTCAGGGCCTTGAGGAGCGGCTTGAACAGCGCCATGGACTCTGGATTTACGTGGGCGGAAACGCCCAGGGGACGCCCCGCACCATTGTCGGTTTCGATCGCCGCCACTTGCCTGGCCAAGGCGGCGCTGTTCAGCTTGAAGTACGCCTCGCCCCCGGCAGCGCCATTCTCCTCGCTCATCCACCCCACGAAGCGAATGGTCCGCCGGGCGTGCAATCCCAATGACTCGAGCAGGTGCACGGCTCCCATGGCGGAAGCGACGCCGGCCCCGTCGTCGATCGCGCCTTGCGCCAGATCCCAGGAATCCAGGTGGCCCGAGACGATCACGACTTCCTCGGGATGTTCACGTCCCACCCAATCGGCCATCACATTGTGACTTTCGACATCCGGCAACGATTGCGGCAGCAGCTTGAGCCGCAAAGTGACCGGACCTTCGGCGGCGAGGCGCGAGACCCACATGGCATCTTCGGCGCTCAGTGCGGCCGTCGGAATCTTCGCGACCTTTGGATCGTAGTCCATATGCCCCGTGTGAGGCAGGCGGTAGTTGGCTCCGCCCACGGTTCGAACCAGCGCCGCCGCGGCGCCGGCACGGGCCGCAGCGCTCGCACCCTGCGCGCGGTACACCACGCCCTGGCCGTAAGCGCTTCCCGAGCGGCCGTTCACCGCCAGTTCATCGTTGAAGGGCACGTCGAACAGCACGATCTTGCCGCGCGCGGCGGCCTCATGGCTACGCAATTCATCGAAACTATGGACCACCAGCACCTGCGCGGAGATACCCTGCGTCGGGGTTGCGACCGAGCCGCCCAGCGTCGTCAGGTGCAGTGTTTGGGTGACGCCGGCAGGGCGGCCCGGATAGTCGATGATCTCCGCCTGCTCATCGCCGCGGATCCAGTGCGGCACCTTGACCGGCTGCAGGGTCACGGCCAGGCTGCCGGCCTTAAGGGCGGCGGCGATTTGCTCGACCGCCGCTTCAGCTTGCCGCGAACCGCTGATGCGCGGGCCGATCTTGTCACAGAGGTCGGCCAGGCGCTGATACGCCCACGCATCGCCCATACCAGCCGTGCGAATTCGATCCAATGTCGTTGCCACAGCGGCGTCGGACGCCTCATCGGCAAACACGCGGGAACTCAAGGTTGCACTGCACAGGATCAGGATGCCGAGCAGCACCGTTCGATGACTTGTCATAGGGTTTCGTGGCGGCGATAGGATGGGATAGGGATGGGCATCGAACCATTAACGGGGGCACCGGCGAGATTAACTTATTTTAATATTTCAGCCACGCGCGTTTAATTGCCAGGAGCACAGCGTATGCGGCATGAAATTTCAACTTTCCGCAAGGGCGGTATGCGGCTGCGCGCTGGCCGCGCTGGCCGCGCTGGCCGCGTGCAGCGTGGGACCTGCCTACAAGCGGCCCGATATCCCCGCGCCGGCGCAATGGCGCGATCCATTCGACAACCCCGCAACGGCCGTATGGCCCAGCGCAGATTGGTGGCACGGTTTCGGCTCGGAGAAACTCGATGAGCTGATCGCTCAGGCCCAGCGCAGCAATGACGATCTGGCCGTTGCCATTGCGCGCATCCAAGAGGCCGACGCTCAGGCGCGCATCGCCGGGGCTCCCCTGCTACCGACGGTTGATTTCAGCGCCACCGCGATGCGCGAGCATGCGCCGGTCTCAGGTATCGCGTCCGGCGGCGGCTCGGCCTCATTCAATACCTTCCTCCCGGAGGTGACGGCCAGCTACGAATTGGATTTCTGGGGCAAGAACCGCGCGTCGCGCGATGCCGCACGTGCGGCGGCCGTCGCCAGCGTGTACGGCAAGGAGACCGTGGCGCTCACCGTCATCAGCAGCGTCGCCACCACGTACTTTCAAGCGCTGGAATTTCGCGATCGCCTCGAGGTCGCACGCCAGAATCTCGCCAACGGACAGAAGATTCTGCGCGGACTGAAACTCGAGCAGACGGCCGGCATTGCCACCGGACTGGACGTCGCACAGCAGGAGACGGCCGTGGCACTTCTGGACGCGGCCATACCGCCGCTGCAGCAGCAGTTTCGCCAGACGGTGAATGCCTTGGCCGTGCTGATCGGCCAGACACCGGAATCGGTCGATGTGGATCACGGGACCTTGGCTGCCTTGACCGCACCCCCGGTCGTCGAAGGATTGCCCTCGCAATTGCTGTCGCGCCGCCCGGATGTCGCGGAATCCGAACAGCAGCTCATCTCCGCCAACGCCGACATCACCGTGGCACGTGCCGCCCTGTTTCCGAAGATCGAACTGACCGCGAGCGGCGGCTACGAGAGCAAGGCCTTGAGCTCGGCCATCAATCCCGCCAGCGGTCTGTGGACCGTGTCCGCGGGGTTGTTGCAGCCGATATTTCACGGCGGCGCGCTGCGCGGCCAGTTGGCGTTCAGCAACGCCCACTACCGGGAATTGCTGAGCACGTATCACAAGACCGTGATCTCGGCGTTCAGCAACGTCGAGAATGCCTTGGTCGCGGCTCAGCAGACCGATGAGCAGCGGGAGCGCCAACAGAAGGCGGTGGATGTTGCGCGCCGTGCTTTTCAGTATGCGCAGACTCAGATGTCGGCCGGAACGGTCAACATTCTGACCGTACTCAATACGGAGAACGCTCTCTTTAGCGCACAGGACGAGCTGGTTCAGGTCCAATACCTGCATTTGCAATCGCTGGTGGACTTGTTCACCGCGCTTGGCGGCGGATGGCAACAAGGGTGATGTAGATGAAGCAATTTTCGACGTTCCAGAAATCGCTGCTCGGAGTTCTCGTGCCGGCAGCCCTGCTGGTGGCGTGGCGTGTCCTTTACAAGCCTGCCGACGCCGCCACGCGCACCGCACCGCCCGCGATTGCCGTCGATACGGCCACGGCATCTCATGCCGACGTGCCGATCTACCTGCAGGGTCTTGGCACGGTGCAGGCCTTTTATACCGTGACGGTGACCGCAAGGGTCGATGGCGAGCTGCAGAAAGTGGCCTTCACGGAGGGACAACAGGTACACAAAGGCGATCTGCTCGCGCAGATCGACCCGCGCCCGAACCAGGCCGCCTACGAGCAGGCCATGGCCACCAAGGCGAAGGATGCCGCCCTGCTGGAGAATGCCAAGCGCGACTTGGACCGCTTCATTCTGCTGCAGCCTGAAGATCTGGCGAGCAAACAGACGGTGGATACGGCACGCGCCTCGGTCGATCAGCTCAAGGCGCAGGTGCAAGTCGACCAGGCCGTCATCGACAACGCGCGTACCCAGTTGGACTACACGCGTATCACCTCGCCCATCAACGGTCGCACCGGTATCCGCCTGGTCGATCCGGGCAACATCGTGCATGCCACGGACACGAGCGGAATTGTCGTGGTCACGCAGGTGCAGCCAATTTCGGTGATATTTACGCTGCCGGAAGAAGACTTGGGCGCGGTCGGCGCCGCCCTCGCCGCCGGGACGGTGCCGGTCACGACGCTGTCGCGGGATGGAAGTACCGAACTCGACCGCGGCACTCTGACGCTGATCGACAATGAAATCGACCAGGCGACGGGCACGGCCAAGCTCAAGGCCACATTTAGCAACGTCCACAATACGCTGTGGCCCGGACAGTACGTGAACGCGCGCGTATTGGTGCGCACGGAACGCGATGCTTTGACGCTGCCGAGTTCGGCGGTGCAGCTGGGACCCAATGGCCCCTTTACCTACGTGGTCAAGAGCGACTCCACATTGGAGGTTCGTCCCTTGAAGCTCGGAGAGGAAAGCGACGGCAAGACGGTGGTCAAGAGCGGAATCGCTCTGAACGAACGGGTGGTGACCAGCAATCAATACCGATTGCAGCCGGGGATTCATGTTCGCGACAACGCCACCGGTGCGGTGGCCGACGCCGGCGGCAAGGCCTCCAAGGCATCATGAGCATTTCAGAGCCGTTCGTCCGCCGGCCGATCGCCACCTCCCTGTTGATGGGCGGCATTTTTCTGGTCGGCCTGGTCGTATTTCCGTTGCTGCCGGTGGCACCTCTGCCGCAGGTGGATTTCCCCACCATCTCGGTGTCGGCATCGCTCCCGGGCGCAAGTCCCGAGACCATGGCCTCCTCGGTGGCTACGCCGCTGGAGACGCAATTCGCACAGATCTCCGGCCTGGCGCAGATGACCTCGACGAACGCGCTCGGCACCACGCAAATCACCTTGCAATTCGACCTCAACCGCAATATCGACGCGGCGGCTCAGGACGTGCAAGCGGGCATCGACGCCGCCGGCGGCCAATTGCCGAGGAATCTGCCCACGCCGCCCAACTACAAGAAGGTCAACCCGGCGGATGCGCCGATCCTGCTCTTGTCGGTGCATTCGGACGTGCTGCCGGTGACCACCGTCGATGACTATGCCGAGAACATCCTCGCGCAGCAGATTTCGCAGATTCCCGGCATCGCCCAGGTGAGTATCGGTGGCCAGCAAAAGCCCGCGGTTCGCGTGCAGATCGACCCGACGAAATTGGCGGCCCTGGGGCTGCAGATGGAAGACATCGCCAATGTGATCACCACGGCGACGGTCGATGCACCGAAGGGCTCGATCAACGGCCCGACGCGCAGCATGACGATTTACGACAACGACCAACTGCTGAAAGCCGCCCCTTGGAACGATGTGGTCGTGGCCTACAAGAATGGCGGCGCGGTCCGCATTCGCGACATCGGCGTGGCGGTCGACGGGCCGGAGAACCGATTGATCAAAGCTTGGCAAAACGGCCACAACGGCATCTTGCTGCTGATCTTCAAGCAACCCGGCGCCAACGTCATCGAGGCCGTGGAGCGTGTCCAGGCGCTGCTGCCGCATGCGCTGGCCTCGGTACCGCCCTCGATCAAGGTGGACACCGTGGCCAACCGCACCACCACCATCAAGGCGTCGGTGCGGGACGTCGAAATCACCTTGGGAATCACCATCATCCTCGTGGTGGCGGTGATTTTCCTGTTCTTGCGAAATTCCTGGGCCACCATCATTCCCGGCATCACGGTGCCTCTCGCGCTGTTCGGCACCGTGGCGATGATGTTCGTGCTCAGCTTCAGCCTGGACAACTTGTCCTTGATGGCATTGACCATCGCCGTGGGCTTCGTAGTCGATGATGCCATCGTCATGCTCGAGAACGTCTACCGGCACATCGAGGAAGGCCTGACACCGCTGCAGGCGACGCTCAAAGGCGCGGCTGAAATCGGTTTCACGATTCTCTCCATCAGTGTTTCGCTGGTCGCAGTATTCATTCCCCTGCTGCTGATGGGCGGCATCATCGGCCGGCTATTCCGTGAATTCGCCATCACCATGACCATGACCATCGTCGTGTCCGCCTTTGTCGCCCTGACGCTCTCGCCCACGATGTGCGCACTATTCTTGCGCGATGAAAAACATGCCAAGCACGGCAAGGCGTACATGGGGGTCGAGCGCGCCTTCGACAAGATCTTAGCCGGCTATACGCGCGGCCTGGATTTCGTGCTGGATCACAAGCGCGCCACGCTCGCGACATTTCTCCTGACGGTGGCGGCGACGGTGTTCCTGTACATCTACATCCCCAAGGGTTTCTTCCCCCAGCAGGACACCGGCATCATTTCCGGAGTGACCGATGCCCCGCAGGACATCTCCTTCGACGAGATGGTGCGCCGCCAGCACGCCGTACTCGATGTGGTGTCCCGCGATCCTGACATCGCCAGCTACGGTACCGGCATCGGCGGCAATCGGCCGCTCAACACCGGATTTGTCATCATGGGCTTGAAGCCGCGCGATGAGCGCAGTGCCTCCGCGGACGACATCATCAATCGTCTGCGGCCGCAACTCGCCAAAGTGCCGGGCATTCAGCTGTTCGTGCAAGCGGCGCAGGACCTCAACGTCGGCGGCCGTACCTCACGCACGCAATATCAGTACACCGTGCAGGACTCGGACATCAACGAGCTCAACGAATGGGCGCCGAAATTGCTCGAGGCGCTGAAGGGACTGCCCTCATTGCGCGACGTGGCCTCCGATCAGCAGACCAGCAGCGGCATGCTGTCCTTGGAAATCGACCGCGATCAGGCATCGCGCTTCGGCATTCTGCCGGCGGCTGTGGACCTGGCCCTGTACGATGCCTTCGGCCAGCGCCAAGCCGCGCAGTACTTCACGCAGGCGAACAGCTATCACGTGGTGCTGGAAATCACCCCCTCGCTGCAAGGCGATCCGGACACGCTGAAAAAGCTCTACGTCAAATCGCCGTTGACCGGCCAAATGGTGCCGCTGTCCGCGATGACGAAGTTCGACACCCAGCATGTAACGTACCTGTCGATCAACCATCAAGGGCAGTTTCCGGCGGTCACCCTGTCCTTCAATCTCGCGCCCGGCGCGGCCCTGGGCGATGCGGTCGACGCCATCAATCGCGCATCACTTCAAATGCATTTGCCGGCAACCATCACCGGAAACTTTCAGGGCACTGCGCAGGCGTTCCAAAGCTCCTTGAAGAGCCAGCCCTACCTGATTCTCGCGGCGCTGGTGGCCGTATACATCATTCTCGGCATGCTCTATGAGAGCTACATTCACCCCTTGACCATTCTCTCCACCCTGCCGTCGGCCGGCGTCGGAGCCCTGCTGGTGTTGTTCCTGACCCATATCGACCTGTCCGTCATTGCGTTGATCGGCATCATTTTGCTGATCGGCATCGTGAAGAAGAACGGCATCATGATGGTCGATTTCGCCTTGCAGGCGGAGCGCGAGCAGCATCTCTCGCCGCATGACTCCATTCGCCAGGCCTGCCTGATGCGGTTTCGCCCCATCATGATGACGACCATGGCCGCATTGCTCGGGGCACTGCCCTTGGCGCTGGGTCACGGCACCGGCTCGGAACTGCGGCAGCCCTTGGGCTATACCATGATGGGCGGCCTCATTCTCAGTCAGGCCCTGACGCTATTTACCACGCCTGTCATATACCTATATCTGGATGAATTCAGCGTGAAAATGCGCGGGCGACGGCAGATGAAACGCGCCGAAAAAGCCCTGGTCACGGCGCCCAACGCCGCGGAGGGGCCGCTCGGAGAACGCAGTTGAAGATCTTGCTGGTCGAAGACAATGAGCGGGTCTCGCAATTCGTCATCAAAGGCTTGCAGGAAGCCGGCCATACCACCGATCATGCCGCCACCGGGCGCGACGGGATGTTCCTGGCGGCGAGCGAGCCGTATGATGTCATCATCATGGATCGCATGCTCCCCGGTGACATCGACGGCCTCGCCATCATCGAGGTGCTGCGCAAAACCGGCAAGCGCACGCCAATTCTGATTCTGAGTGCGCTGTCCGAGGTCGACGATCGAATCAGGGGACTGCGCAGCGGCGGAGATGACTATTTGACCAAACCCTTCGCCTTCGGCGAGCTGCTCGCGCGCATCGATGCCTTGCACCGGCGCGCGGAGGGCGTCAATCACGAAGCGCCGCTCATTGTCGGCGACTTGCATATGGATCCGCTGACGCGCAAGGTCACGCGCGGAAACCGCCAGATTGCGCTGCAGCCGCGCGAATTCAAGCTGCTCGAGTACCTCATGCGGCACGCGGATCAAGTAGTCACGCGCACCATGCTGCTGGAGAATGTCTGGGACTACCATTTCGACCCGCAGACCAACGTGGTGGACGTGCATATCAGCAAGCTGCGGCAGAAGATCGACGCGGAGTTCGAGCGCCCGCTGCTGCGCACGGTGCGCAACGCCGGATATACGGTGACCGCCAGTGAGTAGTACGAG
This sequence comes from Gammaproteobacteria bacterium, assembly GCA_021323735.1. GTDB lineage: Bacteria > Pseudomonadota > Gammaproteobacteria > Steroidobacterales > Steroidobacteraceae > Bog-1198. The sequence continues at coordinate 44,114 of JAJPKM010000041.1, forward strand.
TGGCCTGGAGTACGGGCGAGGGACCGCAAGCGGGTCAGCCGATGTGACCAATGTGACCAATGCGACCGATGTGACCTGTGTGATTTGTGTGACTGGTGTGACCGGGAAAGATCGGGTGAAAAGGTGAATGACCAGGTGAAGGGATGACCAGCATGATGCGATCCTCGGCACTGTCGCTGGCGATGGGCTATGTCGCGCTGGGACTGGCCGCTCTGGTGCTGTTCGCCGCGCCGCTGTGGTATGCATGGCAGGTCACCATCCAGGAGGGGCGCGCGGAAATCCTCCAGGCCGATGCGCAGCGCCTCACGGATGTGTATCGCCGCGACGGCGCCGACGCCCTGAAAAGTTTCATCGATGCACGCGTTCGCATGCAAATCGCCGGCGAGCGTATCTTGCTGCTCACCGACGCGGCCATGCATCCGCTTGCCGGCAACCTACAGGCATGGCCCGTCGCGGTGCCCGCGGCACCCGGCAACTACAAGATCCACGTCGAAGTCCGCGATCGAGGCATTCAGGAGGCTCTGGTGCATGTCGCCATGCTGGGCGACTACAAGTTGCTGGTGGGCAGGGACAATCTGCTGTTCAAGCCGCTGCAGACCCGCTTCTGGTACGGACTGGCCGCGGCGGTCGCGGTGCTGTGCATTGCCGGCTTGTTCGTCGGTATCATCACGCGCCGTGCTCTGCTGTCGCGGGTCCACAGCATCCGTCAAACCGTTTCGGCCATCATTCACGGCGATCTGAAGCACCGCCTGCCGACCCAAGTGCACGACGACGAGCTCAACACACTGTCACGCACCATCAACGGCATGCTCGATCAGATCGAATTGCTGGTGCACGGCGTACGCAACGTCTCGAACTCCATCGCACATGACCTGCGCACGCCGCTCGCGGAATTGCGGTCGCGGCTGGAGGAGCTGTCGCTGATACGGCCTTCGGCCGAGCAAACCTATGCAGAGATTGACGGAGCGGTGGCGGATGTGGATCGCGTCATTCGCATCTTCGATGCACTGTTGAGATTGGCGGAAATCGATGCCGGCATGCGCCGCTCGGGCTTCGTCTCGCTGGACGTATCGGATCTCGCCGCCAACGCGGTCGAGTTCTATGAGCCGGCGGCGGAACTCAAGCACCTCGATCTTACGTTTCGGTCGCAAGGATCGCTGAGGGTATCCGGCGACCCGGTGCTGCTCGCGCAGGCCTTGAGCAATTTGATCGACAACGCCCTGAAGTACGCGCCGCCGCACGGCTCCATCGAAGTGGCCGTGCAGAAGAATGGGAACAGCGCGGAAATTTCCGTCTCCGACAACGGACCCGGCATCGATGACGCGGAAAAGATCAAAGTGGTGCAGCGCTTCTATCGCGGCGATGCCAGCCGCGGCACGCCGGGCGTGGGATTGGGCTTGAGCCTGGTGCAAGCCGTGGCAAAGCTGCACGGCAGCACCCTCGAACTCAAGGACAACGGGCCGGGGCTGCGCGCCGTGTTGACCCTCATGATCGACGAATCGGTCGCCTCATCGCGCGAGGCGGCACAGCCGCAATCAGCGACCGCCGCCCCCGCGGCGCCCTCGACCTTGGCTTTGCCGTAAGCGATTGTCTTTGTACCGGCGCGCCGCAGTTCTCATCGCTCCCCTGATCGACATCCTCGCGTTCTGCGCGATGATCGGCGCCGGGCTGTCACCGAGAGCCAGCAATGCTTTTGCATTCGCCGCACATGTCTTGATCGCGTGCGTTTTGAGAGTGCGGATCATGAAGGCGGCGGAGCCGACCTTGCACGCAACTCGCCCATACCTGCGCATCATGATCCTCGGATTCCTGGGACTGTTCCTGCGCGGCGGCGTGCTGGCGCTGTTCCAGCGCTGGGGCTGGCCGCCGACTCTGGCGATCCTGCCCACCGTTGCCATGGGAGTGGCCGTGATTCAGGCGGGATTTTCCTACTCTGATGCCTATGCTCATGCCCGTTCACACAGCCATGCCCATTCCATTGCGGCCGCGGCCGACCCTGCGGCCGGCCTGTCTTGGCGCACCCTCGCCTACGGGCTCATTGCCTACGCCCTGGTACTGCGACTGATCTATGCAGGCACGGTCGAGCTGATGCCCGAGGAAGCCTATTACTGGAACTATTCTCGGCACCTGGCCCTAGGCTACTTGGACCACCCTCCGATGGTAGCCTGGCTGATACGGCTCGGTACGGCGTTGTTCGGTCAAAACGAATTCGGCGTGCGTGCCGGCGCGCTGTTCTGTGGCGCCGTCACCGCCATTTTTGTCTACAGGCTGACCCGCAACCTTTTCGGCGAGGTCAGCGCGCTGGCGGCTGTGCTGTTGGCGCAAACCCTGCCCTACTTCTTCCTCTCCGGGTTGCTGATGACGCCGGATGCGCCGCTGGTGGCGGCTTGGGCCGCCTCGCTGTACTTTCTCGAACGTGCCCTGATCGCCAATCGCTACCGCGCGTGGTGGCTGGCGGGAATCTGCCTCGGCTTGGGGATGATTTCGAAATACACCATTGCTGTGCTGGCGCCGGTCACCGCGGCCTTCATGTTATGGGACTCGCCCTCGCGTCACTGGTGGCGCCGCATCGACCCGTATGTCGCGGCCCTGCTGGCCCTCGCCATTTTCTCCCCGGTTCTCATCTGGAATGCGCAGCACGGCTGGGCATCGTTCGCCTTTCAAACCTCGCGCAGACTCGCGGAAGCGCCGCAGTTCGCCTTGCACAAACTCATCGGTTCCATGATCGTGTTGATCACACCCACGGGACTATTGGCCGTCGCCGGTGTTTTGTTCACGTGGCCGCTCGGCGGCGGTGCATTCTCCACCGCCGCGCGCGGGCGGCGCCTGTTTTGCCTCGCCATCCTCGTGCCGCTGGCGGTGTTCGCGGCATTCAGCCTGCGTCATGAAGTGAAGCTCGATTGGACCGGTGCGCTGTGGACGGCCGCACTGCCGGCCCTCGGGTGCGCGATGATCGCCGCGGAAACCAGGCTCGGCAGGCTAGGGGCTTGGGCTCGTGCCGCGTGGCGGCCCACGATCTTGACCCTGCTGCTGATCTACGCGGCGGGCTTGCACTACTTGGTGCTCGGTCTTCCGGGTGCGGCCTATGGCAAGCACATCGAGGTGGTGCCGGTGGGCTGGCGCGAACTGACGGCGCATATCATGGAAACCGCCGCCGCCCAGCGCACGGACAGCGGTGGCGATGTTCTCATCGTGGGCATGGATCGGTACGCCATCGCCAGCGAACTAGCCTTTTACGGCGGCGCGCACGCCGCGTCGGGTTTGAATACCGCCAACAGCCATCTCTTTGGCGGCATGGGTCTCATGTATGGCCAATGGATGCCACCCAAGCTGCAGGAGCATCGGAATCTGTTGCTCGTCGCCTGGAGTCCGGGGGAACTCGAGGATAAGGCAATCGAGGCACAGGTAGCACGCCTGGGGCCCATCGAGGATGACCTGCTGGTGAGAGATGGCGTCGTCATCCGTCACTACTATCATCGTCTGGCATTCGACTATCGGGCTGTCGGCAGCGATTAAATCGCCTAGAATCTCAACTATGATCCATCCAGTTTGGCGGCTCATCGCCCCTGCCCTGACTCTCACCGCCGGTCTTCTTCGACCCGACATGGGCGCTGCACAGACTCCCGAGCAGGAGAAGCTATGGGAAGCACAGCGCGCCCAGTCTCAGGCCGAACAGAAGGCGAAGGCAGAGCTTCTGGCCTCGCAGCGTGCCGCCCGCCGGGCGGATCCCATGGCATGGGTCCGCACGCTCAATCCGTTAGGCGAGGGTGGCTGGCAATTTCGGGCCGTCGCCGCGGATGGATCATGGGCCGCTTTCAGCACCGAACATCAGATGAAACGTTCCGGCCGCCTGATCACGGCATGGCTGAGGCAGGAATATCCGGAGCCACAACGCAACAGCGCCGGCGATATTTACTTCAGCTACGTGGAGAAGATTCAATTCGACTGCGCCAATGAGCGCGCGCGTGCCTTATTGATCATCTACTACTCGGACAACAACATCACCGGCAGTGAGTCCAGTGAGGCCACCGACGTCAAGCAAGCCGTCTGGGTGCCCATCGTGCCGGGCACGCCAAGTGAAAATATTTACCAGTGGGCGTGTGAGGTCGCCAACGGCAAGGCGCACTCCTAGGCCACCAACTGAACGCTCGCGACCTGAAGTTGCGTCCGGTCCGCACAGGGTCCGACCAAAATCTCGATCTCGCCGGGCTCGAACACCGGCTCGAGCGCCATGCCGAGAAAGCGCAGCTCCGCGGCGCCCAATGAAAACGTGACCGTGCCGCTGCCGCCGGGCCGCAGCTCGATCTTGCCGAATCCCTTCAACTCCAGCTTCGGCCGCGAGACGCTGGCAATCTTGTCGTGGGTGAACAAGAACAGCGTTTCCTGGGCCTCGCGCGCGCCGCGATTGATCACATCCACCTGCACGGTCAGCACGTCGCCGAGCGCGATCGCGGCACGCGACAGCCGAAGATTCGACAGCTCGAACCGCCCGTAAGTGAGCCCAAATCCGAAGGGGAACAAGGGCTCGTTGGCGACATCGAGATACTTGCTGGTAAATCGATCATGGCTGTCGAAGGGTCTGCCGCTCGGACGTTCGCCGAAAAATATGGGCACCTGGCCCAAAGCCCGCGGCCAGGTCACGGGCGTGCGCCCGCTGGGACCCTGCCGTCCGGTGATGACATCGGCGAGCGCGTGACCCGCCTCGCTGCCCGGGAACCAGGCCGCAAGCACGGCATTCGCCTTCTCGACGAGCCAGGGCACGATGAGCGGCCGCCCGGAGAACAAAATCACGATCACCGGGATGGATGCACGTTGCGCCTGTTCGAACACGGCCTCCGCGAGCTGCCGCTGCATGCCGGGAAGCCCCAGATGGGCGCGGCTGGCAGCCTCACCGCTCATGACCGCTGCTTCGCCGAGACACAGGATGATGGCGTCCGCGGACTCACACAACCGTAATGCCGCGCTCAGTCCGCCGGTGTCCGCACCGTCGATCGCGACGCCGTCGGCCTGCAGAATTTGGGACTCGGGCAACGCGGTCCGCAATCCCTGCAGCACGGTCACGTGGCCCTCCGGCGCCGCCGCACCCCACCACACCCCGCGCATTTCCGCGGATGCATCCGTCAGCGGACCCAGCAATGCCAGGCGTCGCACCGAGCGGCGCAGCGGCAAAGCATCGCCATCGTTCTTCAGCATCACGATGGAGCGCGTCGCGATGTGTCGGGCCAACCCGCGCCGCTTCTCGAGCGCGGCGGCAGATTCGCGCACCTTGCCGCGACGGTAGGGATCGTCGAACAATCCCAGGCGCTCTTTCAGGATCAAAACGCGGCGCACCGATTCGTCGATCTCCGCCATGCTGACCGTGCCTCGTTTCAATGCCAAGGGCAGGCCGCGCCGGTACGCATCGGCCATCATATCGATGTCCACACCGGCTTTGAGCGCCAGCGCCGCAGCGTCTGCGAGATCGGCGGCAATCCCGTGGCGAATCAATTCGGCAATGGCGTTATAGTCGCTGATGATCAAACCATCGAAGCCGAGGCGCCCGCGCAGCCAGTCGCGAAGCAGCACCTTGTTGGCCGTCATCGGCACGCCGTTCAAGTCCGTGAAGGCCGGCATGATGGCGGCAGCGCCGGCGGCCACTGCCGCAGCGAAGGGCAACAGGTGTACCTCATGCAGCGTGCGCTCGGAAATATCCACGGGAGCATAATCGCGACCCGCAGTTACGCCGCCATAGGCGCAGAAATGCTTGGCCACGGACGCCAGGCAGTCGGCGTGCGTCAACCCGCCGCCCTGAAATCCGCGCACCTTGGCCTCGGCCATGCATGCAGCCACGAAGGGATCCTCGCCCGGACCCTCGGCACCCCTGCCCCATCGCGGGTCCCGTGCCACATCGAGCATCGGCGCGAAGGTCATGGCCAATCCATCGGCGGCCGCTTCCTTGGCCGACTCGCGAGCGCTCGACGCCCATGCTTCAGGATCGAACAGTGACGCTTCGCCCAGCGGGATCGGGAACAAGGTACGATGCCCGTGGATCACGTCGTAGCCGATGAGCAGCGGGATCCCGAGACGCGACTCATCGACCGCCAGCCGCTGCATGTCGTGGACGTTTGCCGCGCCGACGAGATTCAGCAAATTGCCGATCGCCCCACTCTTGATTGCCTCGGTGGAATCGCCCGCGATGGTGGGTCCGGTCACGGCCTGTCCGCAGGCAGTCATGGTCAGCTGACCCAGCTTCTCCGTCAGCGACATGCGTTCGATTAAACTGTCCACGAGACTCACTTGACTACTCCGCGGAAGGCCGATGAATGATAATGCCGGTAAGCCATCGCTCGAGGGTAACGCATGAACAGAGACAGACCGGATCAGGCGAACCGCAAAACGGACACGGAGGACCAGGCAAAATCGGGGCTGCTGCCGCAACTTTACATGATGGCCCGCGCCCTATGGGCGGCACCGGTGCGCAATACGCTGTTCGCATTGTCAGTATCCTTGTTCCTCGTCATAGCCGCCACGGCCTACGGACAGATCCGCCTCAACAATTGGAATCAACCCTTCTATGATGCGCTGTCGCATCACAATTTTGCGCAATTCCTCGATCAACTGGGAGTCTTCGGGCTGATCGCCGGAACGTTGTTGATCCTAAATGTGGGTCAGCGCTGGCTCGGCGAAACTTTGAAGTTGAAGTTGCGCCAAGGACTGGTTCATGACCTGGTCAAGAACTGGCTCGTCCCCGGCCGGGCATTCCGCTTGACCAACGCGGGCGCCATGGGCGTGAATCCGGACCAGCGCATGCACGAAGACGCCCGTCATCTTACCGAGCTGTCGGCCGATCTTGGCATTGGATTGCTGCAATCATCGATCCTGGTAGCCACCTTCGTGAAAGTCCTTTGGGGCCTGTCGAACAATTTTGCCTTCCACCTCGCGGGACGGCAACTCGTGATCCCGGGATATATGGTATGGGCCGCGGTGTTGTATTCAGGATCCGCGTCCTTGGTCAGCTATTGGGTGGGCAGCAGCCTCATCGAGCGCAATGCGCAGCGCTACGGGCGGGAAGCGGACTTGCGCTTCTCGCTGGTACGCGTCAACGAGCATATCGATGCCATCGCCTTGAGCGGCGGCGAAGCCGATGAAGCGCGGCGCATCGAAATGGACCTCAAGGGCGTGCTGACGGCCACGGCGCGGCTGGTGACCGGGCTGACCAATCTCACCTGGATTACGGCCGGCTACGGATGGTTCACGCTCGTCGCGCCCATTCTGGTCGCGGCTCCCCTGTATTTCGCCGGCAATCTGACTTTCGGCGGCCTGATGCTGGCGTCCGGCGCGTTCATGCAAGTCCAATCCTCATTGCGCTGGTTCGTCGACAACTTCAGCACCATTGCCGATTGGCGCGCGACCCTGTTGCGCGTGGCAGGCTTCCGCCGTGCCGTCATCGAAACGGACGTGATGCATGGTGTGGAGTGCCGTGTGGCCTTCTCACAGGGCCCGCCGGGAGAGATGCGCATCGAGGATCTTCGGATTTCCTCCCCGAGCGGCTGCACCCTGCTCCAGGAGAAAAATGTGCTGATCAAACGCGGGGAGCGGGTGCTCATCGTCGGCGAATCCGGCGCCGGCAAGACACTGCTGTTTCGCACGCTCGCCGGCTTGTGGCCGTGGGGCTCAGGTTCCGTGGCCTATCCCGACGGTGAGGAGATAGTCTATGCGCCGCGCACACCCTATTTCCCCCCCGGCACGCTGCACGAGGTGCTCGCCTATCCAAAATCCACGGAGCTTTTCGACGCGCAGGCGTGTATCCAGGCACTGGAGCGGGTTGGGTTGAGCCGTCTGACCGCGCTGCTCGATGAGACGCAGCGTTGGGACCGGGAGTTGAACGAGGATGAGCAGCAGGCGCTGGCCTTGGCGCGTGTGATCGTCCACAAGGCGCCTTGGGTGCTGATCGACGAAGTGCTCGATACGCTGGATGATGACGCGCTAGACAAGGTTGCCGAAATATTCACCCACGATCTGCCGCAGTCCACTGTCATTCTCATCGGGCGCACCGATGCGCATCACTTCTTTACTCGGGTACTGCATCTAGCCGTCGACCCCACGGCGAAAAAATTGGAACCTCCGGCGGCGCGCGAAGCCCCCCTTCAGTTGGCGGGGAGTGCCTGATGGGCAAGCACAAGACCTTGAGCCCGGTGGCACTGGCCGCATTGCCCGACGCGGATCTGCTCGAAGCGGTGCAAAGGCAGACCTTCGGTTTTTTCTGGGACGCATCGCACCCTTCGAGCGGTCTTGCGCCGGATCGGTGTAAGACCGTTGCAGGACCCGCGGACGACCTCATCGCCGTCGGCGGCTCGGGATTCGGCGCCATGGCAATCATCGTTGCCGTCGAGCGCGGCTGGGTCACGCGTGCGGAAGCGGCGGACCGGCTCGTGCACATGCTGGATCTGCTCGCCCGCGCGACCTGTTATCACGGCGTGTTCCCGCATTTCATGAACGGGCGCACCGGTGCCACCATCCCCTTTACCCGCAAGGATGACGGCGGCGACCTGGTGGAGACGTCTTTTCTGATCATGGGACTGTTGTGTGCACGCGAATATTTCGGCCGCGACACGCCCGCCGAGTCCAAGCTCAGAGGGCTCGTGGACTATATCTGGAGAGACGTCGAGTGGGACTGGTACTCGCGCGGCGGGCACAGCGTACTGCAATGGCATTGGAGCCCGAATAACGGCTGGGCGCTCGGACTGGATATCCGCGGGTGGAATGAATGCCTGATCACCTATGTCCTGGCCGCATCCGCGCCGCGTTACCCCATCGCCGCCGCCGCCTACCATGAGGGATTCACCGTCGGCCGCCATTTTCTCAACGGCAATCCCTACTACGGCATTCCCTTGCCCTTGGGAATGCCCTACGGCGGACCCTTGTTCTTCGCACACTATTCTTTTTGCGGCCTCGACCCGCGCGGCTTGAAAGACACCTTCGCCGACTACTGGCAACAAAACGTCAGTCACGTGCGCATCAATCATGCCCACTGCGAGAAGAATCCGGGTCATTACGCAGGCTACGGCCCCGCCTGCTGGGGACTGACCTCGAGCGACGGCCCCGAGGGTTATGCGACCCATAGCCCCGACAACGACGACGGCACCATCTCGCCCACCGCCGCGCTGTCGAGCATGCCCTACGCACCGAAGGAAGCGATACAAGCCATTCGGCATTTCCTCAACCGCTATGGCGACAAGGTCTGGGGCCGATTTGGATTCGTCGACGCCTTCTGCGAGGCCAAGGATTGGTACGCGGACACGTATCTGTCGATTGACCAAGGCCCCATCGTTGTCATGATCGAGAATTACCGCACCGGCCTTCTGTGGAAGTTGTTCATGCAGGTGCCGGAGATTCAGACCGGACTGCGCAAGCTGGGATTTACCCAGGGTGCAGGACGCTAGCCCGAGTTATTCGCGAACAACGAGTAGATGTTCAAGGCGAATAATGTTCATGAACAATACACGCTAGGAGTCTGGCCTCTGACTATGGAATCGCTCGACGACTGGATTGAACGCCAATACCGCCATAGCGCGGTCGCGTTGATGCGCAGCATATCGCCGGTGGGTATCGTCAAACAGCGGCCCGGGTTCGCGCAGACGGTGAGGCCGAGGAAAGGCTCCATCGTCGCATCCCCGGTGCTGGGAGCCTACGACCCGGAGCCGGATTACTTCTTCCATTGGTACCGGGATTCCGCAGTCGTCGTCGATGCCCTGCGGCTGTTGTTCGAAGACCCGACCATCGATTGCCCGGCACTCGAGCATGTGGGCGACTTCGTCCGTTTCAGCCTATCGCTGCAGGGGCTGGACGGCCGAACCCTGAGCGACTCCGCATCCTGGCGAGACGCCGTTGCCCTCGACTTTCGCCGCTTTGTACGCACCGACCAAGACCTCGCGGCGGTGCATGGCGAAGCGGTTGCGGCGGAGACGCGCGTCAACCCGGACGGTACGCTCGACCTGTCCAAGTGGCCACGGCCGCAAAACGACGGTCCCTCGATGCGCGCCATCAGTCTGCTGCGTTGGCGCCGCAGTGCGCGCTTCGATGCCGTACTCAACGGCTCCGTCGATGCCCTGCTGACGGCGGATCTTGGATTTACGCGCCGGCACTGGCGCGAACCGTGCTTCGACCTGTGGGAAGAGGAGAAGGGATTTCACTACTACACCCTGCGCCTGGCCGCCGCTGCGCTCGACGCCGGCGCCGGCTGGTTCGAGGAGCGGGGAGAAGCCGCCGAGGCCCAAGCCTGCCGCTCGGATACCGCCGAGATCCTCGGGATGCTGGACGGGTACTGGCGCGAGGATCTCGGTTTCTATCGCTCGCGCGTGCTGGAAGGGAACTCATCCTCGGCCAAGGAACTGGACATCGCGGTCATATTCGCGGCAGTGCACGCCGGCGGCGGCCCGAGCCATTCGGTGCGGGACCCGCGCATGCATGCCACCCTGGCCAAGCTCGAGGCGCTGTTCGACGCCGAATATGCCATCAATCGAGATCGTGGCAACCGAGCGCCGGCCATGGGCCGCTACGCGGGCGATGTTTACTATGCGGGCGGCGCCTACTACTTCTCGACCTTGGCAGCCGCGGAATTCTGCTTCCGCGCCGCACTCAATTCGGCGGCGAAGGATTCGCTGGTCGCACGCGGCGATGCGTTTCTCGCGACGGTACGCGCGTATACGCCGCCCGGCGGTGAGCTGTCCGAACAATTCGATCAGCACACCGGCGTCCAACGATCGGCGCAGCAGCTGGCATGGAGCTACGCGGCGTTCATTTCGTGCACCGAGGCGCGACGGCGCGTCAGGCAAGGTAACGCATAGGCCGCGTGTCGAGCGACGCGGAGGGCTGCGGCAGCCGCAGAAGATCCGCGAATGCCGTCGCGGGAACCGCAGCGCTCATCAGAAAGCCTTGAACGGCGTCGCAGGTTTCTGCCTGCAGAAATTGTAGTTGTGCAAGCGTGGTGACGCCTTCGGCGACGATTTTGAGATCGAGACTGTGGCCAAGCGCGATGATCGCCCGCACGATCGCGGCGTCGTCCGGATCCTCGCTGATGTCGGCCACGAAGGAGCGGTCGATCTTCAGGGTATCGAGGGGAAAGCGCTTTAGATAGTTCAGCGAACAATAGCCCGTGCCGAAATCATCGACGGCAAGCGCGAATCCGAACTCCTTGAGCGCGAGCAGCGAGCGGCGCCCGGCTTCAGCATCGCGCATCAACACCCCTTCGGTGAGTTCCAGCTCGAAAAGCGACGGGGAGAGGTTCGCCCGGACGACGGTATCGCTCAACCGCAACAAGGCCTCGGGATGCATGAAGTCGCGGCCCGAGACATTCACCGCAACGTGGGGCATGACCAATCCCTCGCCCCGCCAATGGGCGAGATCTCGGCATACGCGCTGCAGTGCCCACTCGCCGATGTCGCCGATGAGTCCCGTCTCCTCGGCCACCGCAATAAAATCCGAGGTCGGAATCTGGCCGCGGTCTGGGTGGAACCAACGCAGCAGCGCTTCCCCGCCGAGCAATTTCAGCGTTCGCGCCTCGTACTTTGGCTGGTAGTACACCTCGAGGCTCGAATTCTCCACAGCCCTCCTGAGCTCCATCTCCAGCGACAATCGCTTCAGGGCACGTGCATTCACGACGCTGTCGTAAACGCGAAGCTGATTTCGGCCGCTGGCTTTGGCCTCGTACATCGCTCCCTCGGCGTTCTTCAGCAGGCTTTGCTCATCATCGCCGTGGTCCGGAAACATCGCGATTCCGATGCTGGGCGTCACTACGAGTTCGTAGCTGGCTTGCAGGAAAGGAGCCGCATGCGCCGACAATATCTTTTGTGCCGCCAATTGCGGCTGAATTGCGTCCGCCATCCCTGTCAGGACCACGATGAACTCATCGCCGCCCGTGCGGGCGAGTTGGGTTTGCATGCCATCCATGCCACTTCGGTCAAATGTGGCTTGCAGCCTCTCGGCCACCTGGCGCAGGAGCGCATCGCCGGTCCCGTGACCCAATGTGTCATTGATGCGCTTGAATTGATCGAGGTCCAAATGAAGCAATGCCAGGCGCCGATGGCGGCGGCGAGCCTCGGCCAGCGACCGCGCCAAGTAGTCACGGATCCATTCCCGATTGGGAAGTCCGGTCAACGTGTCGAAATACGCGAGGCGATGTATTCGAGCGTCCGCCTCCTTGCGTGCGGTCACATCCCGAATAATGGCCAGCACCTGGCCCGCGGAATTCGGTAGGTACCGGCATTCGAAGTGCCGCTGCGATTGCGCCTCGCCTTGTAAGGCGAATTCGAAAACAGCCGGTTCGCCCCGCAGCGCCGAGCTGAGGCAGTCCATGGCGTGTCCGTGGGTGATTTCGGGAATGAGGTCGAAGATCGACTTCGGGACTGTCTGCGGCGGCGTTCGGTGCAGACCGGCGATGGGGCTGAAGCAATGTCCGATCGTGCCGGCACCGTTGACCAGCAGGATCCCGTCGGGTATCGCCTTCAGCAGGGCTGCATTTTTCTGCTCACTGAACCGCAAGGCTTCGATGGTACGGGCGCCGCGCATCACGTAGCGAATGCGATGCGTCAGGAGGGGCCAATTGATGGGTTTTACCACGAAATCGGTGGCCCCGGCTTCGTAAGCGCTATTGATCGACAAGGTGTCGTCGCATCCGGTCACCATCACAATGGGCAGGTCTGCGCCGCCCGGCAGGGAGCGGATGCTCATGCAGGCCTGGTAGCCATCGCCCTGTGCCATTTCCACGTCGAGCAACGCAATATCCGGCATGCGCAGGGCGCATGCCGCCACCGCGGCATCGCCACCGGTGACGATTTGCACGGCGAAACCGGCCTCTTTCAGCATGACGCCTGCAATCTCGCGCAAGATCGCATCGTCATCGGCGAGCAGCACGCGTACGGGTGTGACCGGCTGGTTCATGCGGATTTGCGCATTTCCAGCCGTAACTCGTCGCGCACCTGGGCGTGCAGCGTTTGGATCCGTGCGTAGATCTGGCGCGCCGCCGTAAAATCATGCGCGCGCGCCGCGTCCTCCAAATCACGGCACAATTTGGCCAGGCCATGCGCGCCGACATTGCCGTTGTAGGAGCGCCAGGCGTGAGCCGCACGCGCCAGCTCGGCAGCGCTGCCGGAGTCCAGCGATTGCTCGATCGCGGAAATGAGCCCGTGCGAGTCCAACAGGTACAGCTCGCCGATATGCGTGAGCATGTCCTTCGGACCGCGCTTCGGCAAAGCTCGCAGCGCATCCAAGGTCGCGACGTCGAGTACCGGCTCATGAGGCGGCGTGAACGATACCGGCAGGCGCTGCTGACGGCTTCCAAGCCATCTGGAGAGTACGCTGTGCAAGGCTTCGCGCCTGAAGGGCTTCGCCAAATGATCGTCCATTCCGGCCGCGAGACAGGCGGCACGGCCCGCACTCGTCACGTCTGCGGTGAGGGCGATGATCGGGATACGAGTTCCCGGAGGCTCGCGGCTGCGCACCGCCGCGGCCGCCGTGAATCCATCCATCACGGGCATCTCGCAGTCCATCAAGATCGCATCGAATGACCGCGTTTCCAGAAACTCCAGGGCCTGCCGACCGTGGTGCGCCGTCTGTACTTCCAGACCCAGTGCGCTCAGCATACCGATCGCCACTTCGCGATTCAGAGGCTGATCCTCGACCACTAAAATACGGCCCGTCAACGGCGGCAGGATACCGGCGGTCTTCTTCATAGCGATGCTGTGCTCAGCGGTGGTCGTTCTAGCGTCGCCGCACCCGCTCAGCACTCGATACAGCTCATCGAGCCGCAGGGGCTTGGTGAGTTCGATGTCGAACAGCGGGCCCAACGTGGCGTCCGAGCCAAGATTGACGAAACTCAGCAGGCGAACGGTACGCAGAGCCTCCCCTTGGCGGTCGCGCACTTCCTTCCACAGGCTGGCCGCGCCGGCGATCGATTCATCATTGATGACCACTGCGTCATAGGTTGCGACGGCCGACGCGCTCGAGGCCTCTGCCAGGGATGCGATTTCCGTGGGATGGGCCGACCATGCCCTCAATGTCCGGCCGATCAGCATGCGGGCTGCCGCGTTGTCATGCACCACCAGCACCCGCAGGCCATTGAGGTTGCGCGGCAGAGCCGTCGGTTGCGCGGACGAATCCGCCCGCGGAACTGACAGTTCGAACGAGAATGTCGAGCCCTTGCCCGGCACGCTGTGCACTGCCAGCAGGCCGCCCATCAATTCGACCAGCTGCCTTGATATGGCGAGGCCGAGCCCGGTGCCGCCGAAACGGCGCGTCGTCGACGCATCTTCCTGCGCGAATTTATCGAATATTTTCGCCTGATTTTCCGGCGCGATGCCTATCCCGGTATCCGCCACCTCGATGCGCACCTTGAGATGATCTTCCTCTGAGCCCAACAATTCCAGGCGCACGATGACTTCGCCGTGCTCCGTGAATTTCAGCGCATTGCCGCCGAGATTGACCAGGACCTGCCGCAGCCGCACGGCGTCCAGCTTTACCCGCGGCAGCGCGACTGCCGGGGAATCACAGAGCAACTCGATACCCTTGGTCGCTGCGCGCGCCGCCAACATCTCGGCCGTCTGCTCGACCAGCTCGATCAGATCGCAATCGACCGGATCGAGCTGCAGTCTCCCGGCCTCGATCTTCGAGAAATCAAGCACGTCATCCACGATGGCCAGCAGCGAATCCGCCGAGCGATGGATGGCTTCGGCAAACCGCCTCTGCGACTGATCGATCGGTGTATCGAGCAGCAAACTGGTCATGCCAAGAACGCCATTCATGGGAGTCCGCAATTCATGGCTCATGCGGGCCACGAAATCGCTCTTGGCACGGCTCAAAACCTGCAGCTCTTGATTGCGCTCCTCGAGCTCATGTGTCCTCAAACGCACCGTGTGCTCGAGTTCGCGACTGTAGCGCAGCTCGCGCTCGTGGCGCCGACGTTGGAAGCGCCACAGATAAGCGAGTATTGCCGCGGCGGCCATGACGTACAGTATTCGCGCAGCAAGGGTGTTCCATGGCGCCGGCGCCACATGCACAGGAATGCTCAATCCCTCGGGGCTCCAGATGCCGTCGGCATTCGCGGCACGGACCTTGAAAGTGTAGTCCCCGGCGGCGAGGTTTGTGTAGGTCGCGCGATGCGCGGCTCCTGCGTCGATCCAGGCGCTGTCGAAGCCCTCCAGCTGGTAGGAATACTGATTGTTCGCCGGCGAGGTGAAGTCGAGGGCGGCGAAATCCAAAGTCACGAGCTTGTCGTCGTAGGCCAATTGCAGGGGCCGTGCCGCACTCGGAAGCTCCTGGGCGGCAATCGGCCGGTTGAGCTTGGCGGCGGCGGTCAAAACCACGCGCGGCGCGGGGGGATCGGCCGCGATCGAATCCGGCGAAAATGCGTTGAAGCCATTGTTGCCGCCGAAGAACAGCGTACCGTCCGCGCCGGCATAGTGCGCATTGAAATTGAACTCTTCGTCCTGCAGCCCATGCACCTGATGAAACATTTTGATCGCATGCGCCCGCAAGTCGAAACGCGCGAGACCGTCGTTGGTGCTCAGCCACAAACGACCCTCGCGATCCGACTCGATGCCATACACCACCTGGCTGGACATGCCGCCGAGGTGCGCCTGGGTCTCGAAGTGAATCGCATCCGGTTGCGCGGAAGTGCCCACCACGCGCTCCAGACCGCCCCCGGCTGAGCCGACCCACAATTGGCCGTGTGGATCGATGTGCAGCGCATAGACCATATTGTCGCCGAGGCTGTTCGGATCACGATCGTCGCGTCGGTAGACATGAAAGCGGCCGGTCTGGCGGTCAAGGAGATTGAGCCCTCCTCCCGCCGTACCGATCCAGAGATTGCCCAAGCCATCCTCGGCGATTGCACTCGCCTTCGGGCTGCTCAACGAGTTGGCATTTGCGAGGCCGAAGGGATATCGGGTTACCCTGCCGGTCGCAGAATCCATGCTGGCCAGGCCACCTCGGTAAGTCCCGACCCATAGTGTTCCGGCCCGATCTTCATAGAGCGTCATGACACCATTGGCGGGCAGCGTACTTGTATCTTCTGGAACGGACCGGAACACCCGGACTTTTCCGCTGGCGATGTCGAGCTCATCCAGGCCTCCCGACATGGTACCTATCCACAAGACTCCTCGATGGTCGTAGAGCAGCGCCATGATGTGATCATCGGACAGCTGCGGGCCCAAGGCGCCGGATTTATCGGTGCCATAACGGCGTTCGCTGCCGGTACGAGTATCGATCTCGATCAAACCGCTGCCTATCGTGCCCACCCAGACCTTTCCGGCGCCATCGTCCGCGAACGAGACCACTTGCACGCCGCGAAGCGCATCGCTGAAGTAATGACCCAGCAGCCAACTGCGTGGATTCCAGTGGCTCGCGCCACCGTGGGTGCCCACCCACAGAACCCCGCCGCGGTCCTGGTACAGAGACGCTACATTGCTGTCGCGCAGACTTTGCGGATTGTCTTGGTCGTGTCCATAGCGCACGAAGGACTCGGAGTTGCGGTCGAACAGATTCAACCCGTCCGCCGTCGCGACCCACAGGCGTTGCGCGTCGTCCTCGATTACCGCCCAGACGTGGTCATGGCTCAGCGAATGCGCTTTCATCGGATCATGGCGAAAGATCGTGGTTCGATTGACGGCCGGCTCGATCCTGGCAAGGCCGCCGCTGACGGTTCCCACCCACAGCGCGCCGGTATGGTCCTCGCGGATGGCGCGGACGCGCAGATCGCCAATGTGCGCCGCGCTCAACCCTTCGCCGTAGTTGATGAACCCGTTGCTAGCCGCGTCGAATCGACTCAGCCCGCCGTCGCTGCCCACCCATATCCGGCCCTCGTGATCGGCGTACAGCGCGCCGATGGCGTCGCTCGGCAATGAGTGCGCATCGGTACCTTGGTGGCGGTAGTGACGGGCATGCCCGGTATTCGGGTCGAGCACGTCGAGGCCCTGATCCTTGGTGCCTGCCCAAATCTGGCCTTGCGCATCGATGAGCAGCGCCCGCACGCCGTCGCTGGCCAGCGATTGAGGCACTGCCGGGTCGTGCCTGAATTGCTGGAATTGCTCTGTCCTACGCTCCCAGCGCACCACCCCGCCGCCGTCGGTCGCCAGCCAAAGATCGCCGTGTGCGTCTTCGGCAATGGACCAAAAATAGTCGCTGGCAAGCCCGTGCTCGTTGCCGCGCTCGCGGCGAAACTGTCGTATGGTGTTCCCGTCGTAACGATTCAGTCCCGCTTCGGTCGCAAACCAGAGATAGCCTTGGGAATCCTGCAAGATGCCGTTGGCGACACTGAAAGAGAGTCCGTCGCGCACGGTGACGTGCTCGAAGTACATCGGCCGGGCCGCTGGAATCGGTGCGGCGGCAATGGCAACCGTACCTTGCAAAGCCGCTGCCCCGCAGGCTGCCCATGCCGTCAGAATGCGCCCGCGACTTCGCATCCGGATGCCTACCTATTCTTGCAGCGGCACATCGACGCCCGAATATCCGTCGGCCCAGACGTAGTTGTCGGCCCACACGTAGTTATCGGCCCAGACGTAGCTATCGGCCCAGACGTAATTATCGGCCCAGACGTAATTATCACTCCAGACATAGCCGCTACTCGAGGTGTAGGTGCCGTTCCACAACAGGCCATCGCCGAGCAGCGGCACGCCTTTCAACAGGGTGCCGACCAACGGCAGATTCGACACCAAGCCGCCGATGCCGCCCAACAATGATTGCAGCGGCGATGTATTCGCGCCGGACACTTGCATGATGTAGAAATTGCCGTTGGAATCTTCGTTGGCGCGGCCGCCGTAGTGCTGCAGGCCTGCGAGATCGAGGCGCACATTGAGACCCTGATTCGCACAGCCTGATGCGTTGCTATAGGCCGCATCGTGGGCGTCAACCAGCCCCGCTCCTTGCTGGAATACGGTGTAAGCCAGCTTACCCGCGGCGTTGACTGCCGGATGCGCGCCGGACATGAGCCGGCACTTCACTTGATCGGGAGTCAGCCATGGGTTTACCTGCAGCATCAGCGCCACGACACCGGTGACGACCGCGGACGCCTGTGACGTGCCCGACATGGTCATGTCGCTATAGGGTTCTGTAACCCAAGCCGGATACTCGGCCGCCAAAGTACCGTTGTCGGGTGCATAGGCCATGATATGCCCCCCCATACCCACCACCTCGGGTTTCACGAATCCTTCGAATGTCGGACCGGCAGAGGAGAACGACGCCAATCGGTACTGAGTCGGCTGCAACGGATAATGGTTGTCCGTCACGGCACCGACGGTAATGACATAGGGAACATTGCCCGGCGCATTGATCGACAAGGGATCCGGACCACGGTTGCCCGCGGCCGTGACGACCACGATTCCCGATGCCCACGCCGCCATGACAGCCTGATTGAGCGGATCCTGCCAGTAGGGGCCGGACGGCGGCGCACCCAGAGACAGGTTGAGCACGCGAATGCCGTAGCGTTGGCGCTGGTTGATCACCCATTGAACGCCGCTGATGATATCGGAGTAGAGGCCTTGGCCGTTGCCATCCAAAGCGCGCACCGACACCAAGTTGACGCCCGGCGCAACGCCCTGAAATTTTCCCGTGGTTGCCACGCCGCTACTGGCGATGATCGATGAGACATGTGTGCCGTGGCCGAAAGGATCGTCGATATCCCGGCTATACGACTCCAACTTGGACGGCAAGTAGTACAGCGGATTCTGGCGCGCCAAAATGACATCGTACTGCGCCAACACCCGGCTGTTGGTATAGCCCGGCGCACTTTGCAGCGGTCCCTCGCGGTTCCACAGACCGGAATCGAGGACCGCCACGGTCACGCCGCGACCGGTCATGCCGCCGACGTGCAAATTGGCGGCGTCCACTTCGCTCGGATAATACGTCTCGGGCAACGTTCCCAGCGAGCTGGCCACCACCTGCGCATCGTTATAGATGTGCAGCGGCGACACGGCCTGGGCACGCAGCGCGGCCATCTCATGTTCATCGAGCGAGGCTGCAACAGCGTGGATGACACTCAAATCGGCGGTCACCAGGCCGCCCGCGCGCCGGACGGCGTCGCGCGCCGACTCGGCGCTCTGCGATTGGACGATGTAGCGATGCCGCTGATAATTCAGCGCAATGCCTGAATGTGCGGGCAGCGCCGCCCAACGCGCCGTCGCAACCGCCGCTTGCGGTGCGGGAGCACGCATCGTGGTGGCGGCGTTACGGTAAGTCGACGCCGTCAGAGTCAGGACAGTGAGCACGCCTGCTGAGAGTAACCAGCGCGGGGGACGGTACGATGGCGACATGTTGTGTATTCCCGACTGCTAAAGCAGCATTTTTGATACACGACATTTTCACCATTCAGAGCGTCTAAAAATAGCGACACTGGTCATAACACCTGTGACGCACGTCTCAGAAAACAAGCCCGCGCCGTATATGTAAACACCGATCAAGTACCGCCGCAGCCCCTCGTGCTATGGCCGCGCGGTGCAGGACATAATGACGATGCGATCACGCAACAGAATACTCAGGCAGCACCTACGGCTTTAGTAGCTTAGTAGTCACGATCACCGTGAGCAACGCGGTGATGAGGGATATGAGCACGGTGATGCTCATACCGAGCACCCCGTCCCTATGTTCTCGGTACCACAGATCCATGCGGCCGCGCCGGGTGTGCAGGCGGATAGCGCGATCTGCTCCGGCAAAGGTGACCGCCGCGTAGAACATCCCGTCGCTGCGTCGCGCGTAGGTGATCAAGCGCCGATATTGCAAGTAGCGGAGCGGCAACTCGAGCTTCGCGGTGATCAGCTTGCCGCGAACCTCCTCCGGAAACGCCGATGTATCCAAGCTTTGAAGTTTGCCATCCCTGTGCCAGGCCTCACCCTCGCGCAAGGGATGCATCGCCAGCCACAGCAGCTGTTCGCCGGAGACCTGCACATCCTCGTCGATGTTCTCACGGTAGTAGTACAAGCCATGCAAGATGCGATCTTCGTCGTCTCGGCTCATAGGATGTGGTGTCGCACCATCGAAAGTGGCAACATGCGGGTGATGGGGAGGGGCGATAACATCGTATCGATATTACAACGGCGGCGCCGGCACACCCAGCAGGATGGTACTCGGCCGGCTCGCGGGTCGCGACCCTAGGTCTTTGAATAAACAGGAGGATGACACTATGTGGCGTTCAATGATTCTCGGTCTGGGCTGTTTCGCCCTCGCATCCCCGCTATACGCGGCCCTCAAGCCCGGCGCTCAAGCGCCCGACTTCACCACTCAGGCCACGCTCGGGGGGAAGCCATTTACGTTCTCCCTGGCGGATGCGCTCAAGAACGGACCGGTGGTGCTGTACTTCTATCCGGCCGCGTTTACCAAGGGGTGCACCGTCGAGGCACATGAATTTGCCGAAGCCACCGACAAGTTCAAGGCGATGGGCGTCACGGTGATCGGCGTGTCGCACGACAATATCGACGTGCTCAACAAGTTCTCGGTGAGCGAGTGCCGCAGTAAATTCGCAGTGGCCTCCGATGCGGATGCAAAAATCACCAAGGCCTATGACGCCAACCTGTTCTTCACCTCGTACTCCAATCGCACGTCATACGTGATCGCCCCCAATGGCGCGATCATCTATGAGTACACGGCGCTGAACCCGGACAAGCACGTCGAAAACACCATGGCGGCCATTACCGGCTGGCAGGCCGAGCATAGAAAAGGCAGTTGAGAATCTGCCCGAGTTGCGCGTCGCGTTGGCCCCGCAAGGCAGCAGATGCAGGGCCCGCGGCGCTCAAACACGAGACGAGTCTCACAGTCCCGAGGTGCTGCGCTATGTCTTGTCATGCCGCACGGCTAAAATCCGCCTAATCTAGGGAGAGAATCATGGTCACCCTCGTCGTCCTGGCCTTTCTGGTCCTCGCCCTGCTGGCCTATCTGGTCGGCATTTACAACGGGCTGGTGCGCGTCGGCGCTTCCGTCAAACTGGCTTGGTCGAACATCGACGTGCTGCTCGTGCAGCGTCACGATGAATTGCCCAAGCTGGTGGAGGTATGCCGTCAATACATGGAGTACGAACGCGATACTCTGGAGCGTGTCGCCAAGGCGCGCAGCGCCGTCGATGCGGCGCGCAGTTCGGGCAATGTGAATTCGGTGGGTGCCGCGGAACAGGAATTGCGGGCAGGCCTTGGCGGCCTCTACGCCGTGGCCGAGCGCTACCCTGACCTCAAGGCGAATGAGGCGTTTCGGCAACTGCAGGCACGAATCAGTGGGCTGGAGACGGCCATTGCCGATCGGCGCGAGATCTACAACGATTCGGTGAATGCCAACAACGTCCGGCTGCAGACCTTTCCAGACACGCTGGTGGCTAGCTTCGGGGATTTTCATCCCGGCAAGCTGCTGCAATTCTCGAGCGCGGAAAAAACCGACGTGGACGTCAAGGGCCTGTTCGCAGCCCGTTGAGCTTAGGATCGCGGACGGCATGGGAAATTCAACGATACAGCATTACTGGCTCGCCGCCGGGGTGCTGGCCGCGGTCGCCTGCTGGGCGCTGTATAAATTCGTGGCCAGCATCCGCCGCGATCGGTATCTCGAAGATACTCCTCTGGTCAGGATTCGCTCGGCAGCGCAAGGCTACGTCAAGGTCTTCGGCCGCGCCAAGCCGGCTCCGGGCAATGCCACGGTCGCACCCTTGAGTTCTCGGCCGTGCGTCTGGTGGAGCTACAGCGTCGAAGAGAGACATCGCAACGCCAGGGGCGAGACGAGCTGGCGCGCGATCGACAGCGCCAGCAGCATCGCTCCATTCGTACTGGCGGACGCGGACGGTGAGTGCTTGGTGGGACCCGTCAATGCTGAAATCACGCCGACCAAGCACGATGTCTGGTACGGCGACTTGCCCTCGCCTTCCGTGCTCCCGAGCGAATCCCGCGGATTCATGGACAGTGATTCCTATCGATACACCGAGCGCATGCTGTGCATCGGCGATCAACTGTCCGTGGCCGGCGAACTGCGCTCCAGCTCGGATATCCAGACGGGGGATGGCGCGACTGCCGCGCTGTTGCGCGCATGGAAATCGGATCAGGCCGCGCTGCTCGATCGCTTCGATCAGAATCACGACGGCAAAATCGATGCAGCGGAGTGGGAGACGGCGCGCCGCGAAGCCGCGGCCGAATCTCGATCGCACTTGCTGCAATCGTCCATCGTCCGCACCAGCTGTATAGGCGAAACCACGCATGGCGAACCTTTCCTGATCGCTCCGATGGACTCACGGCATTTGGTAAGGCGTGAGAAATTGTTCGCCGCCATGTTTTTCGCTATCGGCATCCTCAGCGCCGGATTCAGTGCCTGGGCAGCCGAGCAGGCGCGCGCGCTGACGACGTTCTAAATGGCACAAAGGCCGCAGCAGCAGTATTGGCAGGCATTTACGCCGAAGCTGCTCATTGTCCTCCGCGAGGGTGCGATCGGGAAATGCTGGCGCCGGGATGCTCTGGCGGGATTGACCGTTGCCATCGTGGCGCTGCCCCTGGCGATGGCTCTCGGTATTGCCAGCGGTGCATCGCCGAACCAAGGCCTGGTGACGGCCGTGATCGCCGGCTTCCTGATCTCGTTGCTCGGCGGTTCGCGCGTTCAGATCGGCGGCCCGACGGGCGCCTTCGTCGTCATTGTCGCCGGCATCATCGCGGCGCATGGCTATGCCGGATTGGTATTGGCGACCCTGCTGGCTGGATTCATTCTCATAGCAGCCGGTTACGCCGGCGTCGGCCGGCTCATTCGCTTCATTCCGATGCCGGTGGTCACGGGGTTCACGGCCGGCATCGCGGTCATCATCGCCTCGAGCCAGGTGGGCGATTTCCTCGGTCTTACCACCGGCAAGCTGCCCGCGGAATTCATACCGAAGTGGGCTGCCTACTTGAACGCGTTTGATTCGATCAACCTCTATGCGCTTGGCGTCGGCGCGGCCGCGCTCGCCATGATCGTGCTCCTCAGGCGATTCGCACCGCAGTTGCCGGCCTTCCTCATTGCGCTGCTCGTGGCTTCACTGGCGGTCGCGCTGCTGCATCTGCCCGTCACCACGGTAGGCGATCGCTTTCCGGCGATGCCCACGGGGATGCCGGTACCGCACGTACCAATCATGTCGTTGGCCTTGATACAGCAATTGCTGCCGGCGGCATTCACCATCGCCTTTCTGGCCGGCATAGAAGCGCTGCTGTCGGCGACGGTGGCCGACGGCATGACCGGCTACAGCCATCGCCCCGGCCAGGAGCTGGTCGCACAAGGTGTTGCGAACGTAGCCTCTGCCCTGTTCGGCGGTCTGCCGGCAACCGGCGCCATTGCCAGAACGGCCACCAATATTCGCGCCGGCGGACGTACGCCGTTGGCCGGCATCTTCCACGCCGTGTTCCTGCTGATCTTCTTGCTGGCGGCAGGCAAGCTGATTTCCCACGTACCGATGGCGGCACTGGCGGCCATCCTGCTCGTGGTCGCATGGGGCATGAGCGAGGTGGAACGCTTCAAGACCTTGCTACAGATGGAGGCGGGAGACCGCGCCTTGTTATTGCTGACCTTCGGACTGACCGTATTGGTGGATCTCACCGTCGCCATTGGCGTGGGTGTCACCCTCGCCTCGCTGCTCTTCATGGCAAGGATGAGCGATACCGCCGGTCTGCTCCCCGATGAATTGAGTCTGGATGATCCCACGCAGCGAACTTCGTTGCCCAAGGGGGTGGAGGTGTTTCGCTTTGCCGGCCCGATGTTCTTCGGTGTCGCCCGTGAAATGCTGGACGCGTTGCGTCGAACCGGCCGTTCGCCGAAAACCATCATCCTGCGCATGGAGCTGGTGCCCTACATGGATTCGAGCGGCGCGAGCGCCCTGGAAGCATTCGTCCGCCAGGCCCACGGCAAGGGGACCCAGCTCATCCTCTGCGATCTGCGCGACCAGCCATCCGCGCTGCTTGCGAAGCTATGGCCGAGGTTTACGGGCGCGGAACGCGTGCCGACCTTTCAAGCGGCACTCGATCGAGTTTCACGCAGCGTCGAGTGACCACGCCGGATACTGCTTCGCCTACGTCTATTTGATCCTTGCCACGCGGCCTTGGGTCGGAAATTTTTGAAATTGCAGCGCATCGTGCCCCGGCACCGCATGAATCGCAGCCCGACAACGCGCGAGCGCATTATCTCCTCGCCTTCAGATAAGTCTTGGTCTCATCGCCGACGACGGCAATCAGGTTGCCCATGGTGAGATTGGCGTCGATCAAATGCAGCCCCCAGTCTTGCAGGACCTGTCCGTTCACGACCACGTCGCCGGAAATGTCATTGGTGCGCGCACCATTCGCGGTCGGATGAACCGTCACGGCGAGATACGAACCGTGTTCATCCGTGACGCAGGCCGCGCTCAACAAGCCGGGTACCTTGACGAACGAGGTGTCGATACGCTTGGCAGGCTGAGTCCAGTCGAAAGGCTCTCGAGGTCCGTCGGAGCCGGTGGAAATACGGCCCGCGGACAGATACGCATCGAGCATCCCGGAACCGCCGCTCAAGGCGGCCGGATTGGCGCAAACCGCCTGCATGCCCTCCGGGGCCTTGCCGAATCGGGTGTTGGCCGGCGGCGGGACATTGGCGCGGAAGTCGGCAAAGGCAATGACACAGCCGGTCTGGCCATTCGAACGGCAAACTGGAATATGCTGGAAGGCCCCGCCCACGTCGGCGCCGGTCGGCACCGGCAGACTAGTTCCCATCAAAATGGCGGAAATCAACTTAGCCTGGACGGGTTTTCCGTCGATTTCCTCCTTGATCAACCGGGTGAGCACGCCCGATCCCTGGCTATGTCCGACGAGTACGACGCCGCGGCCCTTGTTGTCGTGTGCGAGATAGTAGTTCCACGCTGCGAGGACGTCGCGGTACGCCAAGTCGCGATCCGTCGGCATGGGTTTGCCGCCGATCAGCGCACGCAGCGCGGTCAGCGTGACCTGACGGTACATCGGTGCGAACAGTCGGCACTTGGCCGCGAAGCGCGAAAATTGCGCGTCCACGACCAATTTCTCCGCGCCCGTGACCATCAGGTCGGAATTGCCGCTCGGTTCGTTGGAGACCGTGGGGTAGACGTAAAAGCAATCGATGGGCGGATTCTTCGCCGGATGAAAAGTCTCGCGCGTCAAGGAGCCATCCACCGCCACGACGGTCGCGTCCTGGGAGGCGGTACAGGCATCTTGGCGGCCGGGCCGGCACAGCCACACCGACATATCGGCGTAGTCGGCGGCGGGAGCGGCAGGCGTCTCGGCGGCACGGGAATCCAGCGCGGCAACGACGCAGAAAAGTATCCCGGCCAGCGCAATTGTTGATTTCATTTTGCCCTCTATGTTGATTGTTGTTCGGACATCATTGTGAAACATTATAGTAGATAAAAATCTCACTTGAGCATCTCTAATTGAAGCCCGCGGCAACAACCAGTCTCGCCCTATGCCTGCTGATCCTCATCGCGGGTTGCACGCCGCGGGCGCCGTATGGTCTTACCTCGCGCGTTGCGACACAGCCCTATTTGGGAATGCCGCCGACGGCGGACGGCCCCGTTCCCCGGCTCCTTTCGCAGACCGGGGTCTTCAGCGATACGGCGAGACGGATCCCAAATCCCGGCCTGATCCCCTACGATCTCATCGTCTCCTTTTGGTCGGATGGGGCCGATAAGTCGCGCTTCATTGCCCTGCCGCGCTCGGCCATCGCCTTCGCAGCTACCGGTGAATGGCGTTTTCCCGCGGGCACGGTGTTCGTGAAGAATTTCGACCTGACAACCGACCCCGCCGACCTCAAGACCAAACGCAGGCTCGAAACGCGCCTGTTGGTCCGCGACTCCGCCGGCGGCGTTTACGGCGTGGTGTACAAGTGGCGGGCGGACGGCAGCGATGCCGACTTGCTCACCGGCAGCCAGACCGAAGAGATTCCGGTGCGGACCGATCAGGGAGAGATCCAGCATCAGACTTGGTATTACCCAAGCCGACAAGACTGCCTGACCTGCCATACGGCCAACGCCGGCGGCGTGCTCGGCGTGAAGACCCGGCAGATGAACAGATCATTCACCTACCCCTCCGGGCTGACCGACAACCAATTGCGTACCTGGAATCATCTGGGTCTGTTTGCGCCGGCCTTCGAGGAGGAGGCCTTGTCCACCTTCGTCAAGCTCGCGGCCGCCGATGACAATACGCGCACGCTGGAAGACAAGGCTCGCTCTTATCTAGATGCCAATTGCTCACAGTGTCACCGGCCGGGCGGAACGGTGGCGAATTTCGATGCACGCTATGACACTGCCCTGCCCAACCAAGCGCTGGTCGACGGCCCCGTCTTGATCGACCAGGGGATAGACCGTCCGCGAGTCATCGCACCGCATGACATCTGGCGTTCGATTGCCTATATGCGCGTCAATACCGTGGGTGAGATCCGGATGCCGCCGCTGGCTCGCGAAACCATCGATCAAAAAGGCGTCCACCTCCTCAGTGAGTGGATCAACGGCATGCCCGGGCGCCCGGTAGTGCCGCCGCCAACGATCTCGCCGCCCGGAGGAAGCTTCGCCAAGCCCGTAGAGGTTGCCTTGAGCGTGAACGAGCCGGAGGCTGACATACGCTATACCTTGGACGGCACCGTGCCGAGCGCAGCGGATACGCGCTACGAAAAGCCCATCAAACTGAGCGCTCCGGCGGTGCTGCGTGCTCGGGCCTTCAAGGATGGTTTCACCCGCAGCATCACCGAGCAGGAAGTATTCATCGTCGGGAAGTGATGGCGATGCCCCAGGGACCGGCCCCGGCCTTGACACGGCTGACTTCTCGGTTGGTCTTAAGATCGACGACCGAAACGTCGTTGGAAGGCCCATTGGCGCTGAACAGGAATCTCCCATCGGGCGATACCCCGATCCCCCACGGTCGCGTTCCCACCTTAATGGTGTCCAGCAAGTCATAGCTGTGCGCGTCGAATACGGAAATCGTGCCGGCACGCCCATTGCTCACATACAGACGTTTTTCATCGGGCGATAGCCTCACCCGCATCGGGCGTGAGCCTGCGGGCAACGTGATGGTCTTTAGTACTTTCGCATTGACTGCATCGATGACATTGAGCTCTCCCGCCGATTCCGACGGGATGAATCCGATGGACCCGGACGCCAGCAACGCCACGCTGCGCGGCCGTCCATTCACTTTGAAATGGGCCGTCGCTGCATAAGAAACGGTGTCGATCACATAAATGTCGCCCCCGGCTTCGCAGGTGACATAGAACCGCTTGCCGTCGGGCGAGGTGGTCACCCCTTCCGGTTCCTGACCGACGGGAACGATGTGCTCGAGCTTACCGGCGGCGATGTTGATCACACTGGCCGTCTTGGTGTCTTCGTTGGAAATATAGATGCGCCGCCCATCCTTGCTGAGCGCAAATTCTTCGGGATCCGATCCCGCATTGAGCTTGGCGGTCAGCTTTTGGGTGGCGACGTTCACGACGCCAATGCCATCCGCGGCCTTGTCCGCGGCGTCATCGTCATCATCGCCGCCCTTCTTCCTCTCGAACACCGGATTGCCCTGGGCATCGATCCGGGGCGGCGCCTCGATCGGCGTGCCGCTCAACGCCACATAGACGGTTTTCCCGTCAGGACTGACATGAATGCCGCGCGGACGCTTGCCGACGGGAATGGTTGCGGCAACGCTGAAATCCGACCCGTTGATGACGGTCACGTCCCCCGACTTCTCGTTGGTCACGTAGACCTGGTAGGTCGGCGCGGCGTGCGCGATACCGCTGAACGGCGCTGCTCCGATCAGCACGGCAGCCAGCAGGATTTGGGCGCAGGTCAGTTGTTCGGGTTCGCGGTACGGCATCGAGCCATGGTGGCGAACTTGAGGCAAAATCGCAAATATGCGCTACGCAGAGTCGACAATGGCCTGGCGCTCGGCGAAAGTCGCAGCATTGCCGGCGGCAGCCTGACGTCCGACAAATTCGCAGGAGCGAATTTGTCCTTGACTTAAGCTGCCGAGTGCAGCGCCGCCAAGAGATCGGCAACCGTGTCGATGACGACATCGGCACCTGCGGCGAGCAAAGACTTTCCTGCAGCTTCGATGCGTGCGGCGCGCTCGGCGGCAGGCAGCGCGGCCAACGCCTGCGGCGACAACCCGACACCGTTGCCCGAGGCCGCAATGCCCACCGAGAAACAGCCCGCCGCGCGGCCTTCCGCGACGCCGACTTCGGTGTCATCGACTTTCACGACCCGCGTCAGGGGCCACACGCCGAGTTCCGCGCAGGCCTTGTAGATCATGAGCGGGCTCGGCCGCCCGGCCGGGGTTTCACCCGAACACACCAGATGATCCGGGACATAGCCTTGCTCGGCCGCTTCGCGCAGCACCGGCAACATCATGTCGCGCGTATAGCCGGTCGATGAACCCACCTTGAGTCCCTCGGCCCGCAGCGCCTCCACCACAGCACGGGCACCCTCGATGAGATGCGCCGCACGCGCCGCCTGATCTCGCATCAAAGGACCTAAGGCTGCCATCAATCCTTCGGCATCCGCTTCGTTCGGAGTGCTGCCGCGAGCTTTCGTCCATTCCTCAGCAATTTCTGGGTCTTGCAGCAGCGCTCGCACATGATCGGCCTTGCGCTTACCCATATCCCGGCGCGCCTGGGCATCGCTTAATGCCACGCCGCGAAGCGCAAACGCCTCGCGCAGCGCGATCACGGGTGCGTGGCAGCCGAAGTCCACCACGGTCCCGGCCCAATCGAAAATGACCAGATCGAAGCGATCCTTGATAGCCACTAAGCCGCACTCCCGCCGAAAAGTTCCGCCACGACCTGCTCGCCAATGGCGAATCCGGTGGATGCGCCCGTGCCGCTGGTGATCATCGCGATGCGCACGCCGGGCGCCGGAGCATCGATGAACATGGTGCGTTCAGGCGCCGACGCATAAGTTCCGATCCAACGCTCGCGGACGGCCGGAGGCGAGCGGCCGGTGGCCGCGGTAAATTCCTCGAGAATGAGTTTATCGATGCGCTCATCCTGAAAGCAATCCGGTGTCGCGGCGTAGTGGTGGCTGTCTCCCACGATGAGGCTGCCGTCGGCGCTTTGCACCACGATGAGATGGATTCCATGCTTGAGGTGCTCACCCTGCTCCGCCTGGAGCCGCCCCCGCAGCGGCGCGGCCTCCGGCAACGCGGAATACCCTGCATACCTTACCAGGCCAAGGTCCGACATCACGGCGCCCGGCAGCCGGAAGCCGGGATCTTCCAGCCGTAGCATCTGCAGCTTGCAGCGGGTCACGGCATACCTGGCAATGTGCTTCGGGTAGAGCGTGGACGTATCGTCTCCCGGACATACCACCACCGCGCCGGCGTGCACCATCCCGCGCGAGGTCTCGATGCGCGGCGCATCGATCGCCAGCACGGTGGTCTGACGCAGGAACTTAACACCCCACCGTTCCGCCAACCATGCCGCGATCTTTGGAATCGCCTCCCGCGATTCGACGCGAAGATCGACCGAGCTTGCCAGCACCGCCTTGATCTGCCCATGCACGAGTTCAGGATTCAAGGCGCGTGCATCCGCCGGGCTCAAGAGCCTGCATCCCTCGCCCATCTCGGTGGCGAGAAACGACTCCAGAACAGCCACGGCTTCCGGTCGCCGCGCGGTCATCCACAACCCCCGCTGCAGAATGGCGATGCCCGCCTGCCGGGCCACCTCTTCCCAAATTGCGCATGTGCGCCGGGCTCGGCTCCACGCCGCGCCGCGTTCCTGGCCCGTCACCGTGATGAACCCAAAATTGCGAACCGATGCGCCGCTGGCCTGCGCATCGCGGTCGATCACCAACACACGCAGGCCCTTCTGCGCCGCCGCGCGTGCACACGACAGTCCGAGAATTCCGGCACCGACAATGGCGAGGTCAAAGGCGCCGGAAACGGCAGGTGAAGAACTTATGATGTATCCCCGAGTAACTGGACCGCCTTCTAGTTAATGACAACAACATGACGGCTGTGTGGCAACAGGCGCCGAGCGGGCCCTGGCAATTTGGGGGCGCAATCAGGATACTCGTTCCGTGAAAAGCAAGCTCCAACAAGCGCTGGAGAGGGCCAACCCGGTCCTGTTCAGCGCCTTCGCAGGCCTGGCGGGGTTTACCGCTTACTTTTCCATGTACGCCTTCCGCAAGCCCTTCTCCGTGGCGATCTTCGGCTCCGTACCCGGGTGGCATTTCGCCCTCGATTACAAGATCGCGCTGGTGCTGGCGCAGGTGCTCGGCTATGCGGTGTCCAAAATGATCGGCGTCAAGTTCATTGCCGAGATCACGCCCCCTAGGCGCGCCGCTGCCATCATCCTGCTGATCGCCCTATCGTGGCTTGCGCTCATTTTATTTGCCGCGGTGCCGGCGCCATGGAATGTCATGGCGATGTTTTTGAACGGATTGCCATTGGGACTGATCTGGGGATTGGTCTTCGGCTTCATGGAAGGCCGGCGAACCTCCGAGGTGCTCGGCGCCATCCTGTGCGCCAGTTTCATCGTTTCGTCGGGCGCCGTGAAATCCGTCGGCAAATTGCTGATGGAGGGATGGCACATCAGTCCGTTCTGGATGCCCGCGGCAGTAGGCGCTCTGTTCTTCCCGGTGCTCTGCGTGTCGGTATGGGCACTGTCTCAATTGCCGCCGCCGAACCCTCGCGACGAGGCCGAGCGGGTACGGCGCGTACCCATGGATGGCGCCGCACGGGTGCGCTTCCTCGGCCGCTACGGCTCAGGGATTGCGCTGCTGGTCCTCGCCTATGTGCTGATCACGGCCATCCGTGACTTTCGCGACAACTTTGCCGCGGAGATCTGGACCGCACTTGGGTTCGGGCATGCCGCGGCCGTATTCACCGCCAGCGAATTGCCGGTGGCGGTGCTGTCCCTGACCGTACTGGGCGTGATCATCGTGGTGCGCGACAATGTAAAGGCATTGCTCGTCATTCACGGCGTCGTCTTTGCCGGCCTGTTGCTGCTCGGTCTGTCGACCTTCGCTTTTCAGGCCGGGCTGCTGTCGCCCCTGGCGTGGATGATCTTGAGCGGCGCCGGGTTGTACATGGCTTATGTCCCCTTCAATGCCATGCTCTTCGATCGCTTGATCGCCGCCAGCGGCACGGCGGGGACCGCGGGATTCCTGATCTATGTGGCCGATGCCTCGGGATACCTGGGAAGCTGCGCGCTGCTGGTATGGCGCAACTTCGGTTTGGTACAGCTGGACTGGCTGCAGGTGTTCACGGCCAGCGCCTACGGGGCCAGCGTCTTCGGTATGGCCGCGATGGGCTTGTCGGCGATCTACTTCTTGCGCAAAACGGCGCAGGTTAAGCGGACCGGTATCGAACCGGCGCATCACCCAGCGCGTCTTTGAGGGGACCTAGCCAAGGCTCATAGTGTTTCCACTGATCCAGCCCCTCGCGGAAAATCGGCTGGCGTACCTGCTCTGAACTTGCGGTGCGGACGCTGCGCTCGGTCTTGTGGAAGTCGACGCACGCCGCCTCGAACTCGAGTCCGCAAAACTCCAGCATCCGCCGGACGTTGCCTTCAAGGTCCTCGACGACATCCTCATGCCGGACCCGCAGTACCCGTCCCGGCAGCGCTTCATCCCAATGGGTCATCAGATCGAGGTAGGTGCGGTAATAGCGCGCGATATCCTCGATGCTGTAGGTAAATTCCTGCCCATTGGCGAAGAGCTGTTTCAGATTGCTGAAGCAGCAGGCCATCGGTTCGCGCCGGGCGTCGATGATCTTGGCATTGGGCAGCATCAGGTGGATCAGGCCGATATGCCGGAAGTTGTTCGGCATTTTGTCGATGAAGAAGGGCTTGTCGGTGCGAAAGACGCGCGTCTCATTCAAATACTTTTCACCCAGCCGCGAAAACTCCTCGGCGCTCATTTCCGCCAGTACGCCGGGATAGCGCGGATTGGCCATGTCGGGCTCGCGGCCTTGCAGTTCGTTCACGATGCGTGGCACATCGGCGAGTTCCTGCGTTCCTTCTACCCGAGAATGCGAGGCCAGTATCTGCTCCAGCAGCGTGGATCCCGCGCGCGGCAGCCCGACGATGAATATCGGAGCGGAGTCTTTGACCCCATAGCCCCCGCGACGCGCGAAGAACTCTCGCGTGCATACCGCGCGCTGCTTGGCAGTGTTGATCTCGAGAAATTCGGGCCGATAGCGGCTTTCCGACCTCTTGAGAAAATTCCCCTGCGCATAGCGGCGATACGACTGTTCGTAGTCGCGCCGGTCCTCGAATGCCTTGCCGAGCGCAAAACACAGGTGGTAGCGGTCAACCAATGCCACCGTCGGCGCAGACTCCTCGGTCTGCATGCGCGCGATTTCGTCGTCCGTGAACCGATAGGTTTTCAGGTTGGCAAGACTCCAGTAGGCATCGCCGAAGCTGGGCCGCGCCGCGGCGGCCGCGCGGTAGGCCGCGATGGAGGCCTCCTGCTGCCCTAAGGTTTTCAGGGAATGCGCCACCGACAAATGCAAGTCCGCGGCCCCCGGCGAATCGGCCAGCAGGTCACGATAAAGAACGATCGCCCGCTGATGATCTCCCAGCCCCACGCAGGCGGTGGCAAAGAGCGTGCGGTATTGCCGGTTCTCAGGCTCAATCGCCAGGAGTTTCTCGAGTTGTTCGCGTGCCTGCTGATAGCGATGGCGTTCCAGCAGCACCGCGGCATAGTCGAGGCGCGCCGCCTGATAGTCCGGTGCGAGTTTAAGGACGGCTTCGAGCAGCAGTTCGGCATCGTCGAGCACGTCGCGTTTGAAAGCGATTCTGGCCAGCAGGCGCATGGCTTCGACGTGGTTGCCATGCCGCAGCAGAAAGGCGCGGGTGATACTCTCCGCCGGAGCCAGATCGCCGTCCGAAAATAATCCCGTGGCCTGTACCACCTCGGGCGGCAGCCGCTTGAGCGTGGCGACATGCGCGGCGGCCGTCGCCGCATTCGCGGTATTGCCGGTCATGCGATACAGGCCCTCGAGCATGCCCCAGCTCGCCGGCAGCGCAGGGTTGATATTCACCCCGCGCAGGAATGCATCGATCGCCCGCGGTGCATCCTTCAGTACCACATGGCAATGGCCTTGCTCCTGATAGAGGCGGCTGAACCCCGGATGATGCCGTTCCAACCGCTCGAGCGTGGCCAGTGCCTGCGGAATCTTGCCCTGGAAGCGCAGGCTCTGCGCAATCAGGTAGAGGACATCGCGATTTTCCGGCACTTCACGCGCCAACGTCTCGCCGGCCTCCAGCGCCTCGGAGTAGCGACGTTCATTGAACAGTTCCCGGACACGGCGAACTTGCAGCTCCACCGGCGAAGGCGCGGGATCGGGCAGGGTTGGGTGCATCGTTGTCGCCACATTCGGAGCATACCCAAACGTCGGCGCAGCCGCGACGATCTCCAAATCCGTCTCGGCCGCACCCACGGGAATACTCACCAGGCCGGCGAAAGGCGGGCACCTGCCCGCCTTTCGCCATCACTATCCCGCCGGCTTAGAACTTGTAGCCCAGCGTCAGGCCGATCACCCGAGGGCGAAGCGGCACTTCCGACTTGATGAACTGCCCCGAGGAGGTGAACGTACTGGCGTTGGAATTCGACAGGTTGGTGCCGTAGATCTGCGCCGTCCAATTGTCCTTCGCCACGCCCGCCGAGGCGTCGTAGGTCGTATACCCCGGTTGACGGTAACGCAGAAAGGTCGTGTTCGGAATGGTCTGCGTGTTGCCGTCGGTCGCGGTGTCGGTCTGATTGAAAATGGTGCTGATGTGATTGGCACCCACGCTGACGAAGGGCTTGTAGTCCTCGACCGCCCAGTCGTAGCGCGCGCGCAGATTGAACTCGGTGGAGGGCGAGAATGCCGGCGCACCGCCTTCGGCACCGAAGGGGTTGTTGAAGGGCTGCAGGCCAAGCCCGGACTGAACAACCTCGGCGATGCACTGCTGATAGTAAATCGTGCCCGGAATGTTGCCGATCAAGCAAGGTGAGTTGGTTTGCTTGGTGCGGTTCCAGGAGCTCGATCCCTGCACGGTGAGCCCGTCGGTGATACGGGTCACCAACTGCAGCTCCAAGCCGTTGACGGTGTAGTTCGGACCGTTCGTGCCGAACGTGGTATTGCCCAGCTCCGTCGGATTGAAGAACAGCACCTGCACGTTGTTCCAGTTCATATGGTAGATCGAGGCGTTCAGCTGCACGCGATGATCGAAGAATTCGGATTTCAGGCCGACCTCGTTGTTGATCAAGGTATCCGGCGCGTAGCCCTTGGGCTTCTCTAAATTCGGCTTACCATCGGGACCCACGGCCACGGCACCCTGGGTACGATTGAATGCCCCGGGCCTGTAGCCCTGCGAGAAGGTGTAGTACACCATGGTGTCGGGATTGATATGCCAGGTAACGTTGGCGCGGCTGCGAAAACCGGTGTACACCACGTGCAGATTTGCCGCGTCGATGTTATGCGTATCGGCCGTGCAGCCCTGGGGCGTATTGGGGATGTTGACGCACTTGTCGTTGGTGCCGTACTGCGAACCGGTCTCGAACTCGCTGTAGCGGTACCAGCGCGTACCGCCGGTTACCGTCAGCACCTTGGGAATGATGTCGTAATCCACCGAGCCGAAGACTGCGGTCTGCTTGTAGCCGCGCTGCAGGTCCTCGCCGAACGCAGTGGTATCGCCGCGGGCAGCCGGGTCACCGGCGGTCGAACCGGGCGCAGGCCCGATATTGGCCACGCAGGGATTTCCGCCCGGCGCGAGGGCCGCGGCAAGATTGGCCGGCGTACAAGACGGAATGGTCTTGTAGTTGAAATTCATGTTGTCCTTGATCTCGAAATCTTCCCAAAACGCGCCGACGATGCCGCGTGTGCGCCAGTCATCCGGCGTGCTCACGCGGATCTCGTGGCTCTGATGGGTGTTCGACACCTGGTCGCGCCAGGAACTGACCGGCGAATAGCAAGTCGGGATCGCTCCAGCCACTCCCAAGCTCGTGCCGCCCGTACAGGCGTAGTAGAAGCCGCCGGCCGCGCGCGAATAGTTGGTGTAGTCGGCCTGCTGGTCGATATGGCGATCCAGGTAAGCACCCGTGTAGATCAGGTTCAGCGGACCGGCCTTGCCGTTGAGCGTCCAAGCCGTGTTCTCGAACTTATCCTTGTCGAAGGCCGGAGAAAATGCCGTGACCTGATCCGCCTTCAGCGGCTGGAAGTCCGAACCGAGCGGGTACTGGGCATACGTGCCGTCCGCTTCCATGTTCTGATAGCTCTGCGCAATCAGCAGGTTCCAATCCGGGGTGATGTCGTACAGCGCGGAAACGCGAAGGCCGTTGTAGGTCACCGGATTCTGATTTTGCTGCGCCAGCGCCAGGTTGTTCGCGACCGGAGTGTGCGCCGGGATGCAGGCTGGATTCTTCGGGGTCCCACCCGGCGGGAGGCCATTGGGGCAGAGCCCGTTCACCGGTTTGATGCCGGTGTAGAAAGCGCCCAGATCGGTATTCTGGCGCGTGAAGGTGCTCGGCACATTGTCGATGAAGCCGCCGCGACGGTCGTTATAGATGACCGCGCGTACCGCGAGCGTGTCCTGAATCAATGGAATGTTGATCGTCGCATTCACCGCGGTGTTGGGATCGCCGCCCGCCGTCAAGCCATACGTCGCATTGGCATTGCCCTCGGTGACGTTCATCCTGGGCTTGTTGGTGATGTAGCGCAGCGCACCGGCCTCGGCGCCACCGCCGAACAAAGTTCCTTGGGGACCCTCGAGGACTTCGATGCGCTCCATGTCGACCACGTAGACATCGACGTTGCGCGACGGAAAGGTCAGGGATTGGTCATCGAGATAAGTCGCGACGTTCGGAAACGACGCGATGGAGGCGCTCGACTGGTTGCCGGCAAATCCGGCGCTCAAGCCGCGCATGAAGATATTGCCCGTGCCGGGGCCGTTGCTCGCGAATGTCACGTTCGGCAGCAGCTTGATGGCATCATCGAAGGTCGACACATTCAGCTGTTTCAACTGATCGCCCGTAAAGGCTTGGATAGTCAGCGGCACGTCTTGCACCGATTCATTCCGGCGGGTCGCGGTCACCACCACCTCATCGATTCCCGACGAGGCGGACGCATCGACTGCCGTATCGGCGTGAGCTGTGGCGGCGCAGGTGCTGAGCACCGCCGCGATCGCGCAGGCGAGCTTATGATTGTTCTGCAAGAGAGTCTCCCAAAGGCTTCGTGGCATCCACCACGAAAAGATAAATACGTTTTCTTACGGCTTTGAAAAGCCCAAAGAAATCCCACGCGACGTCAAAGACGACGCCATCCCTGCGCAGCATGTTTTCCACCGCGAGTGGGCTTTTTACGCACCCTACGTTGCAGAATGATTACAACGCCAAACTCATTGCCAGCGCAGGTCCTTCGAAGCGATGATGGGCCATGAAGCGCGTCAATGAAGCGGCTCGGGCCGTGGAGGTGATTCTCGAGACCGAGGTACTGGTCATCGGCAGCGGTCCTGGAGGACTGGCAGCGGCGCTCGCCGCCGCACGCGCCGGAGCGCGCACCGCGTTGATCGACCGCAACGGTTGCTTCGGGGGGAACATCACACAGGTGGGTGTGGAGGGCTTTGCTTGGTACCGCCACGAACACACCGTCGATTGTGAGGGCATCGGCATCGAATTGGAGCAGCGCGCGGCGGCCATGGGCGCGGCCATGCCGGAGCCGCAGTCCTTGAGTCAGGCGCTGGACGCCGAAATGTTCAAGTGGGTGGCGGATGTGCTGGTTCAGGAAGCCGGCATCACGCCTTTGCTGCATAGACTATGCGTGGCACCGATCATGGAGCATGGCGTCATTCTCGGCGTCATCACCGAAAGCAAGGCCGGCCGCGAGGCCATCCTGGCAAAACGGGTGATCGATGCCACCGGCGATGCCGACATTGCATATCGCGCCGGGGCACCGGTACATAAGCTGCCCAAGAATGAAATGATGTCCGCCTCCGTGATGTTTTCGATGAGCGGCGTCGACAAGCGGCGCTTCATCGAGGCCATCAAAGCCAATCCTCAGACCTATGCGGATTGGTCGGGCAATGGAGAGTGGGACTATGAAACCACGGGCAAGGAGGACAGCATGTTCTCTCCCTTCCTGCGCAAGCCCTTTCAGCAGGCGCTGGCGGCAGGCATCATTCCGCCGAATCTACACACCATCGCGGGCACCTGGGGCTCGGTCAGCGATCAAGGCGATCTGACCTATCTGAACCTCGTGCACCTGCCCGAAATCGACGGCACCGATCCTTCCGACCTCACGATCGGCGAAATGCGCGGCAGGCGTGAAGCGATCTATGCCCTGGAAGCGCTGCGCGGTTTCATGCCGGGTTGCGAGCGCGCCAAACTGCGCAATTTCGGGATGACGCTGGGCATCCGCGACACGCGCAAAATCAACGCGCTCTACAATCTTACGGGCCAGGATGTGCGCGAGCAGGGCCGCTTCGATGATGCCATCGGCATCTTCCCCGAATTCATCGACGGCTACGGCGTATTGATTCTGCCGACCACCGGCCGCTACTGGCACGTCCCCTATCGCGCGCTCGTGCCCAAGAATGTGGGCAACCTCCTGGTCGCCGGACGCTGCATCGGCGGCGACAAGATATCGCACGCCTCGGCGCGCAATATGATGTGCTGCGCGGTAGGCGGCCAAGGCGCGGGAGTCGCGGCGGCCGTCTCCATCCAACGCGATGAACCGTTCGATCGGTTGAACATCGGCGCACTTCACCAGGAACTTACCCGGCAAGGCGCAAGAATCCGGTGAGTGCCGGCACCGGTTCCTCGCCGATGCGCTGGTGGGTTCTGGCGCTCGCGGCAATTGCCGTGTCGAGCAGCTACTACGAGGACGATGTGATCGGCCCCATCGCCGATCTGCTGCAGCGGCAACGGGGCTTCAGCCAGTCGCAGCTGGGCATGCTGAACGGCATCATCAGCATCCCCAATGTGGGGCTCGCGCTCATCAGCGGCCTGCTCATCGACCGCTGCGGAGCCGCTCGGGTGGCGTTTTGGTCGGCGGCCATCGGCGTAGTCGGCGCCGCCTTGACCGCTTTAGGCGAACCATACGCGCTCATGGTGGCCGGCCGTCTCATCTTCGGCATCAGCGAGGGGGCGATTTTCATCGCGCTCGTGGCTGCGCTGGCGCAATGGTTTCCGCGCAGCGGTATTGCGCTCGCCACCGCCCTCTACTTGAGTCTTGCCCGGCTCGGCTCCTACGCCGTCGACACCTCGACCGCCTGGGCGCGTCCGCTGTACGAGGGCGGCTGGCAGCCACCGCTTTGGCTGGGTACCGGTATCACCGTCGCGGGACTGATGGCAGCCACCGCGCTTCATGCGCTGGACCGCCGACGCCGCATACCGGCGGCAATCGCAATGGCGCTGCCCGCGCCCATCGCACAGAGCATCGGGTGGCGGCAGCTGCTGAACTTCGATCTGTCCTACTGGTACATCCTCGCGCTGCATGTGCTCTACGCCGCGGTGTTCTTCCCGTTTCGAACCACCTATGCCATCGAATACTTCCAGCACGCCAAGGGACTCACGCTGCAGCAGGCAGGCGTTGCCAA
This sequence comes from Gammaproteobacteria bacterium, assembly GCA_021323735.1. Classification (GTDB taxonomy): domain Bacteria; phylum Pseudomonadota; class Gammaproteobacteria; order Steroidobacterales; family Steroidobacteraceae; genus Bog-1198. Next base: position 82,616 of record JAJPKM010000041.1, read on the forward strand.
CAGCTGGGTGTTCTTCGCCGCCATCTTCGCCACACCTTTCTTCGGCTTGCTCGCGGACAAGCTGGGAGCTCGGGCACTGATGCTGACATTGGGCACCCTGCTCCTGCCGATCACATTCGTGGTACTGGGACTTTCGGATCTGAATCTTTGGGTATCGACGGCGCTGATGGGATTGAGCTTCTCGCTGGTCCCGGCGGTGATCTGGCCGGCCACGACACTCATCGTCGAGCCACGCCGATTGGGAACCGCCCTTGGGTTGATCACGCTGATTCAAGCTCTCGCCATGGCCGCGTCCAATCTCGCCGCCGGCTGGCTCGCGGATCAGGCGCACGCGGGACCGGATAACCCGTCCGGCTATTCGGCGATGCTGTGGTTCTTCTTTTTGCTGAGTCTCGCGGCGCTGCTCTCGGCCGTGCTGCTATTGCGCCGTGAAGCCGGACCCCAGGGGCATGGTCTGGAGGCCGCACGGAGCTGATCACGGACCGGCAACATTCATGGACGACGGGCTTATCAAGGAGGCCGTCGGCGAATTTGTCATGAATAATGCAGGCTAGTCGGAGCGCTGCCCGAAGCGGCGCTGGATCTCCCCGACCACGCCGCGCCGGAAGACCATCACGCACACCACGAAAATCGCGCCGATGATCACCGACACCCAGGATCCCGCGAGGTCCGAGAGGTACTCCTGAAGAGTGATCACCACATTGGCGCCCACAAAGGGCCCCAAGAACGTGCCGCTCCCACCGAGCAAGGTCATGAGAATGACCTCGCCGGAATTTCCTTGGCTCACATCCGACAGTGTGGCGAAACCCAGTACCAGTGCTTTGAGAGACCCGGCCAAACCCGCCAGACTCGCCGACAGCACGAAGGCAGTGAGTTTGTAGCGATCCACCTTGTATCCTAGGGATACGGCGCGCGGCTCATTCGCGCGAATCGCCTTCAGCACCTGCCCGAAGGGCGAATGAACGATGCGGCGAATGAACAGAAATACCGCGACAAACACGGCGAGCACGAAGTAGTACATGGCCCGATCGTCGCCCAGGCTCAGCAGCCCCAGCAGGCTGCCCCGCGCAATGCCCTGCAGGCCATTCTCGCCGCCGGTGAACTGCGCTTGCAGACAGACGAAGTACACCACCTGGGCGAGAGCCAGCGTGATCATCGCAAAATAAATGCCCTGCCGGCGCACCGCAATGGCGCCGATCACGGCTCCCAACAGCATCGACACCGCGACACCGCCGAGAATCGCCTCGAGCGTGCCCCACCCCTGAACCGTCACCAGCCATCCGGTGATATAGGCAGAAGCGCCGAAATACGCGGCGTGCCCGAAGGACAGCATCTTGGTGAAGCCCAGCAGCAAGTTGAACGCGCAGGCGAACATCGCAAAGCACAGCAGCTTCATCAGGAATACGGGGTAGAGCCCGAGGAAAGGCGCCACCAACGCGAGCAGCCCCAGGCCGACGTACAATGCAATTTGAGCACGCATCATGGCTCTTTGCCGAACAGGCCGGCAGGCCGCCAGATCAGCACCAATGCCATGATGACGAACACGACGATGCTCGAGGCTTCGGGATAGACCACCTTGGTCAATCCCTCGATGAGCCCGAGCACCAGGCCGCTCACAATGGCGCCGACGATCGACCCCATGCCGCCGATGACCACCACGGCAAAGACGACGATCACCAGGGATGAACCCATCAGCGGGCTGACCTGAATCACCGGCGCCGCCAGCACGCCCGCCAGTGCCGCCAGGGCAACGCCTGCTCCATAGGTGCACATCACCATCACGGGCACATTGATGCCGAAGGCCTGTACCAAGCGGGCATTCTCAGTCGCCGCTCGAAGCCTGGCGCCGAGGCGTGTGCGCTCGATCAAGAACCAAGTCAGGCCGCATACCGTCACCGACGCCATCACCACCCAGGCGCGATAAATCGGCAATATCATGAAGCCGAGGTTGAGGACACCCTGCAGCAGCGGCGGCACCGGATACGACTTACCCGAGGCGCCGAACAGGCTGCGCATGATGCCCTCGGCGATCAGCGCAATGCCAAAGGTCAGCAGCAAGCCGTACACCGGTTCGACCTGATATAAGTGGCGCAGGAACAACCGCTCGATGAGCACGCCCAGGAGGCCCACCGTCAGAGGTGCGAGCAGCAACGCCCACCAATAGTTGATCCCGAGGAATTGCAAGCCGATGTAGGCCGCAAACGCGCCGAGCATGTAGAAGGCCCCATGCGCGAAATTCACCACTCCCAACAGGCCGAAGATCACCGCCAACCCTAAGCTCAGGAGCGCATAGAACGAACCATTGACCAGCCCGAGCATGAGCTGGCCCAGGATCGCGGGCAGGGGCACACCGAAGACGGTGGTCACGGATCAGACCCTCATTACGCTCAGGCGTAGCGGGACGCTTTCCCGGACTACTTCTTGACCATCGGGCACGACGGGTCGGGCTGTGTGCCGTCGGCCTCCTCGCCCGTCATGACCTTGACCACCTTGTAGTAGTCCCAAGGATACTTCGATTCCGCCGGTGTCTTGACCTTCATGACGTACATGCTGTGAACCATCAGACCGTCTTCGCGAATGTAGCCGTCTTTGGCAAAGAAGTCGTTGATCTTGGTCTTCTTGAGCTGGGCCATGACCTTGTCCGAATCGGTCGAACCCACCGCCTTGACCGCATTCAGGTACTGGATGGTGGCGGAATAGAAGGCAGCTTGATCCATGGTCGGCATGCGGTTGACCTTGGCGAAGAAGCGTTTGGCGAAAGCGCGCGTCTGGTCGTTGAGGTCCCAATAGAATCCGGTGGTCAAGTACAAGCCTTGTGCGGTCTGCAGCGTCGCAGCATGGATATCGGTGAGGAAGGCCAGCAGCGCGGCAGGCTTCATGGTCTTGGTGATGCCGAACTCGTTGGCCGCCTTGAGCGAGTTCGAGAAATCGGTGCCGGCGTTCGCGAGCCCCAGCACCTGCGCACCCGAGGCTTGAGCCTGCAACAGGAACGAGGAGTAATCGGTCGTGCCCAGCGGCGCACGCACGGCGCCCAGGACCTTGCCGCCGTTGGCCAGCACCACCTTGGTCGCTGCGTCTTGCAGCTGGGTGCCGAAGGCATAGTCGGCGGTGATGAAGAACCAGGTCTTCCCGCCCTCTTTGATGATGGCGCTCGCCGTGCCGTTGCCCAGCGCGGTCGTGTCGTAGGCATAGTGCACGGTGTAGGGCGTGCAATCCACGCCGGTCAGGGAAGCACCGCCCGCGCCGATGGCGATGAAGGGTACCTTTTTCGCCGCGGCCACCTTGGACATGGCGATACTGACGCCCGTGTTGGAGCCGCCCAGCACCATGGTCAAGCCGTTCTGGTCCGCCCATTCGCGGAACTTCGAGGCCCCGATGTCGGGCTTATTCTGGTGATCGACGCTCAGCACGGTGATTTTCTTGCCCAGTACGGTGCCGCCGAAATCGCTGATGGCCATATTGATGACGTCGACGCCGGCCTGGCCGAGGACGTCCGCATACACGCCCGACATGTCGTCGATGTCGCCGATCACCACCTGATCGGCCGCGGCGCCTGCCGGAGAGGATGCATACAGGCCAAGCAGCGCACCGAGTGCCAGGAATTTTGAATTGCGCGTCATATGTCATCCCTCGTTCAATGTTGTTCAAACACCTAAGAATTCCTGGAGCAATCCCGCCTGCGAGGCCAGCTCCGACCGCGCAAACTGTTTCACGATCTTGCCGTGCTCCATCACATAGAACCGATCCGCCAGCGGCGCGGCGAATCGGAAGTTCTGCTCGACCAGCACCACGGTAAAGCCCTTCTGCCTCAAGGTGCGGATTACCTCGCCGAGCTTTTGCACGATCACCGGGGCGAGGCCCTCGGAAATCTCGTCCAAGAGCAGCAGCCGCGCACCGGTACGCAGAACACGTGCCACCGCCAGCATCTGCTGCTCTCCGCCGGAAAGGCGGGTACCCGGGCTCGCGGCGCGCTCGAGCAAGTTGGGGAAAATATCGTAAATCTCTTCCAGCTGCATCCCCCCGGCGCCCTTCAGGCGCGGCGGCAGCAGCAGGTTCTCCTCGGTCGACAGCGCCGCGAAAATCCCCCTCTCCTCCGGACAATAGCCCAGGCCCAGACGCGCAATCCGATGCGGCGCCAGCCCCACCGCCTCGACTCCATTGATCAGCACCGAGCCGGTACGGGAGCCGACCAGACCCATGATGGCACGCAGGGTGGTCGTTCGTCCGGCGCCGTTGCGGCCCAGCAGGGTCACGACCTCGCCCTCGTGCACCGCAAATTCCACGCCGTGCAGGATATGCGACTCGCCGTACCATGCCTGGAGATTGGCGATCTTCAGCATCTCACGGGCCATCAGGGCCTCCTGAAAGGCTATCGCTCGAGGTCCCCATGTAGGCCTCGATCACTTGCGGGTTCTTGGAAACCTCCGAGTAGGGACCTGCGGCAATGACGCGTCCGCGTTGCAGGACAGAAATGGTGTCGGCGATCGATGCGACCACGCTCATGTTGTGTTCGACCATGAGCACCGTGCGGTTGGCCGAGACCTGCTTGATGAGCCGCGTGACATGCGACACGTCCTCGTGACCCATGCCTTGGGTGGGCTCATCGAGAAGCATCACGTCCGGCTCGAGCGCCAGCGTGGTGGCGAGTTCCAGAGCGCGCTTGCGGCCGTAGGGCAGGTCGGCCGCCTGGGTGCGCGCCCACGGTTCAAGATGAACTTCCTCGAGCAACTGCATCGCGCGCCGATCGAGGTTTCCGAGGCTTCTCTCCGACCGCCAAAAATAGAATGAAGTGCCGAGCTTGCGCTGCAGAGCCACCCGGACATTCTCCAAGACCGTCAGGTGCGGAAACACCGCGCAGATCTGAAAGGATCGCACGATGCCGTGGCGTGCGATGTCCGCAGGCTGTTCCCGAGTGATGTTCCTGCCGCGATAAAAGATCGCGCCCGAGGTCGGTTGCAGGAACTTGGTCAACAGATTGAAAAACGTCGTCTTTCCGGCACCATTGGGACCGATCAGCGCATGGATTTCGCGCTGCCGGACGCGCACCGAGACGCCGTCCACCGCAACGAACCCGCTGAACTCCTTGACCAGACCCTGCGTCTCAAGGATTACCTCCTCTGCCAACGCCATCGCCCCGCTCCCGTTATTGTGCTGGGTGCGTGGTACTGTGTACGCCCGCTCCAGGTACAGCATGTGCTCGTAACATCGTGTGTGCCGGGTCTGCCTTTTCGAAACATGCGATGTCCCCGGCCGGATACCCCGACGGTAAACTGTTTCGAGCTTCGGTGTCGAGAAAAACCCGTGCGTCCGGCTCCAAAGGCGCCACGCTGCCGCCTCGTATTACAGAATGCACTCCCCCATGTAGACTATGCCGCACCTAAAAAGGAGGGAGCATGTTCCGACATACCGCGGCGATAGCGCTTGTCATTGCGTTGGCGGCCATCCCGGCTCGGGCGCCGGCAGCCGGTGAGACCGACGCAAAGCCGGCAGACCCCGTCAAGGCTCTGGTCGGCCGTCTCGACCTGGAGCGCTACAAGGCGACCATCAAGGCTCTGACGCAATTCGGCGATCGCCGTCAGGGCACGGATCGCAATCGCGCCGCGGTGGATTGGATCGAGGCGCAGCTCAAGCGTTACGGGTGTTCGGACATCTCCCGCGTCAAGTACACCTATTTTCCGACCGAGGCGAGGCGCCCGAGCGGACCACCCATTGCACAAAATCCGGATGCGGCCGCCGGCGGCGGGCGTTATCGCGGCAAGCGCACTCAAACCGGCGTCAACGTCGATTCGATGCTGCAACCGGACCCGAAGCTGCGTGCGCTGAACGCCCAGCCCAGCGAACCTGGCGAGCGAGAAGAGGTGTATTGCACGAAGATCGGGACCACGCACCCGGATGAAATGTACATCGTCGGCGCCCACATGGACGGGCACGGATGGGGAGAAGCCGCCAACGATGATGGCTCGGGGACCGCGCTGGTCATGGAATTGGCACGCATCATGTCCGCACCCGACGTCAAGACCGAGCGGTCAATCCGCTTTGCGCTGTGGAACAACGAGGAAACCGGACTCAATGGCGCTCGGGCATACGTGGATCAGCGCGCTTCTCTCCAGGGCAAGGAAGAGCCGCCCGGCTCCGGACGTTACCCCGAGCCTCGGTGGCTGGGGATGATCCAGCACGACATGATGCTGTTCGATCACGGCATGCCGCGCGCCGACGGCACGATGTCTCCGGAGCAGCGGCCGGAAGCGGATGTGAACATCGAATTCCAGTCGCTCGCCAAGGCGGCGGAAGGCGCGCAAAAGCTGGCGTGGGCCTTCTACACCGCCAACGAGGCTTATGCCACGGATTATCCGGCGGCGGTGGGCCCCCACATGACCAACACGGACAGCACGCCGTTCATGGACCTGGTGCCTGCCATCAGCCTGCGGGAGAACGAGCGCGGACGCGAGATCGGCGCCGGGTGGGATCCGCAATGGCATCAGCCCAGCGATGTCTATGCCACTTATAACGATGCCGACTTCCGCCTCGGCTTGAACGCCGCTCAAACCACCCTGGGAGCCGTCGGCAGGCTGGCCGGCGCCACGTTGCCGCGCTGAGGGGCACCCATGTTCGGCAGTCCGCCGTCGGACGGCGGTGCTGGACTTGAGTTACACTCTTGGGAACACGGACAGGATACATTGAAGCCAAATCTGTCTCACTTGCGGCCACACGGACTTAAGAAGGCTCCAGGGTTTGGCGCATTCATTGCCGTGGCAAGTGCAGCTGTTGCTCTCATGCAGCCCGCGCGGGCGGCCGAAGTTTTGCTCTCCTGCGTTTGGCAATCCCACGGAACGGGTCATGAGACCCGGTCTTTTGAAATCAGGGTTGACCAGCAAATGCAAAGAGTATCCCTTGGCGGAAACGACTCGCTGCCGGCCACTGTCTCCAGTACTCAGATCTCATTCGCCATAAACCGCAGCGGATCGATATTTCAGTACCAGATCGATAGGTCCTCCGGATTCGGCACCATAGCGGTCAAGGACCAAGTCCTGTACAGCGGTACGTGCAAGATTGGCGAGCCGACGCACGCCGCATAAATAGTGGCCGCTGTGGCGCAAGACTCACCGCGCACGGTTTAGAATCGCCGGCGACGATTTCTTGTGGCTTTTCATGAGGAGAACTTCGATGCGTTTCAAGATTCTGACCCTTGCGCTTGCCGCAGCCGGCTTTTGCACCAGCTTGTCGGGCGAGGCCCAGACGCCCGCGCCGGCGAATCCCTTGGATACCGTCCCGGACAACATGCCCTTCGACGTCCCCTATGGCGCACCGATCTCGCTCGACCGCGCAGAAAGCGTCATTGCGGCGGCGGTTGCCGAGGCGAAGAAACACCACTGGAAACTCAACATCGCGGTCGTCGACTCCGGTGCCAATCTGGTGGCCTTCCAGCGCATGGACGGCGCCCAGCTGGCATCGATTGCCGTGTCGGAACATAAAGCGCGAGCGTCGGCCAGCTTTCGGCGCGAAACGAAGGCCTTCGAGGAAGCCATTCAGCTGAAACAGAATTACTACGCACTCACGATCGACGGTGTGATTGCCTCGCGCGGCGGCATTCCGCTCGTCGAAGGCGGCAAAATCATCGGTGCCATCGGCTGCTCGGGCGGCACCGGGTCGCAGGACGAAGTGGCATGCAAGGCGGGAGCCGCCACCATCAAGTAAATCGCGGGTGAACGCGCCGCACATCGCCATGATGGATGCGCAGGAGCTTGCCGACGCGATTCGCGCTCGGCAGGTCTCCTGCGTGGAAGTCATGACCGCGTACTTGGATCACATCGAGACTTTGAACCCGCGGGTCAACGCCATCGTCGCGCTACAGAACCGCGCAACGCTGATCGCTCAGTCGGAAGAGCGGGACCTAAGTCTCGCTCGCGGCGAATGGATGGGGCCGCTGCACGGCTTTCCCCTGGCTGTGAAAGACCTGATGCCCGTCAAGGGCATCCGCATGACCATGGGCTCACCGATTTACAAGGACTTCGTGCCGGGTGCGGACGGCATCATGGTGGAGCGATTGCGGCAGGCCGGCGGCATCTTCATCGGCAAGACGAATACACCGGAGTTTGGCCTAGGCTCGCACACGTATAACTCGGTCTACGGACCCACCCGCAACGCCTATAACCCCTCTCGTTCGGCCGGCGGCAGCAGTGGCGGAGCTGCCGTCGCACTCGCGCTGCGCATGCTGCCGGTTGCGGATGGCAGCGATTTTGGCGGAAGCCTGCGTAATCCTGCCGGCTGGAACAATGTCTTTGGCTTCCGTACCGGCATGGGAGTCGTACCCAGCAACGCGGAGGATGGTTGGCTGCCTTCCATGGGGGTGGTCGGCCCCATGGCGCGCAATGTCCCGGATTTGGCCATGCTGCTGTCGGTGCAGGCGGGGTACGACGCGCGGGCACCGCTGTCCTGCATCGGTGACGGCAGCGTGTTCCAGCGCCGGCTGGAATCGGACCTCAAGGGCAAGCGCATCGCCTGGTCAGGCGACTTTCAAGGCTACCTGCCGTTTGAAGCGGGCGTGCTGGACGTTTGTACCGGCGCCCTGAAGGTATTCGAGTCGCTGGGCTGCAGCGTCGAAGAAGACCAACCCCAGTATCCGATCGAATCGGTGTGGCAGGCCTGGTTGACCTTGCGCGCATGGCAATCGGGCGCGAGCCTCCTGCCCTATTACAGCGATCCGGCCAGACGCGCGCTGCTCAAACCTGAGGCCGTCTTCGAGGTGGAGCGCGGATTGAAACTCACGGCATTCGATATTTCCGCTGCCTCCGCGATACGTACGGCGTGGTATCAAGCCGTGCGACGGCTATTCGAACGCTATGACTACTGGATCGCGCCAACGGCGCAGCTATTTCCCTTCGACGTCAACTTGTCTTGGCCGCAAGAGATCGCAGGCAAGCAAATGCAGACCTACCATGAATGGATGAAAGTCGTGCTCCCCATCACCATGAGCGGCTGCCCCGCCCTGGCAGCGCCCGCCGGCTTCAGCCCCGGCGGATTGCCCATCGGCATTCAAATCGTCGGACCGCTTCACTCGGAACTGGCTTGCCTGCAGTTGGCGTACGGGTATGACGCGGCAACCCAATGGGCGGCAAAGCGCCTGCCCCGACTGCTGGGGTGACGGCAATACCCGCGCTGTGCGCCATCGGCCAGCCTATGACCTGAAGCGGCCGACGGCTTATGGCTGCTTCTGAGCCTCTGCGTCGATTGCTCTCGCAATCTTCACGGCAGTTTCAGCGATGTCAGTTATGCGGGTTGCCACCAGTCCGCTGAACTTGTCGTAATGAGCGGCTGCCATTCCGCCGGCGATGCTGGCGGCAGCCTGGATGAGCTGTGCGTATTCCATATTGCCTCCTTGTTCGACTTGATGTGCCTGTGCGACGACGGCCTGATTAGCCGGGAATCCTCACCGGAAGGTGGCTGAAGCCGCGCACGAACGCGGACCGAATGCGTCCGCCTGGAAGTATCACGCCTGGCAGGCTGGGATGAGTCTAAGTCCATAAGCGCGGCAACGCTATCGGGCTTCGGCCAGTTTCACCAGGGTAAACAAGGCGTGATTCACCGGCGTGGCTATCCCAAGCTCCGTTCCACGCCGCACGATGAAACCGTTCAGTGAGTCGATCTCGGTGAATTTGCCGCGGCTCAAGTCTTGCGCCGTGGATGACATCGCCTCCGCCATTTGCGTGGCAATCCGCATTGCGCCAGCCATCGCAGCCTTTTCATCCGCTATACCGGGAAGCACCACCCGAGCGGCATTTGCCACGGCGAGTACCTCATGTATCACGGTCTCCATCAATTGACGGGCATCGGGATTTTCCGACATGCGGCGGTATTTCGCGCGGCCAAGAGCCGAAATGGCGTTCAGTGCGCAATTCCAAATGAGCTTGGTCCACAACTCGCCATCGATATTGGCGCTTATGCGACAAGGTATGCCCGCACGTGCCACGAGGGCCGCCAGCATTTTTGTCTGCTCGGTTTCCGGTCCGATAACCAGATCGCCGCGGCCAACGTGCTTGATGCGGCCGGGCTCGGGTACGGAGGCGGCGACATAAACCACGGCTTGGAATGCGGCGTTCTTCACCGTTGCCTGGATCTGCTCGACACTGTCGACGCCATTCTGAAGGCTGAGGACGATCGCTTCCGGTGCAAGGTGGGGTGCAAGTTCACGTACCGTGGCGGCGGTATCGAGCGTCTTCACGCAAAGAAGCACGATGTCCACGCCGCGCGCCGCGCCAAGCTCTGTCGAAGCCTCGACAGGCACGAACTCCTTGAAGTCGAGTGTGTCGAGGAAAATACCCTGGGTCTTGACCGCCTCGACGAACGACTTACGGCCGATCATGACAACGGGTGCACCCGCGCGGGCCAATAGGCCGCCAAAGTAGCCGCCCACGGCACCCGCCCCCACAACCGCGATTCGCGGCCAATTTTCCTGCTGCCTCATCGCCTATGGCAAGCAGAGGCGCGCATCAGCACGGCCACCGAGCCCTCGCCGTACTTACGGCACCGGAAACACCGACGGAAGTTAACGCTCATGCCGATTCGGTCCCATCCAAGCTAACCCGTGGCTCCGGCCGGTTCGAAGGTTGGCCTCGCGGTGTTCGGCCTAAAGGTCAGCGCGATCAAGAAGGCGGCAACACCGATACCCCACGCACCGATGTACAGCCATCCGTAACTGGCTAACCTGTCGTAGATCAAACCTCCCGCCAGCGGACCTGTCGCCATACCCAAGCTACCGGCCATTGCCGTTCCGCCGATGATCGTCCCCATCATTCGCAGCGGGAAATTCTCGCGCGCGAGTACTGCATAGAGAGGCATGATACCGGCATAGATGAACCCAAACAGGGCGGCGACGGCGTAAAACTCGGTCAATTGGCGCACGAAGAAATAGGCCAGTGCGCCGAATGCCTGCAGGAGCAGGCCTGAGACCAGAACACGTTTGGCGCCAAACCGGTCGCCGAGAAAACCGAACGCGACACGGCCGCCGAGGCCCGCCAGACCTTCCACGCTGTAGATTGAAACTGCGGCGGCTAACGGGATCCCACAGCTTATTGCGTAGCTCACCGTATGGAAAATCGGACCGGAGTGCGTGGCACAACAACAAAAATTCGTCAGCAGAAGTATGATGAATTGCGGCGATCGAGTTGCCTGGCCCAGAGTGATTCCTGATTGCGGCTCCTCATGCGCGGCACGGACGATGTTCGGAGATTCCAGCGCCGGTGGCCGGCGCACCAGCAACGCCACCGGAATCATAACGACTGCCGCAAGAGCGGCGAGGATTTGGAGAGAGGTTCTCCAATCATGGTTGGAAATGAGGTGCGCCGCCAACGGCGACATGGTCATCGGCGCCACTCCCATCCCGGCGGAAACGAGCGACACCGCCAGGCTGCGCTGCGTGTCGAACCATCCCGTTACGCAAGCCATCATGGGCGCAAAGATGGCCGCCGTCGCACCGCCGACCACCAGGCCGAAAATCAGCTGAAACTCCATGAGCGAGGTCGCGCGGCTCAGCAAAGCGAGCGCCATGGCCAGGACACTGGATCCTATCAGTACGATCAGGCGCGGACCGAAGCGGTCCGACAGGTTTCCCCAGACGATGCTTCCCACTGCCATGGCAAGAAAACCGAAGGTCATGGCGCTGGATATGCCGGTGATGGACCATCCGGTGTCCCGCGAGATGGGCCGAAGAAAAACCGGCAATGAAAACATGGCGCCAATGGCGACGCAGCCCAAGAGGCCGCCGGCGGCGACCATTACCCAGCGATAGTGTGACCTGCTCATTGGTGCTTCCTATCCGAGCGCTCTAAATTGCAGCGGCGAGCGCGAACAGCGGTTCGAGCATAACTTATTTGGATGAAATTAAGTTCATCGTTCCATATGTCGTCCCACGGCGTTCGATTGCGTTGTTGACGAGACTGGATTTTGATTTTCGCGTCTAAGCTAAGGAGACTCTTTATGCATTCTATGAATAGGGTGGCCGCCGGGGTATTGCTGGGGATCGGACTTTGTGCGCAACCCCTGCTGGCGTCGGCGGCGCCGGGGGTATCGATTCAATCCGAGCGTGCGGCACACCCGAGAATCGTCGAGGCGATTCACAACATGAAGGAAGCCCTCAGGGAAATGGAAGCCGCTCCCGACGATTTTGGCGGCAACAAAGCCGCCGCCATCGCGGATACGCGCAGAGCCATTCATTCTTTGAAAAGAGCATTGTATTTTCGCCTGAAGATGGATGACGAGGCCATCGACAGAGCGGAATAGACCGCAACTCTGCCCCGCCCCGAAGGCGGGGCAGAGCCTCCCACTTGCCCAAGACAGCGCTAACGGGCGCGCCATGCGTCATGGCACACCGGCATTGGGCCTGCCCGACTTGCCTCGGGGAGTACGCGAAGATTGATTGTCGCCTGCCTCGCCGGCGCAGGGACCGGGCAATCACTGTACGGTGAGCGTCATTTTCATGTTGGGGTGAATCCCACAACTGACACGGTAAGTCCCTGCCTTGACCAGCGGCACCTTGAAGTCCGTACCGGGCTTCTGCAGTCCACTGTTCAACGAGAAGCCCTCACCCGAGATCGTGATGTTGTGGGACGTGTCATCGCTGTTCGTGAAATCGACTACATCGCCCTTGGCGAGGACCAGGGTCGGCGCGCTGAATTTGAGGTTCTTCTGGTCGATGGTGTGCACGGTGGCCGCCCACGCGACCGCCGCGATGCCAAGCGTGGCGCTACTTGCGATGATTGTCGTTAATCTCACAGGGGTCTCCTAAATAAAAGGGATGTCGTTAGCGCCGCTCCGTCCATGGCTCAACGCTTGATGGCGGCGCCGAACGGCGCTACCGCGAAGCGTACATTCACGTACAAGGTATTGTTGCCGGATGCATCCGAGCTCGCACCGTTGAACTTCGAATAGCCGATCCAGCGCACAGCCAAGCGGATATTGCTCCAGCCAACGGGCGAACTGGCAATACCCCAGATCGCGTACGCAACCTCGACCACATAACCGGTCGAATCGGGAGTGCCGGCTGCCGTCTTGAAGAATTGCGGATCGTGGGAGCCACGCGACTGGAACACTTCCACCGTGGGCGTCAACTGGTCATGGTAGCTATAGGAGACATCGAGCCGCATCGTGTTCAGATAGTCCGAGGCATTGGACCCGAAGAGATGATGGCTCGCATCGAGCCGGTCATTCTCGTGAATATACGTCGCGTGAGCGGACCAGTAGTGCTGCTTGCTACCCGTGAATTGGTAGGTAAGATCGCCGGCCGTGTCGGCAATATGGTCCGTGCCATCGGGTCGAATGCCTTTTGGAAAGCGGTCGGCCGACATCCCGAAGACTCCAAGCGCGAGGTAGTGCCGATCGGAGAAGTCACGCTGCACGGCAACGCGCCAGTAAGGCATCACGCCATCATAGATGTCCGTTGTGGCCGTAGTCTGAATGCCTGAGCGATGCACGAAATCCTGGTTGAGCGCTTGATATCCAAGCAGCTCCGCGTAGAGGAAGTTATCCCACATGCCGTAGCCGCCGTAGCCGGCCACCCTCTGGGCCAGCGCGCCATCCACGACCGCAGTAATATTTGGCGTGGGCGAGAGTGGCGTCGTAGTCGGCAGGAATTCGAACGTCGGGGTGGAGTTCCACAAGTCCTGTATGGTGGGACGATTGTTCAGGTCCAGACCCAGGATCACATCATGACCGGCGATCGTGGGATTGAAAGCCCGCCGTATGTCGATGTTGTCGATCGCAAGCACGTGGCGCACGCCGTCGTAGCTGAGTTCGGAAAACATCCCCACCTTACCGGGCAGGGCACCGGCGTAGGCCATCTTCGCCCTGTCGATGAGTACTGTGTTGTCGTTGGTGTCGAAATGCGGCAGCGGCTTGGCTCGATCGGCCTCCGTGTGGGTGAAGGACGATACCGTGACTAGCGATATGGGCGGCAGCCAGTTCTGGCCGTCTCCGCTGACGTAGCCGTACAACTTGAAGTCACGCCCGTACTGCTTCAGCTGTGGTCCGTAGGCGCCCACATGGCACTGCGAGCAGGGCTGGCCCGTCTGCTGGGCAAAGCTCGGCAGGGCATTGCTCGCGGCCGGGAAAAGTACGGGCAGAAGAATCGCCCAGCACGAAGCAATTTGCCGAAATGACATGTAGCGACCCCACAGGCTCATTGACGCGCATCACACCTGGAACATACCGCTGCCGCTGCAACTTCCGTGGTGCCTGCTGAGGGTACTTCGACTCGATCAGCGAATTACTTAGCCATGAGTTCCTGCGATGTGAAGGGGAACACGAGAAAAATGACGATTCGTGAGAGCCGTCACGATTCGACGGGAATAAAAAGCCGATGTGACCTGGATACACCCGCCCTCTCTTTTACAAAATATGACGGGCAGACACATGAAATTTTTCTGGCAAATTCATCTTCGGCGACGGCTCGGTGGTTTCCGTTCCATGAGCGCCTCTACGCGCCATTCGGCGGCGGAGAGCTTGGAGATGAAGAAGTCGGCCAACGCGCTGACCTTCGCCGGCCGTGCACGCGCCGTGGCTGTGACGAAATACAGGCCGCCTTCGGGCAGGCGCCAATCGGATAAGACAGGTTCAAGCTGCTTGTCCAGGAAATACTGTGTCGCTACGAACTCGGGCAGCTCGGCAATGGCGAGTCCGTCGAGAACCGTGGGCAGCAATGCTTCCACGCTCGTGCCGCGTAGCGCCCCGGTCGGTGTGACGGTGCAGTCCTCGCCACCGGCATGGGTAAAGCGCCAGACGTCCGGTTTGGCTCTATTGGTGTAGGTCAGACATTGATGAGCACTGAGATCGCGCGGATGCTGGGGGCGGCCACAGCGAGACAGATAGGCGGGGGATGCCACGACAAAGCGGCGCACCGGCGCAATGAGACGGGCGACCAGCGATGAATCTTCCATGATCGCGATGCGCAGGGCTGCGTCGAATCCCTCTCCGATGAGATCGGCATGTGCGTCGGTGAGATGGAGATCGATGGAAATATCGGGGTAGGTCCGAAAGAATTCGGGCAACAACGGCGATACCCAGCGAACGCCAAAAGACAGAGGAGCCGCGAGCTTCACGAGGCCGCGCGGCCGGCGTGAGGTCTCACGCGCGAAATCCTCCGCCTCCTCGGCTTCCGCGTAGATTTTCGCCGCGCGCTCGGCGAGAGTACGGCCATAGTCCGTCAGCGCCAGACGTCGGGAGGTCCGGTTGAACAGCCGACCTCCCAGCCGCTCTTCGAGGCGGGTAACGGCCCGCGAGACCGTGGCGACCGAGACACCCATGGCGGTTGCCGCCGCGGCGAAGGAACCTTCCTCGGCAACCTTTGCGAACATCGCCAGCCCCTCGAAATCCGGGAGCTTAGACATCGACAATTTTGCAACGGTGATTTGCAATCATTTCTATTTCGAAATCTAGCACGCTGCCTTAGATTTGTCCCGTGGCAACAAAGACGACACCTGATTTCGAACAGCAGGTTAGTGAATCACCCAACTTACTCACAGAGGACATTCCCATGAGCAACCAGACCTATGCAGCATCCGGGGTCGTTCCCACGGCCGCCCCCAGTGCCATCACCACACTCGTTCCGGCGGTGGGTCGTGTTCTGATCAGCACGATCTTCATCCTTTCCGGGCTCTCGAAGCTCGCCGCGCCGGCGATGACGATCGGCTACATTCAGTCCGTCGGACTGCCGTTGCCGCAAGTCGCGTTCGGTCTCGCCGCCTTCATCGAGATCGTCGGCGGAATCACTCTACTGCTCGGCTACCGTACTCGAATCGCCGCGGGCATTCTCTTCGTGTTCGCGCTTGCGACCGCCGCATTCTTCCATAGCAATTTTGCCGACCAGAATCAGTTCATCCATTTCTTCAAGAACATTGCGATAGCCGGGGGTCTGCTGCACGTGGTCGCATTCGGCGGAGGCCGTGTCAGCCTCGATGGCCGCCGGTCCTGACACATGCCGTGCGCCGCAAACCCGTCCACCATCACCGATGAAGCGATGAAGTGCAGAGTTGTGCTTGGTCAACAGATGTGAAGACGAGCGGTCATGAAGAAATCGTCGGAAACAATTTTGGCCGGCGGAAGGCGGCCTGAAGAGCGAGGCACAGGGACGGTGCCTCGCATGGACCCAACCCATGAGCTGCTCCATCGAAACCTCCAAGAGGTCTTCGGTAAAGGCGACCGAGTGCGGCGACCAGGAGCTCTACACCGAGGACTGCGTCGCTTCGGCTACCGTCGGCGACGCCTCTTATCGGTTCGCGCCGATTTGGTGACCCGGGACAGCCAAGTGCGGGTACCAGCAGCCTGATCTATAAGCCATTGCCGAAACGCCTTTATCTGCGGGCGGTTCAGCGCCTGCGGCCGAAATCGCACGCGGAATGCGTACCCTGTCCAGCGCCCCGTCGACGGGAACGGCAGGCTGAGCGTGCCATCA
This sequence comes from Gammaproteobacteria bacterium, assembly GCA_021323735.1. GTDB lineage: Bacteria > Pseudomonadota > Gammaproteobacteria > Steroidobacterales > Steroidobacteraceae > Bog-1198. The sequence goes on from JAJPKM010000041.1 coordinate 99,057, forward strand.
TCGATGTGACCAGCCAGCAGTGCGAGGCCGCACAGAGCGACGCCCGCATTCGCGAGCACCGTGTCGACCGCTGGCTTGATGCGCTGAAAACGGATGCCGCGCTGGGGCGCGGTGCGCTTGAGTCCGTTGGCTTTGATCCAGGCCGTCCAGTTCGGTATGCGTCGATCGTCCTTGTAGAAATCGAGGTGCAGCAACGGGAACCCCTCGAGACGGTCACGCAGCTCTGCACGCGCCAAGCGCAGCGCATTCTCGGGGGAGCTAATGGGCAGTACGAAGTCGCGAAACAGGATCTCGTCCGCGGCGTTCTCCTGCGGTGGACCGAAGCTGATCTCGCAGTCGATGAGCCCCACCCGAAGAGGGGCCTCGCCTTCGCCGTTTATGCAGAAGAGAAGATGAGGATGCTCGGCTTTGAAACCTTCGATTCGAGGCCGGAGCCACAAGTCCACGAAATCCGAGGTAGCCGCGACATGGATCTCATCGCCGCGCTGCAGATTCAACTCTGTCGATGCTAGATCAAGTTCGCGGAAACCGGCCGCAAGGTGCTCGTACGCTGCCGCGAGCGCCTGAGTTGGATGCAATCCCGACCGACTTCGTACCAGTAGATCCACCCCAAGATATTCCTCGAGAGCCTTAATCCGCTGGCCCACGGCAGCCGGTGTGATCCAAAGCGTGCGCGCGGCGGCCTGGAGCGAGCCCATCCGGAGTGCAAGCTCGAGTGCCTGAAGGGATCTCAGATGCGAGAGCGCCATCGCACCACACTAAAGATAATCTTTAAAGATGGCAATAATTCTTAGCTTTAACATCGAGCGTGGTCGCACCAGAATCACGGCCAAGCCACAAGAGACAGCCATGGCACACATGAAACGTTATCTGATCGAGCGCGATATCCCCGGCATCGGCGGGATGTCGCTCGTGGAACTGTGCGGCGCGGCGCGCGCCTCCAATCGCGCGATCGAACAGATCGGCATGGGCACGATTCAGTGGCAACACAGCTACGTCGCCGGTGATAGGACTTTCTGCATCTATCTGGCCACAAGCGAAGAAGTGATCCGGCGGCATGCGGAACTCAGTGGCATGCCGGTCAGCCGGATCATCGAGATTCCACAGATCGTCGATCCGCTGACCGCGAACAACTGACCCGCCTCAACGTGCATTGGACCAACAAGGAAGACAGCCATGATCAATAGCAATTTGTTCCGCCTCGTCCTCATGCTCACCTTGGGCCTCGCGGCCCTTCATTTCGGCGCACCCGCGAGCGCCCAAAGCAGCGTCGCCTGTAACACCGCCATAACCAGCGCTCCGACCGGCCCTGCGACCGTGTCGACTGCATCGACGCCGTATGGCACGGTTCTGGTCGTCGGTTCGGCCGACCATGCCGGTTGCTCTCTCTACCTGCTCAGCTCCGACAGGCTCCAATCACTGACGACCGGCGCAGAGCCGTTCGCGTGCAGCGACAATCCGAATGTTCTCCATCTGCCTTGCGACACGGTCCTCTGGCCCGCGCTCCTCACCAACGGTTCGCCGATCGCAGGGCCTGGGGTCAACCCAGAACTCCTCGGGACGGTGACTCGCACCGACGTGTTTTCCGGCATGCCGGTACAGCAGGTGACGTATGCCGGCCTACCGTTGTACCGATTCTTCTTGGACGAAACCCCGGGGGAAACGAAGGGGGCTAACTTGTTCGACCCCGTGACCAGTCCTGCGGGAATTTGGTACTTGGTCGAGCCAAGCCGGGGCCGGCCGGCACCGGGTAAGGCTCGTTTGCAGGTAGAGAACGCCCCGCTCGGCGGCACCGGACAAGAGCAGACGGTACTGGCCGTACAAATGGACAATAACCTCAGCATATTCCCCAACGCCAACTTTCCCGTCTACGCCCTAAGCGCCGACCGTGACCACGACGGCGATCACGACCGTGACCACGACGGCGATCACGACCGTGACCACGAGAGCCGCTGCCGGAGTATTTGTTCTGCAGTGCCCTGGCCACCGGTCCTCACCTCCAACCGGCCCGAAGCCGGACCCGGTGTTGACCAAGATGCGCTGGGAACCGTCGTGAGACCCGACGGCACTGATCAGGTGACCTACAACGGCAAGCCCCTATACCTCTTTTACCAGGATGCCTACATAGCCCGCATTACCGGGACGAAGGGCATCTATGGAGCGGGCAAGATCACCCCGTGGGGCGTATTCAACACGGTGCCCCCGTCGCCCTAGGAGACCGGCCCAATCGTCCGGGTCGCTAGGTCCGGCGTTGCGCATGATTTGCGGGGGACTCGTGTCGTCACTGACAATCCCATCGAGCCCAAAAAAAGTACAAGGGGCTGCATTAGCAGCCCCTTGCGGAGTCTTGATTAGCTGACCGTCGCGAACATCAGCCTTCCGGAACCGACCCGCACCGAGGGCAATGTTGCAATTGTGGCGGCACATTGAGAGTAGATTGTCGAGTATGACATCATCAAACTCCGTTTTGACGTTCAAGGGCTTTGCGCTGCTTTACCTGCTCGGCGGTTGTCCTCCTGGTGTTGCCGAATCGACCGGCGAAATACTCACGGCCACACCCCACATATGCGTGGTCATCGCACCCGGCGAAGTGCGACCCGAGTTCGGGTGTTTCAAGATTGGCAGTGCGAAGGATCTCAATTTGAAGCGGGCGGCTATTTATTGGCATCTCTATACTTTTCCCAACAGGACGGCTGCCGACACTGCCAAAACTCGGAGCGGTATTGTTGTGGAGGAAGATGGGCGTGTATGGCTTTCTGAATTTGGGTCGAGAAATCGGCCTTCGAATGGCGGCCAACAGATTGCGGTTGTAGGTCCGTTGAAGCTCTTACCCGCGGTGAGCTATACCGCCGAGATCGCCTATTCAGTCATGCAGCCTAATGATCACTCTCGGGTGCATACGCACTCCGGGCCCGAAGCTTGGTACGTACTCTCGGGAGCTCAGTGCTTGAGAACTCCGAGTGGTAACCGTAGCGCGCGTGCGGGGGCCACAATGTCGGTAACGCCAAACCTTCCGATGGAATTGAGCGTGACTGGAACCGATGTCGCGAGGTCTCTGACTCTCGTCATACATGATTCGACTCAGGAATTTGGGACAGCGTCGGATTGGAAGCCAACCGACGCATGTCGGCCTGTGGGCTAATCGTACCGTTGGTGTTTTACCGCAGTACCCGCAACACGTCGTAGCACGCGCCCATCGTGTGGTAGTCTACCTTGCCGGCAGGGCTCTTCTCATCACTGTACTTGTGGTTATGGCGATCAAGGATGCGGTACCAGGCTCCGTGGCGGTGGTCCACAAAATGCTTCCAGGAATAACTCCACAGACGCTCGTACCAGTCCCAGTAGGATGGGGTGCCGGTGCACACCGCGAGGCGAGCGGCAGCCGCCAGAGACTCCGCCTGCACCCAGAAGTACTTGTCGCTGTCGCAGATGGTCCCATCCGGCGCGAAGCCGTAGTAGATGCCGCCGTATTCGGCATCCCAGGCGCGACCGAGAGCTGTGTCGAACAGGCGCAGAGCGGTCGGTAGTATCCAGTAATCCTGGCGATGGCTGTTCAGAGTCAGCAGCAGCTTGGCCCATTCCGTCTGATGTCCGGGCTGAAAGCCCCACGGACGGAACAGATGGCGAGGATTGTCGCGGTTGTAGAGCCAGTCCGGCTCCCAATCGCTGCCATAGTGCTCCCAAACCAGGCCGCCGCTTTTCGCCGCCTGGCGACGCGTCACGTTGTCGGCCAGCTGATAGGCGCGCTCGAGATAGCGGCCTTCTTGAGTCGCCTCGAAGGCGGCCAGCATGGCCTCGCACATGTGCATGTTGGGATTCTGGCCGCGATAGACCGAGATATTCCAATCCGCATCCGCCTCATCGCTGTACAGTCCGACCCGCGGGTCCCAAAATCGCGTTTGCAGGAGCTGCCAAGTCTCTTCGACCCAGGGTGCCGCTTCGTGGATGCCTGCCGCCAGGGCATGTGAGTAGGCTAGCAACACGAACGCGAGACCATAGCAATGATTGGTGCGGTCTTGCGGTTGATGGCCCTTGAGTGTCCAAGCGTAGCCGCCGGTCCGCGGGTCGCGATGCACGTCGCGTAAATACCGCAGGCCGTGATATGCGCCTTGCAGGTATTCAGACCGACCGAACGTGCGCGCCGCCATGGCGTAGTTGAAAATGAAGCGGGTGCTGCTCACCAGATGGCGATGATCCGGCTCATAGATCGTGCCGTCGTCTTTGAAATAATGAAAAAAGCCTCCGGTGGGATCTATCGCCCGAGGGTGATAGAAGGCCATCGTCTGCTCGATGTGCCCGAGCAGGAAGCTTGGGGAGCGGAAATCCGGCGATTCAGTCATGGCTGCACCCGCAGCAGCTCTTCCACATCACTCAGCACCGGCATGGCCGCGAAGGCTCCGCGGCGGGTGACCGTGAAGGCGCCACACGCGGCGGCAAATGACAGTGCTTCGCGAAACCGGGAGGGGTCGGCAGCCAGCGTTGCCAGATCCGGTACCCCGATCCCCGAGCGCACCAACCAATACAACAGCCCGCCCACGAAAGCGTCCCCGGCTGCCGTCGTGTCCGCCGCGAGCACCCGGAATGTCGGCATGGTGCCTCGCGCGGTACGCGTGAAATAGCGAATCGGTGCCGCGCCGTCGGTCACTAGAAGCAGCTGAGCGTTCCCCTTCCATAACTGTTGCAATACGCCGCCCGCTCCGTTGAGCGGTTTTTCCAGAAAATCGAACTCCACGGCGCTGAGCTTCACCAAATCCGCCGCGTGTAGCGCCTGCCAGACTCGCGGCCGCGCATCCATGTCGCGCGGCCACAGACTTGGCCGCAGATTGAGATCGAAGCTCACCAGGACACCGGCAGCACGAGCGCGCTGCATGCCGATCAGCGTAGTCTCGGCGCTGGCTTCCTCGGTCATGCTGTTGGAGCAAGCGTGCAATACCGAGGCGGTCTCGAAGCAGGCCGGATCGAAGTGCTCGGGACGGAACAATAGGTCTGCGGCTGGCGGGCGGTAGAAACTGAAATGCCGCTCGCCGTCCGCATCCAGCGACACGAACGCTAGTGCGGTGTTGGCAGCGCCGGTGCGCCGAACATAGTGAGTGTCCACGCCCGCCTGCTGCAGATTGCGCAGCAGGAAGTCTCCGAACATGTCCTCGCCGAGCATCCCGACAAAGGCGGCAGAGCCACCCAGGCGCGCTACCGCGACAGCGACATTGGCGGGTGCACCGCCGGCATATTGCGTGAACTGCGGCGGAGCCGTGGAGGGTTGCCCCAGAAAATCAATCAGTGCTTCGCCGAAGCAGACGATTTGTCCCATGCGAGTCTCTCGTGGCATTCAGGCGTCCGCGAGTACGTACCGCGATCCTTTGAGGCCGTAGAATACAATGTAGAGGTAGCACAGCAGCGGCAGGATGAAGGCATTCTGCACGCCGAATGCATCCGCCAGTGCGCCTTGCAGGACCGGGACGACTGCGCCCCCGACGATCGCCATGACCAGGAGACTCGAGGCTCGGCCCGTATGGCTCCCCATTTTCTCGATCCCTAAAGTAAAAATGTTGGGGAACATGATCGAGTTGAATGCGCCGATGGCGACCACGCTGCACACGGCGATCAGCCCGTGAGACAGCATCGTCGTGAGGACCAACGCAGCCGCGATCGATGCGAATATGTAGAGCAGCGAGCGCGCCTCCACCTTCTGAAGGAGCGCCGCGCCGACGAAGCGCCCGATCATGGCGCATCCCCAGTAGTAGGAAACGAAGTTCGCGGCCTGAGCTTGCGGCATGTTGCCGATCGAGGGCTGCGCGATGTAGTTGATCAGGAAGCTGCCGATAGAAACTTCGGCGCCGACGTACAGAAAAATGCCGATCGCGCCGAATCGCACCTGTGGGTGGCGGAGCGTCTCCCCAATCGAGTGACGCGATTGTTCCCCTGCCGCGCCCTGCCCTTGCAGTTTCGGCAAGCGAAACAGGTGGACGATCAGCGCGAGCATGAACAGCGAAGCTGCGATGCCCAGATAGGGCCCCTGCACGGCGTGCGCCTGCTGCGTGTGATAGGCGGCCTGTGCCGCTGAGCCAAGCCTACCCAGTTCCGAGACGCCCAACACCGTGCCGGAGAGGATCAGCAGGCCACCGAACTGGGGCGCAAGAGTGGTGCCGACGGAGTTGAAGGCCTGCGACAGGTTGAGGCGGCTGGACGCGGTGCGTTCAGGCCCGAGCAGGGCGACGTAGGCGTTGGCGGCCACTTGCAGCAGCGTGATACCCGAGGCGAGCACGAACAGTGCCGTGAGGAATACACCGTAGGAAGCGAGCGCGGCGGCTGGATAAAACAAGGCCGCCCCCACTCCCGCAACGCACAGGCCGACGATGATACTGCGCTTGTAACCCAGCGAGGAAACAACTCGTCCGGAGGGCAAGGACATCAGGAAATATGCGCCGAAAAAGCAGAACTGGATGAGCATGACCTGGGCGTAGTTGAGCGCAAACAGCGCCTTCAGATGAGGTATCAGTACATCGTTCAATGCCGTGATGAACCCCCACATGAAGAAGATGCCGGTCAGCACGCAGAACGCGAGGCGGTTAGTGACCTCGGGCGCCGTGCCCGGGTTTCGATCGGTGGTTGTGTCAATCCGCTGCATATCCATGAGGGCGCGACCTTGCGATGTTGAATCCATCCGCCTGCAATCTCAGGCGGCGAGAGGTGGTGGCGGACAGGTACTGTGGCGGACCTTGAGCGTCACCGAGGCCACGATCCGTTGCCGCGCTCGCTGCGGCGCTTCCAGGCGCCCCAGCAGGAGCTCCGCCGCTCGCTGGCCCAGTCCGCGCGGGTCCGCCGCAATGGTTGTCAGCGCCGGAGCAGCGACCGCGGCTTCGGCAATGTCGTCAAAGCCAGTGACGGCGAAGTCCTTGCCCACTCGCACGTCTTTCGCTGCCAGCCCGTTCATGACGCCCAAGGCAACGGCATCGTTGTAACAGACCGCTGCCGTTGGAGAAGGGGCACCCGTGGGCAGCAGCAGGCGGGTGCTGGCGGCTGCATCCAGCCGAGTCGGTGCGCACTCCACCAGCCAGCCGGCATCGGGCTCGACCCCCGCGGCGCGCAGGGCCTCCGTATAACCGAGTCGCCGTTGCTTGCAGGAGCTGGACGTGGTGTGGCCGCCGACGAACGCAATGCGCCGGTGTCCGAGCTGCAGCAGATGCTCGGTCGCCAGGCGCGCGCCGCGCCGATTGTCCAACACCAGAAAATCCCACTGCGTGCGGCTCAACTCACGGTTGAACACCAGCACATGGGCCTGTTCGCCGAGCAGGTCCTGCAACGCCTGCGAGTCGCTCAACTCAGCCGGCGACAAGATGAATCCGGCAGGACGGTGTTCTAGCAGCGAGGACAGCACCCGCTGCTGCCGCTCGGGAGATTCGCTGGTGCCACCGAGCAATGTCACGTAGCCGGCCTGCGCCAGGGCCTCATCCACTCCGGCCGCAAACTCGGCGAAAAAGGGATTGGAAAGATCGTTGATCAGCAGCGCGACCGTGCTCGAGGTCTGGCGGCGCAGATTGGCAGCGCCGCGATTATAGACATAGCCCTGGCGTTTGAGCTCTGTCAGCACTCGGGCGCGAGTCTTATGGTTCACCAGCGGGCTGTCGCGCATCGCCAGTGAAACGGTTGCCGAAGATACGCCGCAGACCTCCGCGATGTCAGCCAGCCGCACGCGGCGCGGCGCCGGGCGACCGGCGCTCATTGCCGCACTGCTTGGCCGATACAACTAGCCCCTGGACACATACGACACAATGACAGCGCGATCCGCTTATCCATTTTCTTGCTGGTTCCTTAAATCGATTTAAAAGTAGATTACTCCGGCGCGTATGTCAAACAGCGCGGCAGATGCTAAGCACCCAATACCCGCCGACTCCGACCGGTCTGGCAGGGAACAACGGTGATGCCGAACCGCAAACCTCTCTTGCCCTGCGGCGATCTCAATCACGAGCAGATTTTGGCTGGCGTTGAACTTCGTTTCATCATGCAATCACAGTCGGACAAGGCCTGGGCCATGGGAGCGCACGAGGGGCGTACTCCACGACTGGGTACCGCCGGTAGCGTCCCCGGGCACAGTGAAATGACCCCAAAACGCTCCTGCTGGGGCCCTCCCCGCGCAGTTTGCCAAGACTTTGAAATTCAGCTTGCCAATTTCAATCGATTTAGATAGATTTCAATCGATTTAGTTTTTTCTATAAGAAATGCAAAACTGGGAGAGGACCATGCAAACCGCGATCCTGCGCGCGCTTCGCGTATTCATTCTTATCGGAGTACCCATCTACGGCGTGGTCGCTACGGCCGGCGAGCTTCCGACGTCGAGCGATTCATCGACAAACGTCCGCGTCGCGCTCGCGACGAGCAATGACGACTCAACCGCGGGACCGGCAACTCGCAAGTCCGACGACATCAACGAAATCGTGGTGACCGGTTCGTTGATTCGGCAGAAGGCGGGGGACTCCGTTTCACCCGTGACCACGATCACGTCCGCTGAAATCGAAGATCAGGGGTTCGCCAGCGTTTACGACGCCTTGCGTAACCTGCCGATTGCGAGCGGGGGCGGGATCGATTCCCAGGGCACCGGCGGGTTCACGCCGGCGGCCAACGCGATTAGTCTGTTTGGACTCGATCCCAGCTTCACGCTGACGCTGCTGAACGGCCGCCCGGTGGCGGATTATCCGCTGCCGAACAACGGCGTGAGCGACATTACCGATTTGGCCAACCTTCCCGTTGGGTTGATCGACCATATCGATATTCTGACCGGCGCCCAGTCCTCGATCTATGGCTCCTCCGCGATCGCAGGTGTGGTCAATGTCGTGCTGAAGGACAAGGTGGATGGCACCTACGCTAGCGTTCGTGACGGTGGCTATTCCATAGGCGGCGGGCGCAACCAGCGGGTGCAGCTGTTCAGCGGCTTCAACCGGGACAATTTCGAGGCCATTTACGGCTTCGAGTACACCCATCAGCAGGAGCTCCTGCAGAACCGCGACCCCGGCCTGTCCCGGATCGCGCCAGGCCAGTACGATCCGCGGAATTTCCTGAGTGAGTCCCGGGACCCGAACACCTTCGGCTTCTTGGGCTATAACGATCCGGGAGCGGCTGCATGCGCCAAACTGGGTAACTTGTTCGGCGGTACATTGAGTTACCAGCACCGCCCCGGATTTGGCAACTACTGCGGCAGTCCCGCGACCGGTTTCAACAGCATCATCAATGCCGACAACAAGCTCAATGGTCTGCTGACTCTCAAGTACCACATCACGGACCACATGACCGCCTATACGGAGTTTCTGTATGGCCGCAGCGCGCCGGCCTACTCCGGGGGCCTGCCGTTCTGGAGCACGTTTGGGTCGCCGGCTACCTTCGGCGGCTTTTTTTTCAACAAGAACACGCAGAATTACCAGTTATGGCAGCGTGAGTTTGCGCCGGAGGAAGTTGGGGGTTGGAACGGCGAAAACCAGCACGTCTATACGCAGGAGTTAAACGGCTCGGCCGGCCTGAAGGGCACCATCGGCGATTCGGGATACAACTACGACCTGTACTATCACTACTCGCAGGAAAATACGCACTATGTCTCGACCTCGGGCAACTTCAAGGATAACCTGATCAACAATTACTATCTCGGACCGCAACTGGGTACCGATGCCAATGGTATTGGGATTTTCGCGCCGAATCCGGCGACCCTTTATACGGCTCTGACACCTGCCCAGTACTCCAGTCTCGTGGGAGCCCGGTCGGAGTTCTCGGTGGCCACGAAGCATGACATCACGCTGAATATCGACAATCCGAAGCTGTTCTCCCTGCCGGCCGGCGACGTCGGCGGTGGTGCAGTGGTGCAATATGGCGGCGATAGCGTGCATGCGCCGCCTGACCCGAATGCTCTGGCGGGAGAGTTCGACGGCGTCACGGAACGTCCGAATTCCGCGGGCAGTCGCAGTTACTACGCGGCAGGCGGCGAGCTCAAGGTGCCCCTGCTGAGCAAGCTCACCGCGGACCTATCCGGTCGCTACGATCACTACGATATTCAAGGGGGAACGGGTTATGGAGGTAGTAGCTCGTCCGGGAAATTCACGTACAAGGCCGGGCTCGAGTTCCGCCCATTCCAGGACCTGCTGTTCCGCGCGGCCTATGCGACGGCTTTCCGCACGCCCGACCTGTTTTACCTGTTCGAAGGGCCGACCTCGTCGTTCGGCGGCGTGACCGACTGGTTCCAGTGCCGCCAGGCTGGGTATACGTCGGCGAATATCACGCAGTGTCCGCTCGACGGGCAGGTGACTCCCCGCACCGTCTCTTCGGGGAGTACCACGCTTAAGAACGTAACGGCAAAAACGCTCAATTACGGTTTTGTCTGGTCAGCCCTGGAGAATCACCTGCGATGGTCGGTTGACTACAACCGGGTGGATATCTCGAACGAGGTCCAGACGATCAACACCGATACCTTGCTGCAGACGGAGGCCAATTGCCGGCTCGGCCAGTCCCAAGGCGGGCAGCCGTTCAACATCAATTCCCCCACTTGCCAGAACGCCCTGGCGCTGATCCAGCGTCAGACGCCCAACGGCCCGCTCGACCCGTTGAGCCTTACGCAGATTAGTGCCATTCCGATCAATATTGCCCTCGAGCACGAGTCCGGTATCCAGACAGCCGCCCGCTATAGCTGGGGAACGGATGCGTTCGGCAGCTTCTCGCTCGGCGTGAGCTACTTCCGTCAGCTGCAGCACACGGTCGAGGAAATCGCGGGGGACGCGCCTCTAAACCTCTTGTGCTGCGGCAATATCCACAATGTGCCGAATAACGCGGAGTTCGAGAACACCACCGCCGCGGACGCGGTCTGGAACATCGGCCGGTTCAGCACGACGCTGCACGGTACGCGCTACGGGTCGACATTCCCCGCGGTGGGCGCCTCGGCCTCCATATCGCCGTGGACCCTCGTGAATGCCAGTGAAAAGATCGAGCTGGTACCCAATGTCTACCTGCAGCTGATCGTCAACAATATCGCCAACAAGCAGCCGCCTCGGGATCCCACCAACAACTTCTATCCGTACTTTGACACTACCTTGTATAACGCCTACGGGCGCGCGTACTGGATAGAGCTGGAAGCGAAGCTTGGGGGTAAGAAGTAATGATGCGCGGGGCACGACTGCCGGCGGCCAATGGAACGCGCGACTCATGTCTGCGGTTCTGGCGCGCGTTGCCGGCGGTCGTGCTCTCGGTATGGACAGTCGGTACCGCGGGCGCCGCCTTGCCGGAAACATCCCCGGTGGCGGCGGCCGCCCAACCCGACAACGGCGCGAATTCCTCTCCTGTCAGCGACCGCGAGGCCCGAGAGCTGGCGGAGGAAGTGAAAAAGGAGTTGCTGCACGCTTGGAGCGGCTACGAACACGATGCCTGGGGGCATGACGAACTGCGGCCGCTGAGCGGCAAGCCCCGCGATTGGTACGGTGAGTCGCTGATGATGACGCCCGTGGATGCTCTGGACACCTTGATCGTCATGGGATTGAAAGAGCAGGCGGACAAGGCTCGGACGCTCATCGATCAGGAGCTGTCCTTCGATAAGGACGTCTACGTCAAGAACTTCGAGATCACGATTCGTTTGCTCGGCGGTCTCCTCTCGTCCTACGAGTTGAGCGGCGACAAGCGCCTGCTGGAATTGGCGCAGAATCTGGGTGAGCGCCTGCTGCCGGTCTTCAGCTCACCCACCGGCTTGCCCTACGTGGAAGTCAATCTACGCACCGGAAAAGTCCGTAACGCGTCGAGCAATCCGGCCGAGACCGGCAGCCTGCTGCTCGAGTTCGGCAAGCTCAGCAAGCTCACCGGCAACCCGGTTTACTACGACAAGGCGAAGCGAGCTTTGGTGGGGACTTATCAGCGGCGCTCCGCGATCGGGCTGGTAGGCGACGGGATCGATGTCGAAACCGGTCAATGGACCGGGCGCGAGTCGCATATCAGCGGCGGAATAGATTCTTACTACGAATATCTCTGGAAGTGCTGGAAGCTCTTCGGCGACAAAGACTGTCTGGATATGTGGAACCACAGCATCGCCGCCGCTAATCGGTACCTGGCGGACGATGCGAATGGCGAACTGTGGTACGGCCAAGCGGATATGGACACCGGTAAGCGCACTAGCACCTACTACGGTGCGCTCGATGCGTTCTTTCCGGGCTTGTTGGCCTTTTCGGGAGATCTTGAGCGCGCCCGGCGATTGCACGCCTCTTCCGTCCAGATGTGGAACCTGAACGGGATCGAGCCGGAGGTGCTCAATTACCGGACGAAGCACGTCGAGTATCCCGGCTATCCTTTGCGCCCGGAGATCATTGAATCCACGTACTACCTGTATCACCTCACCGGGGACCCCCGATACCGGATCATCGGGCGTGGCTTGTGGCGCGATTTCGTGAAGTACTGTCGCTCCGAGAACGGCTACGCGGGCCTGAAGAGCGTCATCACCAAGGAGAAGCGCGATGGCATGGAGAGCTTTCTGTTCGCGGAGACGTTCAAGTACTTCTACCTGCTGTTCTCGCCTCCCGGCGCACTGGATTTCGATCACATTGTCTTCAATACCGAAGCCCATCCGCTGCGCCGGCTGAACGCGCCCGTCCGCGCCGCGAGCGATCAGGCTGGAGCGGCGGCTCCGTTCGTAGTTCGAACGGCGGACCGGAAAGCCTCGATTTCGATCGACACTTCCGCCGCTCCGGAGCTGCAAGAATGGGCGCAGACGAAGCTGGCCGGGACCCTCGCTCTTTGGTACCCGCAAATTACCGCCATGCTGCCGAGTGACTCATTCGCCGCTCCCACGCATGTGAACATCACTTTCAAGCCACAGCCGGGAGTCGCGGAGACCGAGGGAACCGAGGTCACCGGCAATTCGACCTGGTTCAAATCGCAACTGGAAGGCGAAGCGGTCGGTGCGATGATCCATGAGATGGTGCACGTCGTCCAACAGTACGGCGATCGTGACCCGGAGCCTTTCCCGGGCTGGCTGACGGAAGGGATCGCCGACTATGTCCGATTTTTCAAGTTTGAACCGGACTACCATGGCGCAGATGACGTGTGGTTGAAGAAGCAGAATCCGGCAAAGATCCGCTTTGACGGCGGGTATCGACCGACCGCCAATTTTCTCGACTGGGTGACCCGGAAGTACGACCCGCAGATCGTCGTGCAGTTGAACATCCTCGCGCGCCAGGGCACTTATCGCGAGGATGTCTGGCAGGAAAAAAGTGGCAAGACGTTGCTGGAGCTTGGGCATGAATGGCAGGCGGACAAAGCAGGGCTGCAACAGCCCTGAAATTCGCTCCACGGGCCTGAGCGCCGACGTTAATCTCCGTCCAAACCGACCGCGATCCCGTATGAAAGCGCAATTTCGGTGACGGTGAAATTGACGATCCCGTGCTTCGCGGTCGGCGCTTCCGAATACAGGGCCTCGGCGGCCTCGGCCGAGGCCGCCTTGACGATCGCCAGCGCCCTGCCCGGTGTCTTGAGTGTCCCGGCAAGAAGCAACGCGCGTTCCTGGGTGATCCGTGCGAGAAAAGCACGATAATCAGCCATGACCTCTTGGTTCGGCTTGCCCTTGACTTGAATCTCGATCAAGAAATGCGCCATTTGAATATCTCCTACAATGATTGGTGCGCCCTTCGAGCAATGGACGGCAGTTTGACCGCCGTCCTGGTGTTCACTTCATCATCTCGACATTTCGTGTGCGGATGGCTCTTGCCTTTTATTCGTAGAGCCAAGGCTTATAGGCAATCTCGATGTTGTATCCGTCCGGGTCGCCGATGTTTGCCGCGAAGTAGTCGGCACGCCATTCGGGCCGAAGGCTCGG
>JAJPKM010000055.1 GCA_021323735.1 Gammaproteobacteria bacterium
AACCTGTTCCTGTCGCGCGACAAGCAGCTCGGACGCAAGCTGCAGGAACTGGCGATCACGTTCCTGCTCGAGTCGGCGCTCGGCAAGGATCGTATCCTCGAGATCTATCTGAACATCATCGAATGGGGACCGGACCTGCGTGGCCTGAGGCCCGCGGCCCGCAGCTATTTTGGTCGCGAACCCCGAGAGCTGACGCCGGCCGAGATGGCCTTCCTGGTAGTGATCATCCCCGGGCCAATCAAATACCAGAATTCATTCGCGCACGGCACGCCAGGGCCTGGGCTGCGTTTGCTGATCGATGAGCTGCTGGCGAAGCTGCGGTCGGTGGATGCGATCGGCGAGGAGGAATATAGGCGAGCGCTTGGAGAACCTATCGTCGTTGCCGGCGACAGGCCGCCCGGATGATCGGTGGCGGATGGAAACGGGCGGAAGGGGATCGACAAAGTCCGTCGGATCCGCGTCGGGGCTCATTCGATGCCCCTCAGGCAGTGTGCAGACCCGCACGCACCTCCGCGTCAGGCGCTTTCCGCGCCGGTCGAAGAAGATTCTCGCGCACGAACTCCAGGTGTTCGCGCAGTATGTAGAACTGTTCTGCGTGCGACCCCGGTATCTTGAGCGCAATCACCGATTTCTCGATCTGTGCCAACCGCTCGATGAGTGCCGAGCGCTGTTCGGATGTGAGAGTCTCGAGAGACTGACGCTCGAGCGCCATGAGTTGCCGGTAGCGGCGGTTGATGCGGCTCTTAACGCGCCAGTTATACACGGCGGGCACATAGCGCAATGCGGGAATGACCAACAGGAATATTGGTAGGAGGGCGACCACGGCGCGATCTAGGAGGCTCGCAATCCAGAATGGCAGATAACGATAGGTGAAGCTCTTGCCCGATTTGTAGTAGCGAGCCGCATCGGCACTGATCGGCAGATCATGCTCCAGCGGAGTCGGGAATTGGCCAGCATTTTGTAGCAAGGTTGCGCCGCCGTGCACCTCGGTGGCCGCTTCGATCAAGAGGTCCGACAGCGCAGGATGCAGGCCGCTGTGCGCCAGTATCTCGGCGGTCGGAGCCAGCAGGGTGAGGGGCTCAGGCGGAAGATTCTCTCCCAGATCGAATGCGCCCGGCGGCAGCTGGAGCTTGCTGAGGTAGTGGAACCGGCGGGTGTAGGCATCCGCTTGTACAAAATCGAAAAGACGGATGCCGGGTGTGTGGAGCATCTCGCGAATCGTCTCCGGCGCCGCCGTGTCTCCGGCCAGAAATATGGCATCCACTTGCTCACTCAGTAAAGCCCTTCTCGCCGGTTCACCTTCCAGATCGAGCAGCTGGGTCTGCCCATGAGGCTCGATCTCATTCGCGCCGAGCAGTGTCAACGCCAGAGATCGGGTACCGCTTCCTTCCGGCCCGATGGCGATGCGTCGGCCCTTCAGCTGCGACAGCCGCTCCAGTGGCGTCGGACTGCGATAGAAAATCATTAGCGGCACATAGAACATGCCTCCCAGCGAGACTAGGTCGCCGGTATCTCTATTGCCTGCAACCCCTGCCTGCACCAGGGCCACGTCGACACCTGAATGCGCCGCTAACATCCGATCCAGATTGTCCAGAGAGCCCTCGGTCTCGAGAATCTTTAAGGTGATGCCGCTGTGCGCCAGCAGTTTCTGGTATCGCTGAGCGGTCACATAGAACTTGCTTCCCGGAGGGCCGCTGGCGATGGTGAGTTTGCGAGGCGGCGCCGACCGGACGAAATGAAACGCCGCAAAACCGACGAGCGCAACCGCCAGCACCATCCCGAGCGCCTGCCAGAGCTGCGGCGAGCGAACGTCGGCTATCCAGCGCATTCGGCGGCGCAAGAGTGCTCTTAACTTCGAGTCGCCGACGTCTCTTCCAGCATTTGCCATGGCGCCGTTTGCTCCTGTCAGCCCGCTTTCCCGGTAATATGTGCGAGTATCCTACAGCCTGCGGTAAAAGGTCACTCGATGAATCGCGCACCCCGCTGTACTAACCCTTCCCTATCGACAAAGGTCTGGCGGGGCGCCTCGCTGCTGACGGCTATGATGTTGGCGGGTTGCTCGTTGTTGACGATCAAATCCCCGGAGACGCCGCTGACCCCGCATGAGCAGGAGGTTCGGCTACTGACTCGCGACTACGCGGCACATTTCACGACCACAGTCGCCCAACTGATGGATGACGCGACGCGCGCGGATTCCAACCCGGCGAGGCGATCGCAGGCGCTTCGGCTCAAATTAGGCGCAGTCACGGAGATTACGCGCGCCTCCACTGGATTATCGCCGGTCGCGAGCCTCCTCGATACTTGGGCGTTCTCACAGCAGTATCGTGACTTTCTGGTCGCGGGGGCCGGCGCCGATTTGCTGGGCGAAGCCCAGTACAACGCGCGGGACGGTGCAACGCGCCTTGCGGCGCAAGCCGATGATCTAGCCCGGAGCCTGACAGGTGCCGACTACCCGCGATATCGCGCCTTCGTGTCCGCCTACGTGCTCCAAAACCCGCTTCAGAACGCGGATTGTGGACGCCCATCAGTTCTATCGGCCTGGATGAGCGAGGAGAAGGGTGCGAAGCAATGGCGTGTCACGGGCACCGTGGCGCAGGCGCTCGGCGATGTCTCGGACCGCCTGCGCATCTACGGCGAGCGCATCCCGGAAATGAGCCTGTGGCAGGCCGAACTGGCGGTCGACCGTGCCGGTTTCGACAGCGAACCGTATCGAAAGGCGCTCGGCAGCATCGATGCTCAACTGGTGAGAATCTCCAAGCTCGCGGACACGAGTCCCGAGTTGGCGCACGAGGCAATCGCCGAGCTTCGGCACAGCCTGCGCGACTCGTCGGACAGGTTGGATGCATCTTGGATGCAAATGCTGCGCACGCTGCGCGTGGAGCGCGAGGCGCTTGCCGCAAACCTCGCAGCGGAGCGCGAGCAAGTCACCGCGGCCTTCGACACCGAGCGCACTCGGATATCGGCGGACGCTGCGCAGATTGCCGCCCGTGCGGTCGATACCTCCTGGCACGAACTGCACAGGTTGGTCCGCGAAGTATTGCTTCTGGCAACACTGCTGGCGCTCGTGATTTTGGGGCTGCCTTTCGCCGCGGGCTACTTCGTTGGACGGCGCGGCGGCACCCGTGCTGGCGGGGAAGCCGCATGAGCCGTGATTCCTGCCCCATCGCAAGTCATCGATAGGGCACGATGATTTTACCGACGTCCTCACGGGTCATGGGAGGAGCTGCGAGCACCACCGACGTCTCTGTCTGGCGCTGCGAAATGTTCCAGTAGGTGCGCAAGAGTAGCGGCACCGTTGACGATCAGTCCAACTCAGTTCGCCGAGCGCAGTCCGAGATGTTGAACGAACGGATCAAAGACGAGCGGGACCAGAGGGATCGAGGCCAACAGAAGGGCTCCCAATGAGATAGGGCAAAGAGCCACTTACCACGCATTGATGCAACGTTGTGAACGTTGTAAAATGCAACGTTATGAACGTTGTTGATCGTAACACGATGTATTTAAAGGGAATTACGCATTGTGAGGGGCTCTTTCCGCACCTTGAAGTGGCCCCCGCCAGCGGATTCTTCAACTGGGACTTCGGCCTTGCCGAGCTACCGCGGGAAGCCGGCATTATCGTCATTCGCGGGCCGCGGCAGTACGGCAAGAGCACTTGGCTGGAATACCAATTGCGGGAAACGCTTCGGCAGTTCGGGCCTGGGACCGCGCTCTTCTTAAACGGTGATTACATAGCGGGCCCCGCCGAGCTGGAGAGCGATATCGAGTCACTGATAAGTTATTTTCCGCAAGAGGCGTCGGTTAGGCGTCTTTTCATCGACGAAATTACCGCGGTCGCCGGCTGGCAGAAAGCGATCAAACGCCTTGCGGATAGGGGTGTTCTGCGAAAGGTGCTGATCATCACGACTGGCTCGAAAGCCAGCGACATTCAGCGAGAGGCGGAGTTGTTGCCGGGCCGCAAAGGAAAGCTAGCGCGAACAATCTATCTATTCGCCCAGCTTCCATACAAGATTTTTTACGATAAGGCTTTTCCGACGCTCAAGGCCCAGACTTTGCCCGCCTATCTCATCGCGGGCGGCTCACCTCCCGCGTGTGCGGCGGTGCTTGAAACGGGTTCGGTCCCGGAATATGTATTTCAAACGACCGCGGAGTGGATCTATGGCGAGTGCGCGCTGGCCGGCCGTTCGCGGCCCATGCTGCTGCGATTGCTAGAGCAGCTCATGCGCCGAGGTTCCTCGCCGATAGCGCAGACAACTCTCGCCGAAGAGTCCGGCATGGCAAACAATACGGTCGCGCACGGCTACCTCGATTTGCTGAACGATCTCTTGGTTCTTGGAGCCAGCGAGCCCTGGGATCCGGCTCGAAAGGTGCGGGTCTCACGCAAGGCCTCGAAGTATCCATTCGTCAATCTTCTCGCTGCGAATACCTGGTCGACAAACCGTCATACGACACCGTCCTCGTTGGAAAGATGCACCGGCGAGGAGAGGGGCGTGTGGTGGGAATGGGCGGTGGCCTCGGAATTATTCCGACGAGCCGCTAAAGACGGCCATCCGTCACCCTTGCAGTCGCTGTTTTGGCGTTCTGAAAAACACGAGATCGATTTCGTCCGCCAGGGCAGACCTTGGATCGAAGTGAAGGCCGGTCATGCTTCGCCATTCGAATTTGATTGGTTTATCAAAACCTTTTCCCGCGAGAAGCTGCTGGTCATCAGTTCGGATCGGTTCGATGGTAGCGCAGTTCGCGGAATCACTCTCGAGGACTTTCTACTGGATGATTCGTTATAGCGAAGGTGGCTCGCGGTCGGCCCACAACCGGCCGGTGATAACACTGAACTGATTGCCACCCAGCGGCCGCTCACGACTTGCGGTAGTGTAACTAGCCGGAGAGCCCAATTAGAAAATCTTTTCCACTGCTGACGGTAATGGGCGTGTCACTGCTAATGGCGGAGGCTGCGAATCGTCTTGAATGATCTACGCCGACTACAAGTGTCTGTGAGTTTGCAAACTCAACTGCTGACCGTTTACGCGGATGACGCAATCATGGCGGATTACGCCATCTCGACATCCATCAACGGCGCCGGCGAGAAAAATGGAAGCCAGCAAACGCCCCGCGGACTGCACGAAATTCGCGTCATGATTGGATCGGGCGCGCCGCGCGGCGCAATATTTCGTCGCCGTCGATTCACGGGCGAAATTTGTACTCCCGAGGTGTTGCGAAACGACCCAGAGCGCGACTGGATTACGACAAGACTTCTTTGGCTTCGCGGCCTTGAGCCTGGGATCAACCGCTTCGGAAACGTGGATACGATGCGCAGATACATCTACATACATGGCACGCCTCGCGGGGATCTGATCGGCCGGCCGGCGTCTCGCGGTTGCATTCGCATGAGGGACGATGACATCATCGAGTTGTTCGATCGTGTATCAATGGGTACGCGGGTCCTCATAGCGGATTGAGTCCATACCGGGAAAGTTCGCGACTTAACCGCTCGGAATATATGATCAACTACAGCTCTGTCATCATCGATTTCGATGGAACGCTGTTTGACACGCGGCGCGCGATATCTGCGACGCTTTATGAGACATTCGCCGCCTACAATGTTCCTCCTCCGCCTCGAGAGCGTGTCGAGGCACTCATCGGCCGGGGCATCAACCTGGAGGAGACGCTTACCCATTTGATGCCGCAAAGTGTGCCGGACGCGCAACTCAACGAATGGGTAATGACTTACCGTCGCATCTACAACGCCGGAACTGGGGTTCGTACAAGTACCCCCTTTCCCGGCAGCCGGGCTGCTCTAGCCCGGTTGCATGCCGCCGGTGCTCCGGTGGTGATCGTCTCGAACAAGGGCGAAGCGTCGGTCCACGCCATACTCACTCACTTCGACATGCATGACTTCGTTCATCTCGTCATCGCTGCGCGCGATGCGTCTCCCACCAAACCAGATCCGCGCAGCTACTTTGAGCGCATCGCGCCGGTACTCGGCACTGCAGCCTCCGAACATGTGCTCGTTGCCGGGGATACAAATATTGACATACTCTACGCGCGAAGCATCGGAGCCACGGCGTGTTGGGCCGCTTACGGGTACGGGGACCCCGATGAATGTCGGCGATTGCACCCCGAATTCATCGCCGCGAGTCCGAACGAAATAGCGCACGCGGTCTGCGCCACTCGGCCGGCGTAGAGGGCACAAAAACATTCGCATAAATTCCGAACTTTTCGAAATTCTCGCTTTGAAGCAGCCATTCGCAGCGTGCGGTAAACTTAGGCCGAAGTTCACAGAGCTTAGCAAGGTCGGCGTATGAGACAGGCGATCGCGATTGCACTCTTGGCTGCATCGGAATGCCTCTCCGGTCCTTCCACGGCGTGGTCACAGATCACTTCATTGCCAACCGCACCACCACCGGACTTGGCAGAAATCACCGTGATCGCGCCG
>JAJPKM010000014.1 GCA_021323735.1 Gammaproteobacteria bacterium
ACCCTTGAAGGTGCCTTCCGATCAGCTCGCCTCCATGCTCGGCATCACCAGCGTCTCGGTCGTCAAACACCCCAGCACGCTCGCTCTCAACGATACCGCGCTCGGCTGATCAACGACGTCATGCTCGAGACCGCAAAGATTGGTTTGATTGTGGTCGGCACCCTCGCCGTTCTGGCGTTCGGCGAGGGTGCTTTTAGCGACCAACAGCTCTTCGAGCGCACCGCTTAGCCTCGCCATGCTCAACCGCGCCCCGCAGGTCCGAATCGATTTCGCCAAACACGCGCATGTGGGACCCGGGAAAATCGAGCTGCTCGAAGCGATCCGCAACGCAGGCTCCCTCTCCCAGGCGGCACGGGACTTGCGCATCAGCTATCGCCATGCCTGGCAGCTGGCCGAAAGCCTCAAGGGTGCCTTCCAGGCACCCGTCACCCACGCCACCCGCGGCGGCAGTGGCGGCGGGGGTATCTGTCTCACCGACTTCGGTGAGTCCTTGGTCGAGCGCTACCGCTCCCTCGAGCGCGAGTTCAGCGCTCTGGCCGCCTCCCGATTACAAGACATCACGGCCCTGTCCAACGACCAGGGCTCCCTGCTCTTCGCCGTCCCCGTGGCGCTGACAAAACCGGAATGAACTGCGGGATGGTCCATGCAAACATGGACTCTCCCCCAATGAATCCAGCTACTTTAGTCGGTGTACGCCGCAATCAGTGCCCGCGCAGCCTTGGCGGCACCCTGCACCGGCCCATGCTCACCCATGGTCACGCGCGCCAGGTAGGCGCCCTCCCAAAGCAGCATCAAGGAGTCGCCGAGCGCGCGCGGCTCGCGGGCATTCATGTCGCGCGCGAGCTGATGAAAACGACTGCGCATTTCCGCCTTGTACTTCTCGATGACCGGGCGCGCCGGATGTCCCGGCTCGGTGATTTCCACCGCGGCGTTGGCGAGCGCGCAGCCGCGCGAATCCGCATCACAGGTGTTCTTCACCAGCACGTCGAATAAGGCCTCGACCTGCAGGCGTGGGTTGCCGGCGTGGGCCGCCAGGGTTGCGTCCCACCAGAGCAATCCCTCGCGCTCCGCGCCCCGCAGGTACTCGGCGACGAGTTCATCCTTGGAAGCGAAGTTGCGGTAGAAACTCATTTTGTTGGTACCGGCCGCATTGGCAATGGCATCCACGCCCACGGCATGAATGCCATGGCGATAGAACAGCTCGGTGGCAGCGCTCATGATTCGATCGCGCACACGAAGCTTGGGCACCAAAGAAATTACTTCTTTGATTTCAGCAACTTGGCTCTGCTTGGATCTCACCGTACAGTCCTCCTCTTGACATGTGAGTGACCGGTCATTAACGTATCACCAAGAGTTACTGACCGGTAACGCACGTGCATAGCATCGATGTGTTGCCGCCGCAAGTCAAGCCCCCGGGTAACCGCGGGTTCGCGGGCGGTCAAGTCAGCACTCGCCGCCAGGATGGTCCTGGGGGCAGGACCGAACCAGGAGCCATCGTGCCTCAGCAGTCACTCATTTTCCGCAACACCTCTCTTTCCGTCCTCTTGGGGCTGGCGGCGCTCGCTGCCATTCTGCTGTATTCGAGCGCCGGTCACTCGCGGGCCACGCCTCATGCCGCCGCCGGCGCTGCGCTGCCCGAGGTGACGGTGGCCGAAGTGATCCACCGGCCGCTGCGCGAGTGGCAGGAGTTCAGTGGCCGCCTGCAGGCCGTCAACACGGTGGAAGTCCATCCACGGGTGAGCGGCTTCGTCGATCGCGTCGCCTTCAGCGATGGTGCACGCGTTAAGAAGGGCCAGTTGTTATTTCAAATCGACCCCCGGCCCTTTCAAGCGGAAGTCGATCGGCTCGTCGCCGAGCGCACGCGCAGCGTCTCGGACCTCGAACTGGCGAAGGCAAACCGTGCCCGCGCAGAACGGCTGATCGGGGCGCATGCCATCTCGCGCGAGGAATACGAGCGGCAGGTAGCCGCCGAGGCCTCTGCCCAGGGGGCCCTGGGCTCCATCGACGCCTCGCTGCAAGAGGCTCGCCTCAATAGAGAATTCACCGAAGTGCGTGCACCGATCGACGGCCACGTGTCACGCGCCCTCATTACCGCCGGCAATCTCGTGACCGGAGCCAGCCTTCTGACCACGCTGGTCTCCGATGACCCGGTCTATGTGTACTTCGACGCCGATGAGCAAACGTATCTGCGCTATGCGAAGGCGAAACACAGCGCCGCGCGCGCGAACACCGCGGCGGATATTTACATCGGACTCACCGACGAGGATGGCTACCCGCATGCGGGGCAGCTCGACTTCATCGACAATCAGGTGGACGCGGCCACCGGAACCATTCGTGCGCGTGCGGCCCTTGCAAACCCCGACGGCCGCTACACGCCGGGCCTATTTGCCCGCGTGCGGCTCATCGGCGCCGAAGATCGCGACAGCGTGCTGATCGACGATCGCGCCGTGGGCACGGATCTTTCCAAGAAGTTCGTGCTGACCCTGACCGCCGACAACCGCATCGAGTACCGTCTGGTAGAACTCGGACCGGAAATCAATGGTCTGCGCGTCGTGACCCGCGGACTCGCGCCGAACGAACTCATCGTCGTCAACGGTCTGCAGCATGTACGGCCGGGCCAGAGCGTCGCGCCCACGCGCATTGCCATGCGGGATGGCGCGGACGGGCTCACCCAGGTGGCGGCGCAGCCGAATCCTCCTCCTGCGAATTCTGCTCCCGCAAACCCCGCTCCCGCCGCAAGTCCGGCGGCGAGCATCGATGCAGTCTCCCGGCTTGCCCAGACCGGCGTGACCCTTCAGGCCATCCATTGAGCCGCTCGAATCTCGCACAGGACCCGACATGAAAATCTCGCAGTTCTTCATCAGCCGTCCGATCTTCGCGGGAGTGCTCTCCGCGCTCATCCTGTTGGCCGGTCTCATTGCCCTGCCGAAGCTTCCGATCAGCGAGTACCCCGAAGTGGTGCCGCCAACCGTGATCGTGAAGGCTAACTATCCGGGCGCCAATCCCAAGGTCATCGCTGAGACCGTGGCAAGTCCGCTCGAGCAGTCGATCAACGGCGTGGAGGGAATGCTCTATCAGTCATCGCAGGCGACCGCCGACGGCGTGATGACGCTCACCATTACATTTGCCTTGGGTACCGATATCGACAAAGCGCAGGTGCAGGTGCAGAACCGGGTGTCGCAGACGCTGCCCAAGCTGCCGGACGTCGTACAGCGCCTCGGCGTCGTCACCAACAAGGCGTCCCCGGACCTGACCATGGTGGTGCACCTGGTTTCGCCCGACGATCGCTATGACACCCTGTACCTGTCGAACTACGCGCTGCTGCGTGTCAAGGACGAACTTGCCCGGCTGGACGGTGTCGGCGATGTGCAGGTTTTCGGAGCCGGGCAGTTCTCGATGCGCATTTGGCTCGATCCTGAGAAGGTCGCGAGCCGCGGCCTCGATGCCGATGACGTCGTCAAGGCCATACGCGAGCAGAACGTGCAGGTCGCGGCGGGCCAGCTCGGAGCGCCGCCGTTGCCGAGCGCGACTGAATTCCAAGTGGCGATCAACGCCAAGGGGCGCCTCACCACCGAGGATGACTTCCGCGGCATCATCATCAAAACCGGCGCCGCCGGCCAAGTCACGCGCTTGAAGGACGTGGCCCGCGTCGAACTCGGTGCCGACACCTATGCGCTGCGCGCACTGCTCGACAGCAAAGCGGCGGCCGCGATTCCCATTTTTCAGCGCCCGGGCAGCAATTCGATTGCGATATCGGAACTCGTGCGCGCCAAGATGCAGGAACTGAAGCGCGACTTTCCGCAGGGCGTCGACTACCGGATCGTCTACGATCCGACGGTTTTAGTTCGCGGCTCCATCCACGCGGTGTTGCACACCCTGCTCGAAGCCATTCTGCTGGTGGTGATCGTCGTCATCGTATTCCTGCAGACCTGGCGCGCCTCGGTGATCCCGCTCATCGCGGTGCCGGTGTCGCTGGTCGGCACCTTCGCGGTGATGCAGCTGTTCGGATTCAGCCTGAACGCACTGTCGCTCTTTGGCTTGGTGCTTGCCATCGGCATCGTCGTCGACGATGCCATCGTGGTGGTTGAAAATGTCGAGCGCAACATCGCCAATGGACTTGCGCCCATGGACGCCACCCGGCAGGCCATGCGCGAGGTGACCGGTCCCATCATCGCCACGGCTCTGGTGCTATGCGCCGTGTTCGTGCCCACGGCGTTCATCAGCGGGCTCACCGGACAGTTCTACAAACAGTTCGCACTGACCATTGCCATCAGCACGGTGATCTCGGCGTTCAACTCCCTGACGCTGTCGCCGGCATTGTCGGCGCTGCTGCTCAAGGAGCACGGTGCCCCGCCCGATCGGCTGACGCGAGTCTTGAACGGCCTGCTGGGCGGATTCTTCCGGCCGTTCAACCGGTTCTTCGCCGCCCTTTCCGCGCGCTACGTCAGCGGCGTGGGTAGGGTGGTGCGCGCCGGCGGTATCGCTCTTCTCATCTATGGTGGTCTGATGGCACTCACCTACTTGGGCTTTGTGCACACGCCGACCGGCTTCATCCCCCCGCAGGACAAGCAATACCTGGTGAGCTTCGCGCAGCTTCCCGATGCCGCGACGCTCGATCGCACGGAGGCCGTGATACGCCGCATGGATGCCATCGCCCTGAAGCAACCCGGCGTCGATCACGCCGTGTCCTTCCCCGGCCTCAGCATCAACGGGTTCACGAACAGTCCCAATTCCGGCATCGTGTTCGTGACCTTGAAACCCTTCGATGAGCGCAAATCCAAGGATCTGTCCGCCGGCGCCATCGCCGCCGCGCTCAACCAGCAATACGGCAAGATACAAGATGCCTTCATTGCCGTCTTCCCGCCCCCACCGGTGAACGGCTTGGGCACCATCGGCGGCTTTCGCATGCAGATCGAGGATCGCGCCGGCTTAGGCTTCGAGGAACTGTACAAGCAGACCCAGAACTTGATGGCCAAGGCGAATCAAAACCCCGCGCTGCAGGGCGCGTTTTCCAGCTATCAAGTCAACGTTCCGCAGATCGACGCCGATGTGGACCGGGAGAAGGCGAAGTCGCAGGGCGTATCGGTGCAGGAACTCTTCGACACCATGCAGGTGTACTTGGGCTCCCTGTACGTCAATGATTTCAATGCGTTTGGCCGCACCTATCCGGTGACGGCGCAGGCAGAGCCCAATTTCCGTCTGCAGGCCGAAGATGTGGTTCGGCTCAAGACCCGCAATGCCGCCGGCGACATGATTCCCTTGGGATCCTTCGTGAACGTCAAGCGCTCCTCGGGGCCTGACCGCGTCATGCATTACAACTCCTATACCACGGCGGAGATCAACGGCGGTCCCGCACCGGGATTCAGTTCGGGCCAGGCTCAAGCGGCAATGGAGCAGCTCGCCCGCCAGGAACTGCCCAACGGCATGAGCTTCGAATGGACCGAGCTGACCTATCAACAGATCATCGCCGGGAATACCGCGGTGCTGGTGTTCCCGCTGGTCGTGCTGCTGGTGTTTCTGGTGCTGGCGGCACAGTACGAGAGCCTGACCCTGCCGCTCGCGGTCATCTTGATCATGCCCATGGTGCTGCTGTCGGCCATCACCGGCGTGCAGCTGACCCATGGCGACAGCAACATCTTCACCCAGATCGGCCTGATCGTGCTCGTGGGACTCGCCGGCAAGAACGCCATTCTCATCGTGGAATTCGCGAGGGACCAGGAGCTCGAGGGCGTAGCGCCGCTGCAAGCGGCGCTGAACGCCGCGCGCCTGCGCCTGCGTCCGATCCTGATGACCTCGGTCGCGTTCATCATGGGCGTGGTGCCGCTCGTCGCCTCCACGGGGGCCGGTGCCGAGATGCGCCACGCCATGGGCATTGCAGTGTTCTCCGGGATGTTGGGCGTCACCATCTTCGGGCTCATGTTGACGCCGCTGTTCTACGTCCTGGTACGAAAGATCGGGCGGCGAGCGCATGCCGCCAAGACGCAGGACGCGACGGTGCAGCGCGACGCCGCTACCCCGGCTGAGGCGTGAGACGGTCTGCGCGGCGCAAGGCTTGCCCCGGATGAAGGTGATTCAGATGAAGGTAAAGATGATGAGAAAAACGTTGGCAGTGGCAATCGCTTTGGGTGCGCTCCTGACCGCCGCCTGTGCCGTGGGTCCCAACTACCGCGAGCCGCCGATCGCGCCCGCCGAGGTACGCAACGCCCGGTCGGCCGAGTTCGCCGCTCGCTCACCGGAAGCGTCGTGGTGGCAGGAATTCGAGGATCCGGAACTCGACGCGCTGATGGGCCGCGCGTTGGCGGAAAATCTGGATCTGCGTTCGGCGTACGATCGGGTCAAGGCCGCACGCGCCGTCTTCGTTGAGAGAAATTTCGACTACGCGCCGCATGTACAGCTGGACGGCAGCTATTCACATTTCGATGAGCAGCAGCCTGGCTTCGGCACAGGCCGCCTCAATGCGCAAAGCGACAGCCTAGGGTTCGATGCCGCGTGGGAGCTGGACTTGTTCGGCCGTGTGCGCCGCTCGGTCGAAGCGGCACGCGCCGACTTGGGTGCGGAGCGCGCCAACTATCGGGACGCACAGGTCACCGTAGCCGCCGAAGTGGCGCGCAATTACTTCGAGCTTCGAGGTGCTCAGCAGCGCTTGGCGGTGGCGCTGGAAAACCTGGCCACCGAGCGGCAAACGCTCGACCTTACGCTGCTGCTCGACGAGACGGGCCGTGGCTCGGAACTCGATGTGCAGCGGAGCCGTGCGCGGCTGAAGGCGACGGAGGCCACGATTCCACCGCTGCAGGCGGCGGAGAAGCAAGCGGCATATCGCCTCGCGGTGCTGCTCGGCGAGCGACCGGGGCAGTTGGATGAGGAACTGCATCCCGCGGTTGTCGCCACCTATGCCAAGGTACTTCCCATCGGTGATCCCGCCGAACTGCTGCGTCGCCGACCCGACGTACGCGCTGCCGAGCGACAGCTCGCCGCGGCGACCGCGCGGGTCGGAGTGGCGAAGGCTGATCTCTTCCCACGGGTGGACGTCACCGGTTTCATCGGATTTCTTTCCGGCGATGTGGGCCGACTGTTCGCCACCGGCGCCGGCGACAATGCTCGCGCATGGTCCGTCACGCCGACGGTCAGCTGGGCCGCATTCGACTATGGCTCGATCCACGCGCGCCTGCGTGCCAGCAAGGCGCAATCGGACGCCGCGGCTGCCAATTACCAAAAAGTAGTGTTGACGGCGCTCGAGGATACGGAGAACAGCTTCGTTGCCTACAGCTCACGGCAGGCGCAGTTGAAGAGCCTGAGCGAACAGGAGCAATCCTCGCGGCGCGCCGCGGAGATCGCCGAAATTCAATACCGTGAGGGAGTTGCGGATTTCCTGGTGCTGCTCGATGCACAGCGCACGCAGCTGGAGGCCCAGGACGCCGTGGCGCAGGCCGAGACCTCAGTCAACGTGGCGGTGGTCGCGATCTACAAAGCCCTGGGTGGCGTAGGTCAGCCGCTGCGTGATGAGGCGGATGCAGCGCCGAAGCTGGCGCGATTGCCATGAGATCGCGCATCGGCATGGCCTTGGGACCGTACTGGGGAGCCATCGTGCATGCCATCGATATCATCGTGGCCATGAGCGTGCTGGGAACCCTCGGTGGTCTGTCCGCGCTCTTGAGTATGGCCACACCCTACGTGAGCAATTCCGTGAAGTGGTTGAAGGTGAGATTGAAAGCTGAAAATAAATCGCCCACTGCCGGTGGTTTCAAGCCACCGGCAGCGGGCGTTTCAATCAGCGATCGATCAGCGGCGGTCGTCTCTGATCACCGCACCCGTCACCGGGTCGAGGATGAAGCGCTCCATGTGCCGCTCATCGTCGAACATGTTGTCGAACGATCCGGTCACCACGTCGAAGGACTGCTTCTGCGGGGCGACGGCGAAGGCCGGCTTGCGCACACCGTTGCTCGGATCGCGCGTGGAAGGCCCGTCGATATAGTTGAGGTTCCAGTTGTCCTCGATGAATCTCAAGATCGAGGACTGGTCCGTCAGACTATGGTCAACGTAGTTCACCTTCGTCCAGGGCGATACCACGTTCAGCACCAAGCGCGGGCCGAAGCCGCAGCGGCCCTGAATGGCGTCGGCTTTCGGCGTACCGCAGTTGCCACCGTTCGCCGAACTGACGGCGTCGAATCCCGCGGCGGCTGACGGATTGACCAGCGGTCCCATGGCATGATCGTACCAGCCATCCGAATCGTCCCAGGCGATGAACACGACCGTTTCCGCCCAGTCCGGCGACTGCTGCAGGATGTTGATGGTCTGCGCCAGGAAACGCTGTTCCGCCAACGGGTCGGACTCGCCGCCCGGGTGGCCGTCGTCGCGATTGATCGCCTTGAGGAAGGACACGGCCGGCAAGTTGCCGTTACGCACCGCCGCGTAGAAGTCCAGCAGGTCGTACTGATGGTTCGCCTGGTCCGTCTTGCCGATCGCGTCCACCGAGGACGGCGGCAGGTGATGCGGATTGCGGGTCGAGGCGTAGTACTGGAACGGCGAGTGGTGCGGGTTGTAATCGGTGCGCACCGGATGGACGGCAGCCTTGCCATCAAATGACGTGGTCGCATCCGGATGCAAAACGTGGGCCGCATTGCAAACGGCGTGCGCGAAGCTCGGCGTACCGACACCGGTGGCCTGGCCGTCGTTCGCAGCGCCGCCGAAGCTCGGCAGGCCGAACGGATCGTTGCTGACGCCGGCCAACGGATGCGTGGGATCGGTGGTCTGCGGGTTCGCCGCCGACGCCGTGCGGAAGCCGCCGGCAAACCATCCCCAGGTGACGCCCTTTTCATTGAGCAGGTCGCCGACATTCTTGCCTGTCAACTCGACCGTGAGTTTGCCAGCGGCCGTGCCACCCTTGTCGTTACCGCAATCATCGAGGTAAGGATCCAAGTCGGTGACCAGGGTGCCGGATTGAACGGTCACGGGCTGCGCCGAACCGACCACATCCGTGGCGACCTGCGGATTGGTGCCGCCGACGAAGAACACGTCGGGAATCGTTGCGCTCTGGACGCCGTCGACCAGCTGACCGGTCGCGCCCTTGGCGCCCGAGAAGGTGTGCACCACGGCACCGGCCGTCTGTCCGGCAATCAGATTGAGCGCACCCGGGGTTGAAGGACCATAGGTGGTGCCCCAGGAGTTGTCGCTCATGGCAAAGCGCTGCGCCCAATTCCACATGGCGGTGACGGTATTGCCGTCGAAATAGCCCATGACGGTGGAACCATCCGTGGCGCAGCCAGCGCCGTTCTGGAAGTTCACCTGCGGAAAGCGATCCAACAAACCGTTGTCCGCGGCCAACTGCTCGCCCAAGTAGTCGTGGTTGTTGGAGCAAGTGACGACCTGGTCATGGGTCATTCTGAAGGGATTGGCACCGCCATTGGGATTCATTCCCGTGGGCGTGCCCACCGGGGTGTTGGGGTTGAAGTCGTGAAGCGCGACATTGACACGCTCGGGGAACTTCGCATTCCCATCGGTCAGGCCGTTGACGGTGGGCGTCGAGCTGCGGGCCACGAAGCGCGTGCCGTCGCTGTTCTTCGCATCGGGATAGGTGGCGAAGTAGTGATCGAAGGAGGCGTTCTCCTGGAATATGATCACGACATGTTTGATGCGCGGCCGTTTGCTGAAGCCTTCATCCCGGTCGTGATCGCTCGCCTGGGCGATCGATACGATGTTCGCAGCGAGGCATGCTGCGACTATACCCGCCAGCGTTTTATTACGCGTGGGCGATGCCTTATGAGTCATGTGAGTGATTCCCCTCATTGAGTTTTGTGGAATTGGGTGCGCCGACTACCGGCCTTGCACCGACCAGAACATCGTCCGCGGGGGGATATTCCCAACTCTCCGTGACGGTTTCGTGACCGAGCATCAAATTATGTCAAATAAATGACAATAACGGTCACAGGCGGGGCCTGACACAAAACTGTCGCAAAAATGCAATAGAGTTGCCCTCGGTGTGAGGGAGCATCCGCGGCCTTTTTCCGCGATCCCTTTCCGCCCTGACATACGAGACGCAATCCGTGACTCATCGACTCTTAATAGTATGTACCTGGACCTACGCGATCGCGGCAGCCTTGAGTCTCGCGACCCCGGCCCGCGCCGCGCCGGTTCGCACGGCGGATTCTGCGGCTCTTCAAGCCGCTGCCGCGGGGTTCAAGCCCTACGTGCTGGAGCGGATCGCCGAGAGCTTGGGCTCGGTCAAAAAGATGCGTGATCGCATCGCCGCCCATGATCTTAAGGGCGCTCAGCAGTTCTGGCTGGCTGCGCGCGGCGGGTGGGAAGGCTCGGAGGTCATCACCAATGAGTACTTCCCCGATCTCGACCGCAAGATCGACGCATGGCCCGATGCCGAGAAGGGGTTCCACGCCATCGAGGCCAGGCTATTTGGCGCGCATGATGTCCAGGCGCTGGCGGCCGCCGACGAACTCGTTGCCAACCTCACGGAATTCGAACATCAATTGCGCTCCACGACGCTCACCGCCCAGGGTCTGTTGAACGGCACGGCCAAGTTGATCTACGAGATCGGAGAGAACAAAGCGGAGGGCGGCGAATCGCCGTTCAGCGGCAATTCCTTGGCCGAGATTCGCGACAACCTCGCCTCCGTGACGGCGGCCTACGAGCGAGTCTTCGCGCCCACCGCGAAGAAAAAACATCCCGAACTCGCGAAGACCTTCTCGATCGACCTTGAAGCGATGCGATCGCTGGCGGCGGTACCGACACTGCAGGCACTCGACCAGGTCCGGCTGCGCGGCGCCAGCGAATCGCTGGTCAATGACTTGGCCATGGTGGGCCTGGAGTCCGGTCTCGAAAAACCCGGGCTTGGAAACTGAACGAGCCCATGGCCACGAAATACCATCCATTGAGGATCGCACTCGCGGTACTCGCCGCAACCGCGGCGTTGGCCGGAAGCGCCCGCGCCGAATTCACCGGAACCGCCGGTCTCCTGCCGGCCGGCACCGAGCTGGGCGAGGAGGCCTTCGATCAGCCCCGCGAAGTATTTCGCTCCGAGAGCAGCGGCGGACGCAAGTCCTACCTGGTCAACATGGGGGATGTGGCATTCAGTTCGCCGCTGACCCTGGGTGGACCTGCCCGAGCGGCGGGTATCAGCTGCAACACCTGCCACGTCAACGGCACCACGAACCCGAGACTCTATATCCCCGGCTTGTCCACACAGCCCGGAAACTTCGACACCACCGGACATCTGTTCAACCCGAAAGCCGACAACGGCGTGCTCGATCCCCTGACCATCCCCAGCCTGCGCGGCGCGCACCTGCTCGCGCCCTACGGCCACGACGGTCGCACCCTGTCGCTGACCGACTTCGTGCACAATGTAATCGTCAATGAATTTGCGGGACCTGAGCCGTCGCAGGAAGTCCTCGACGCCATCGTCGCCTACATCGAAGACATCGATTTCGTGCCGAATCGGCGGCTGGGCGTCGGGGGCAAGCTCGCAGGGCGCGTGAGCGATGCGGAAAAGCGCGGCGAAGCGCTATTTTACCAGCCCTTCCCGCACGATCCCGGCTTGAGTTGCGCGGCCTGCCACGTTCCCACCGGCGCATTCGTCGATCACCGGCAGCATGATGTCGGCTCGGGCGGCCTGTTCAAGACACCGACGCTGCTGAATGCGAATTTCAACGCGCCCTACTTCCACGACGGCCGGTACACCAACTACGCGCAGGTCGTGAGCCATTTCGACCGGATGTTCTATCTGGGGCTGTCCGCCCAGGATCGGCAGGATCTGGTCGCTTATTTGCAGGCGATCGGCGATGCGGAACAGGCTCTGGTTCCCGATACCATTCAGACCCGGGTCAAGGAAATTTCCGACTTCATGGGGGTGCTGGACACCGCCGTACCGGAACACAACGTGACCATTGCCGCGATGACCCTGGATACCCTGGACCGCGAGCTGCGCGATCTGACCGAGCAGTTCCCCGAACGCAAGAACGCCATCGTGTCCGGCGGCGTCGAACAGCGCGGCCTGGCACGCAGTGCGCTCAAGTATCTCGTGCTGAGCCTGCATCAAATCGACGGCGCCATGCACAACGGCCACTTCGATGACGCAGCGGCGGGCTTGGCCCGTAGCCGTGAGATGCTCGCGGCGGCCGTGCCGGTGCTCGAGGCGAGCGCGCCATGGTCCCTGTTCAATCGACAACTTCACGACGCTCACTTCGCCGCCGTACGCCGGCTGTACCGTTCGGCAGTAGACCCGGCGCTCGCGCCGCGGCGTCCCTACGATCCCGATTGATTTGACGTTCTCGCGCCCCAAGATGCGCGCGGAAGGTGTATTGTCCGAAACATCGCGAAATGCGGGCCGTGGGAGACGCCCGGCTACGCACTCGGGGCCCGTGTTTCCTGCAGGGAAATAGCATGAAAACAACATCTACCGTTACCCTGCTCTTGGTGGGGGCATTCGTTGCTGCCTGTGACAGTGACGAGAAGCATCGCGCCTTCTATGACAGCAAAGAGGCCTGCCTGAAAGACTGGGGCACCGAAGAGAGTTGCCAGCAATCGCGCGGCCCGACCGGCGCATTCGTCTACTACGGCCCCTGGTATAACAGGTCATCGCCATTCTGGGGACGCGGTGGCGGGGCATCCGCCGGCATCGTCTCGCAAGGCGGCAGTTCGGTCACCTCATCCGCCGAAGCGGCTCATTTCGGCGGCTTCGGCGAGTCGGCTGCCGGCCATGGCGGTGTGGGCGAGTGAGGCGCGAATCATCGATCCCGAGGGAAGACTGGCAGGCAAAGTGCGAAGCGGTCGGTTTTGACTTCCACACGACCATCGACCGATATCCCTACTGGAACGAGTCGGTGTGCTACGCCTTCACGCTCGACGAGATTGAGACCATCGAATCAGCCACACTGGAGCTGCAAAGGATCTGCCTGGAAGCGGTCGACTACATCGTTTGCAACGAGGCCTATGCGCAGATCGGAATCCCGGTTCAGTATGAAGAGCTCATTGCCGATAGCTGGCGTGCGCAAGAACCCAGCCTGTACGGCCGTTTCGATCTGGCATTCGCCGGAGATGTACCGAAGCTGTTGGAGTACAACGCGGATACGCCCACCAGCCTGCTCGAGGCAGCCGTGGTGCAATGGTACTGGCTCAAGGACATTCACCCCGGGAAAGATCAGTTCAATTCGCTGCACGAGCGTCTGATCGAGCGCTGGCGCGACATCAGCCCGGCCGGCGAATTCATCCACTTTGCCTGTGATACCGACTCCTACGAAGATGTTGGCAATATCCGCTACCTCATGGACACGGCCTGCCAGGCAGGCTGTACGGCTGCCTTGATCTCGATGAAGGATATCGGGGTCCAAGGGCGCTCCTCGGCGTTCATCGATCGATCCTTAAATCCGATCCGCCGATGCTTCAAGCTATACCCCTGGGAATGGATGTTTTCAGATATCTTTGGACCTCAGGTCGCGAGCCACACGACGCGCTTCTTGGAGCCGGCCTGGAAGTGCATTCTCTCGAGCAAGGGAATTCTGCCGCTGCTCTGGAAGATGTATCCCGAGCATCCGAATCTACTCGCGGCGTACCGCGAATCCGGACAATTGTCCGGCACCTACGTCGAGAAGCCCATGCATTCCCGCGAGGGCGCGAACATCAAGATCACGGGCAATGTTCAGGCCCAGACCGGCGGTACCTACGGCGGCCCGATGGTCTACCAGCAGTATTCGCCGCTGTACAGCTCGGACGGCAAATCGGCCGTGATCGGATCATGGATCGTCGGCGCTCAAGCCGCAGGCATGGGAGTGCGCGAGGACGACTCCCTGATCACCGGCAACGTCAGCCGGTTCGTACCGCACTACTTTTCCTAGCCCCCCGGCCGGGGCGCCGGGTGCTTCAACGCCAACGCCTGGGCCGCCGAAATCTTGGCGGCGAGCCCGCCCATCCCCGGAGCCAGCTCCGCCGCGCGCCGATAACTACGAATGGCGTCTTGCGGACGCTTCGCTCGCACCAGCGCGTCTCCCAAGCCCACCAGGAGTACCGGATCGTTGGGTTTCCATCGAATCGCGTCATAGCAGGACTCGATATCGGCATGAACCGAGCACGGAGCGGCGTCGCGTTTGACCGCGGCGGCAGGTGTCTTGGCGGAGGACGGCGATGCCGCCGATACCGGGGTCGGGGGCAACGGCGCTGGATTCTGCGCCGAAGGCAAGGCTTGCTTGGGCCTGTCCGCCGGCAATTCCGCGCTCGAGCAGGTTGGGCAATCGCTCGCACTCGCACCGGGCGCCGGAATCACCGACTCGGTTACTGCGGCGTGTTTTGGCTCCTGCGCGGGCCTACCCAGGAACCAAGCGGCGATGGCCAGCAGCGCAATGGCAAACCCCGCGATCAAAGGACGCGTCCCGGAACGCAAATTCCGGCGCTTGCCGCGATCGGCTGCGGCCTGCTCGTGCATCCGCATGTCGTCTCTTGTCTCGAGCGCCGCCGGCAACGCCGGCGCCGGCGAGGACGCGGTCAGCGCTGCGATGCTCGCCGCCCCGCGCAATGCGTCGAACCGCGCTTTCCCGCCATCGAGCTGTGCGCGTAGTCGCACGACCTGGCCTTTCAGGTCGGATGCCAACGTCTCAGCGCGCCGCAGCTCGGCACGGGTCTCGGCAACGGCCTTGTTCAAGTCCCGGGATTTGCCCTGTTCCGACTGCAGCGCATTGCGCGTCGTCGCGAGTTCCGCTGCCAGTGAGCTGCTCCGCGCCTGAGCTGCCTGAGCATTGGCCTCGAGCTGCGCACCCGCCTTGGCGCCCCTCTCCAACAAGGAACTTGCCTTGGCATGCTCCTGCCGCAACGCCGCGAGCTCCGCATCGCGTGCAGCGAGTTGCGCTTCGCGGGCGCTGAGGGTATCGCGCAGCGATTTCAATTCGATTTGGTGGCGCTTCGACTCACGCGCGCCCTCCTCGCCGCGCAGGCGCAGAACATCTGTGTTGCCAACGCTCTGGGCCAGCGCGCGTTCGGCCTCGCGGCGTTGGGTCTGCTCCGACTCCAGTACCGCGCGCAACGCAGTGAGATCCGCGGCCAGTGCGGCGGCGCGCGAGGATGCCGTCGATTCCGCCTCCTTGAGGCGCTCGAACGAACGCGTGAGCATCTCATGCTCGGCCAATTGGCGGGCAACCTGCTGCTCGAGTTTGCGGGTGCCGTCGACCACCGCCGAGGAATTGGAGGCGGCCACCGGAAATGCGGATGCGCGAACCAGTGCCAGGGTGGGGGCAGATCTTGCCGGATTGTCGCTGGCTTGCGCCGACTCCTGCGTGCCGGCACCGGAACTCGGCTCTTGCGCGGCGTCGCCGTCGTGCAGCTCCGCGTTCGCTGCCGCTTCAGCCACATCTCGCGCGATAGCCGCATTGAGCAGCCGGACGACTTCGACATGCGCATATTCGGGAAACGGCTCGATGCGCTCGCGACGCCGCAGAGTTTCCAACATCTCCTCAGGCGAGGCACCGATCGCCAGCAGTCGTTGCAGTTGCGCCATCAAGTCGGTGTAGGTGAATCCACCGGTGCCATAGGCACGCAAGATCTTGTCGAATGTCGAAACCGGCGACGAGTTGGAGCGCATTTGGATACCGCCTCGATGGCTCAAGAGTCAGTATCAGAAGTTTGCATCGTTGTTCGAAACGAGACAATGGTTGTAGTTTTTTCAATCGCGTCGCTGACACAGCGCGGACGAGAACGAGTTTGCGCGGCGCCCGGCAATGTGGGTAGCGGAGGACTTCGTTGCCCTTGCCGGCGACGGCTTG
This sequence comes from Gammaproteobacteria bacterium, assembly GCA_021323735.1. GTDB lineage: Bacteria > Pseudomonadota > Gammaproteobacteria > Steroidobacterales > Steroidobacteraceae > Bog-1198. The sequence goes on from JAJPKM010000014.1 coordinate 15,753, forward strand.
CTACGCCGCTCACGATGGCAGTCGCACAAATTGGTTACCCGGTTTCTTGACTGGACGAGCGCTTTTGACCAAGACGTGGATCTTCAGCCTTTAATACCTGGCTCATAGGAAACTAAAATGCCGGAGTTTGTCTAATTGTTCAGTCGTTGAGGGACCGCATGATGTTTCACAGGAAATTCCGCCGTCTGAATCGCGTCCGCCTGAGTGCCGTAGCCCTGGTTGCCGGCGCTCTTGCCTTGCAGGCGAGTGCTCAAGACTTGGCGATCACAACCGGCGCAGCCTCCGCCGTCACTCCTCAGACGGCTGCCCCCGAGTCGCCGGCGAATGAGGCGCGAAGATTGCGCGTCGAAACCGCGCTTCGGGACGATCCTTTATTCAACGACACTCACGTCACGGTGGTGCTACGGCACGGCGTGGTGATTTTGCAGGGCTTCGTGTCCACGGATTGGGACCTGTTGCACGCCATTCGCGTCGCTAAGAAAGCCGCGGGCGGGGGCCTGGTGGTCGATGAACTGTCGATTGAGTTGGGAGGACGCCGATAACCTTGGAGTCACTGCATGTGCCAGCCGTGACTTACGACAATTGACTGACCGGTAAGCGCATTCGACGGGAATGCGGCAAGCCACAGCGCCACCTCAGCCACGTCCTGCGACGATGTGAACTCGCCGTCCACCGTGTCGCCCAGCATGACGTCCCTGATCACTTCCTGTTCGCTGATTCCCAGTGCCCGCGCTTGCTCGGGGATTTGCCTTTCCACCAACGGGGTGCGCACGAATCCCGGACAGATGACATTGGCCCGCACTTTGAACTTGGCACCCTCCTTGGCCACGACCTTGGCCAGCCCCATGATTCCATGCTTGGCCGTCACGTAGGGTGCCTTCAGCGGTGAGGCTTCCTTCGAGTGCACCGAGCCCATGTAGATGATGGTCCCGCCGCGCGTCGAATTCTTCATGAGCGGCAGACAGGCCTTGGTGGTGAGGAATGCGCCGTCGAGATGGACTGCCAAGACGCCCTTCCACTCATCGAGGCTGAGCTCCTCGACCGGTCGCACGATCTGAGTGCCGGCGTTGCTGACGAGAATGTCGATACCACCGAACCGGGCAGCCGCCGACGACACGGCGGCGTCGACGCTCTTCTCGACCGTCACATCCATCGGCAGCGCGACCGCCTCACCGCCCAGCGTGTGGATGAGAGCGGCCACGGCGGCCGTGGCCTCGAACGCAATGTCCGCGATGGCCACCCGCGCGCCCTCGCGCGCAAAGGCGAGCGCGATTTCCCTGCCGATGCCGCCTGCCGCACCCGTGACCAACGCCGTCTGACCCTGCAGTTTCATATACCCAATGGCATGTCAGCCGAGGACGCTGTGCGGGCCGGGCATGTCTTTCCAGAAGAGGCGTATCGCGGCATACGGATCACTCACCACGCGCGTCTCGGCGGCAAAGATCATCGTCGAACGATCCTGCGCATCGAATGCCGGCCACTTCGGCAGGTCCGCTGTGTTCGGATTTCCGGTCTTGGCGAAATTCACCCAGGCCGCGGCGAGATGTCCACACATGGTCATGGCGTCCCGAGACCCCCCGCCGACAATGGCATCCCGTTCATTGTGAAATGAGGCCGCAACGTCCATCCCATGTACCGCGCCGAACTTCGCATCGAAGGCGGGACTGGCCCACTCCCAGAGGTAGGTGTACACCGGTGCCCGGCGCTGCTCCGCCTTGCGCTCGGCCTGTGCATTGGCGAAGCGCCGAAATCCGGCGTCGGTGATGATTTGCGAGTAGAGCAAGAAGGGCGATTTGGCCGGGAACAGGTCGCGGTACAGCTCGATCAGGCCATCCGCCTTGCTGCCGAAGCTTTCGGCCAGGGTCTTTTTCAGTTCCGCTTCCGTCAAGGCGAAGTTCGTCAGGAACAGCCCCGCATCATCCAAGGTGGTGGACACGATGAGCGGAACGTCGCTGGACTCGAGCGGTGCCGTGGGCTGAAATGGATCGCTTACCAGGTTGCGGCCATCGAGCACGGGCACGAAGGCATGCATGCCGATTTCCATTTGCGCCGCCAGCAATCGGCTCCACGGCATGGCGGTGATGTCGCGCAGATTGGATTTCGACAAACCGAGTTGCCGGATGAATCGGCCGGCCAGGTCGGCGCCCGCCTCGCGTGGCATATGCTTCAGCAATGAGCCGCTTTGAACGGCGGCGCGGTGAAACAATCCGCGCGCCGCGCCCATGGCGAGCAAGGCACTCACCTTCCAGCCACCCCCGGATTGGCCGAAAATCATGACTTTTCCAGGATCGCCGCCGAAATTGGCGATGTTGTCGCGAACCCACGTGAGGGCCGCCGCCAAATCCATGATCCCGCAGGCTCCCGCGTCGGACCACGGACCCGAAGGATCGATATCGGCGAGATTGAGAAATCCGAAGCTGGCCAGTCGATGTGTCACCGTGACCACGACCACATCGCCAAAGTCGGCGAGCCTTGCGCCGTCATACATCGGGCCATTGCCCGAACCGATGGCAAAGCCTCCGCCATGGATGGAAAAAAGCACCGCGCGTTTCTCGCTTGAGCTCGTGCCCGGTGTCCAGACGTTCAATTGCAGGCAGTCCTCGCCCATGCCACCGAAGGCAACGTTGAGATCGAACTGGATGAGGCGCGCATAGTCATTGCGCCGATCCGAGGGATGTTGCGGGGACACGGGACCGTATCCGAAACAATCGCGCACTCCGGTCCAAGGGGAAGGTGGGCGCGGCCGCTGAAACCGATTCGGGCCGGCGGTGGACGCCCCGTAAGGCACTCCTTTGAACTGCCGCACGCCCGCCTGGATCAGGCCACGCACCTTTCCGGCCGTGGTTTCGACCGTGCAAAAGTCCAGGTCATCGGCGGACTGTGTCATGGCGACTCGAGAATCCACGGCCTGCCACTGACCTGAAATTTACTGGCCTGTAATTCGCTGACCCGCAACTCGATGACCTGCGATTCACTGATGCAGCTCAGTTGAACTTCACTTTCAGAGATACACCGACGGTTCGGGGCTGCGAAAGGTAAACCGGTACCGGCGCCCCGGAATTGTACTGATTCGCAGCGGTATTGGCTGAAACCTCGCCGACCTTGTCGAAGAGATTCTTCAAGAACAAGCCCAGCTCCAACCCATGGGGCGCGTTGACCGCCAGATCCAGATCCGTGGTGTTGTACGCACGCAGCCCGTAAAGAGGACTGATGGGCGTGCCAAAGACGGTGTGTTGGCCGCCGAAGCCGATGTTGCGACTGCCCAAGTAGCGATCGGTCAGCGTGAATGCTCCGGTGTAGCCGTCGACGATGTTGAAATTGTAGGTGCCTAGGACGGCAAAGTTGTACCGCGGCGACAACGGCAATCGCGCGCCGGGATTCGGCAGATCGAGTACCGGCGCGGGGCTGGTCAGGCGCGCATTGGTGTAGGCAGCGGAAGCGCCGACGGTCAGCGGCGCGAAAACTCGATAGTTCACCGCCATCTCTGCGCCGGTCACACGGGCCGTACCGGCGTTCTCGAGCTGATTGACACCTCCATTGTTCACCGTCACCTGGATGTCCTTCCACAAAATGTCGTAGACATCGAAATCCACGGACAGCCGATTTTCGAGAAATGTCGACTTCTCACCCAGTTCGTAATTCCAGAGCCGGTCGGCGCCGAAGGTCGGATTTCCAAGCCCGGGTTTCAACACGAAATTAGGACCGCCGGGTCGAAAGCCGCTGGCGGCTCGCGCATACACCATGACATCGTCGGTGATATGGAATTTCGGATTGATCAAATAAGTCACCACGCTCTGATCCGAGGTTGCCACCGGCGGTGTGAACACCGCGGCCGATAACGTGGCCAACAGACCCGATATGGTTTCCTCATAGGCTTGCCGCTGCTTGCTGTAGCGGACCCCTAAGCCCAGTTCGAACTGCTTGGTGATGAAGACCGTGCCATCGGCGTACGCGGCATATTCGCGATAAGTGCTGGGCAGAAAGCTGGTGAATGGTGAGATTCCCAGAAGAGTCCCGCCGGGGTTCGCGTTGTCGAACAGATCGACGATTTCGGAGGTTTTCTCGGTATCGAAATAGCCGCCTACCAGCCATTGAAAGTAGCCATTCTCATGCGATGCCAGCCGCAACTCTTCGGTGAACTTCTTGGTCGTGGTGTCGACGAAGAGGCTCCAGGGATCGGCGCCGGCGCCCAATCCAGTGAGGACGGTCTGGTAGATGAGGCTTTGGTCCGTGTTACTGGTGCCATTGTTGACCTGATAGCCGCTGATGGAGGTCAGTTTGGCGAACGGGAAATCGTAACTCACTTCGCCGGAATACAGCGTCAAGCTGTAGTCCGAGGGCTGGAATGTCGGGTAGGCCTGATCATAGGTGCCATAGACCGGCTGGTGGGTCGCCGGATTGCGGAAGGCCACGTCGGCGCTTTCGCTCGGGATGTGCTGTGTCGACGCGTTGAGCCGGATATCCAGTTCCTCGGTCGGCTGCATCAGCAACCCGAAGCGCCCGCCCTCGGAACGGCTCCAACCCTGATTGTCGCGATGAAAAATCGGGTCCTTGGTGTAGCCGGAATCGTAATCCTGGTAGCCGTCGACGCGCACCGCGCCGATGCCGTTGCCGAACGGCAGGTTCACCATGCCGGTGTAGGTATGGTTGATACCACCATGCTCGGTGGAGGAGACTGCCACCCCCGCCTCTGCGCTGAATGCCTTGGGATCCGGCGGCGCCGTGATGTACTTCACCGTCCCGCCCAACGATGTTGCGCCGTACAACGTGCCTTGTGGGCCGTTGAGCACCTCTACCCGGCTCAAGTCGAAGGTATTGATGTTCAAGCTCTGATACCCGATGCCGAATGAGGTGCTGGCCCCCAAGGGTATGTCGTCCACGTACAGGCCGATCGCGCTGCTGAGCTGCGATCCGGTGGTGATGCCGCGGATCACGATCAGGTTGGTGGACGCTCCGGTGGATGCATAGCTCAAGCCGGGCACGAAGCCCGCAAAACCCGTGAAGTCCTGTGCGTTCATCTGATCCAAGACACCACCCGTCAGGGCGGTCACCTGGCCCGCGACATTCTGGATGGACTCGGAGCGCCGCGTGGCCGTCACGATGACGGTCTCGAGTTCGGTATCGGACGCCGCCGACTGTGCCGCGACCTGGGCCATGGCCTGCGTGTTGCACAAAATGAGCGCGGCCCCGCCTGCCAGCGCGTACTTGAAGCACGATGAAATCATATTTACTCCCGCCATAGCTGCGAATTTGGAATCGCGGCTCGTTTAGCCGGCATGTTGTTATCAATTCAGCGCTCGCTGAAATTATTCCAAGACCACTGGCATGTCAAGCCAGGTACGGATCGGCAAAGCACCGTTCCTCCCGCCTATATTTGAGTTCTTGAGGCGCATTTCAGGCATTTTCGTGCACCGCGCGTCCCGCCTGGGCGCCCGCGTCGCCGGGCGCGAGGCCGCACGAAAATTCAGCGATCGCCTAAATAGGCATGGCAGCGCGTTTTCAGCGGGCGCCGCGGCCATCGATCGGCTATTGTTCCCTCGCGGGAAACCCAGTTCCGGGCCCCTACGCCAGAGGATCGTGTTTGACCAGTTCTCAGCCCAAGTCGCTGCCCCGACCGAAGAAGAAAAAGCCCAAGCGGCGCGGTAGGCCTCACCGGTCGGAGGGCGGCGTCAAGGCGCGGGGACGATTACTGGATGCCGCCGAGAGGCTTTTCGCCGACCGGGGTTTCTACGGGGTCACCACACGCCAAGTGGCCACGATGGCGGGAGCGGACGACGCGCTCATCTACTATCACTTCAAGAACAAATGGGGCCTGTTCAACGCCGTGTTCGAGCGGCGCGCGCGCGTGCTCATCACGGCGCGACACGATTCGCTGAATGCGTACGTATCGAGCAGCGGCGTCAAATTGAGCGCGCACGGCGCGATCGCCGCGTTCATCAATCCGATGATCGAGCTGTCGCAGAATGGGGATTTGGGCTGGAAGAGCTACTTTGCGCTGGTGGCCCAGATCGACAACACCCCCTGGGGCGGCGAGATTATTCACCGCGTATTCGACACCAGCGTCCACGAACTCATCGAAATACTGCAGCGCGCGCTGCCGGGAATACCCAAGAGAGAGTTGTACTGGGCCTATAACTTCCTCGCCGGCTCGATGATGCTGGCGCTTTCGGAGACCGAGCGCGTAGACCGCCTTTCCGACGGCCTGTGCCGCGCCAAGGATCTCGACGAGGTACGCACACGGCTGGTGAACTATTGTGCGGGGGGATTCCTCGCGATGGTGACGGAAGAGCGCCTCGCCGGCCGGGCCTGAGGGGCACCACCTCGCCCGTGGCTGCGTGCCGTCGACCGATATCCGTACGGAGCCGCAGATTCGCGATCATACTGAGCCGGATCCGCTCAGGAACTCCCGGCATGAATGTTCGCGATCCATTGCCTGCACGCTCCACGGCGAACGCCTCGCTGAAGGGGCAGCTGCGAGCGATATCGGCTCATCGGGGTGTTCAGCTGGCCGCGGCGCTGTGGATCCTCGGCAATCTCGCGGCACTTTGGCTTGCGCACGGTGCCTTACCCTTCGACCGGCCCGCCGTGGCCCAGCTGCCCTTCTCAGTCCAGATGGCCGCGCCCAGCTTGGGAATGATCGAGATTTTCGCGCTGATGCTGCTCACCTTCTTGATCACGCGCGCCAGAGTCATACCCGACATGCTCGTGCGCGCACCCGAGCACCGCACCGCATGGCGCGAGACTGCTCTCGTTCTCGGCTATGCCGCCCTGGGTCAGGTGGGTGGCTGGATCCTGGGGCCGGCGCTGGGGTTTCGCCCTTTCAGCTTCCATATTGCCGGCTCGGTCTTCGGCTGCAGCCAGCCGCCGGCGCGCGCAGAGGTCTGTGTGTGGGCCCTGTACAATTTCCTGGTGTTTGCGGTCGCACCGTATCTGTATTTTCGGCGTCGCTACACGAATTCCGAGCTCAATCTGCGCTCGACCGACCGCCGCAAAGATGCCTGGTTGATTCTCATCGTCTTGTTGGTCGAATCCGCCTTCGAGCTCATCGCGCTGGACAAGAGTCTGTTCCGCCTCAGCGCGCATCAAATGCTCCTGGGAGCGCCGCTGACATTCTTCGTATTCTTCCTCGGCACGGTGCTGCCCACCATGGTCCTGATCTACGCGATCCTGCTGCCGCGCTATCTGCGATTGACCGGATCGGCGATCAGCACGGTGCTGCTCGGTGGATTGACCTATGCGCTCATGCACATCGTCGAGGGTTGGTCCGCATTCGATTCACCGCGCAACGCGGCGCTGTCGCTGATTTTCGTGGTGCTGCAGTATTTCGGGCCGGGGATGATCAAGAGCGTCCTGACATTGCGCACCGGCAATGCCTGGGTCCATGCCATCGGCTACCACGCGGTGGCCCCGCACGTGATCGTCGACACGCCCTTGATGGTGAAAACTTTCGGCATCCTGCCCTGAAGGGTCGTTACAGCGGGCTGCACGCCTCTTGGATCGAATGCTGTACCTCTCAGATTTGATCAGCCGCGCCGACTCGCGACCTTAGGCCGGTCGCGGCCGCGAGCGCGGGGGTTCTCGTCGCGAGGATCGCGGGATTTGCGCCGCGCCCCTTCGTCCTCCTTCCAGGCCGTTGGTGGGGCTTCGCCCATCGGCTTTCTCTCCCAGCAACGCGTGAATCTCTGGCGCAAACTCTCGTGCACCTCGGGCGCGACGGCGCCGATGCCGATCCACTCCAGCACCATGGCATCCCATTCCTGCCCGCCCGCGCCGAGCCCCTGACCCATGGCCTGCGTCAGTCTTTGCACCTGGTGCTGGCGGCGCAGCGATTCATCCTCGGCCGGGGTGGCGGTGTCGCTTTGAATTTCGGCGCGAACACATAGCATCCGCAAGGCCTTCTCGCGAGCCTCGATATCGGCGTCACCGCCCGAGTCCGACCGTGCCAGGGCATCCTTGAGCGCCTTCAGCCCGCCCTTTGGCCAAAGCTGGGTGCCGGCGATGAGGCTGTCGGCGGCCTGCTTCAGCGCCTCGCGCTCCGAAGACTCGGCGTCCCGCCACATCGCCCACTCGAAGGCATGAATGGCGCGGGCAGCCTCCCATAGATTCTTGAAGGCCTGCTCGGTATCGCGCACTTTCTGCTGCGCGATTCGGGTCTTGCACAGATCGATGGCCCTTTCGAACCGCTCTTGCAGCGCGCGTGTCTCCGTCCGGGGCATTTCATCGAGCGCCTGATAAGCCTCGCACCACTCGGGAATTTTCACCGTGGCCTCGAGCAGCGCCGCACCGGATGAGCCCGCAACCTGCTCGACCTGTTCGCACAATGCGATTGCCTTCGACTTATTGGCTTCCAGCCCCGCGGTATACTCGGCATGGGCCTGCTGTCTTTTCTGATAGACCGAGTCGCACACCTCGCGAAACTCGTTCCACAGAGCTTGGCTTTGGGCGGCCGGCGCCGGACCCGTCTCCTTCCACAGCACCTGCAGCCGTTTCACCGCATCGATGGCTTCGCGGCCATCGTCTAAAGTCAGCACGTGCCGCGCACGCTTGATGAGCGATTGCTTGTCGGCGACATTGCTCCCATGCCAGCCGTCGAGCCGCGCCTGCAGGCGGCGCAGCGCCTCCTCGAACGGCTCCTGAATTGCACGCCCGGCGTCGCGGTCCACCGGGGAGCACCGGCGCCATTCCTGAGGTGCTTCACTCAGGACACTGGCCATCAGCCGCCAATCCGGATGATCGACATTCTGCGCGGCTTCGAAGGCCAGCACGCGTGCCAGCACCGCCTGGCGCCTCTCGAGGTTCTGCTGCCGCAGCTTTGCCTGCGCTTCGAAGTGCTCGCGACAGGGCTCATAGGCCGCTTGTGAGGCGCGGTGGAACCGCTCCCATTCCTCCGTGGCTTCGCTCACGATGCCGCGGCTGATGGTTCGCCAGTCCTGCTGCAGCGACTTGATGCGCTCGGCCAGAGCGGTGGGCTCCTGCGTCGAACCGATCAGCGCTTCCATCTCGCCGATGAGCTCAATCCGCTTGGGCGCGACAGCATAGTCCTTCCACTGTTTGAGTTCCGCAAGCTTCTCGTCGAGCTGCTCGACCTGGCGCGACAGATGCGCCGGCAGCCCGGCGGCCGGCAGTTTCTGCTCGATCGAGCGACGCAGTCCGGCGGCCCGTTGCGTCGCGCCGTCGCGCAGCGCCGCGTTGGCCATGCGGATCAGGCTGCCGATCTGCCGAGACAGCCGCTCTTCCGCGGCCCGTTGTTCGGCGCGCTGCCGCTCCTCCGCCTCGCGCGTGGCCGCGGCTTCCTGCCGCGCACGGGCCTGCGCTTCGGCCTGTTCGGCGGCGGCGGCGCGGGCGGCCTGTTGCGCCGCCTCCTCGCGTTCGACAGCGGCCTTACGGGCAGCCGCGGCATCCGCCTGCCTCGCCAGCTGCGAAAGATGCGCGTCGATGACCTGTGCGCAGCGTTCGATGGCCGTACGCGCGCGCTGATCCAAGTCCGCGGCCGGCGGCTCGGGCAGTGCCAGCCAACGGGCTTTATGGTGCTCGAACACCGCCGGGTACTGCGGGTCATAGCTGCGATGGCTGTGCCGCTCCAGCGCGGCGCAAATCGCCGCGATCTCGTTGCGGATCTCCTCCCGCTTGCGCTCCTCGGCATTCAGCGCATCGCACTTGTGCTTGAGAATCTTGTAGACGTTCTTATCCTTGCCGCGGACCTGCGCGAGCAGGCGCCGCAGTTGCACAGGATCCTGCATCGACTCCGCCGCCAATTGACGCAATCGGCTCGACGGACTCTCGACGACCAGCCGTGCGATTTGCTCAGGATCCTGGATCGAGGCCAGCGCCTGCGCCAGACGGTTAGCATCCTGACAAAGCGCGGCGACGGACAACATCTCCGGCCGGCCGCGCGCCTCATCGCAATACGCAGGAAAATCAATCGCGTCCGTATCGATCAGCCGTGCCATGCGCATGCGCGCCGCGCGCTGCACCGCCGGCGGCGCAGGGTTCGCGGTATCCGCAGTCGCAGCGCCGAATCCGGCAAGCCCGCGCAGTTCCTCGCCGTCCGGCAGCTCCTGAATGGCCGCCACGCGCAAGGCTTCCTCGCCGGCATGCGGCGCCGCATCGGCGCTGGGATTGGTGGAGCCCGCTCGGAGCATGGCGCCACGTTCGGGGAGCGCGGACGGCGACGGGGATTTGCTGAACAGGCGCGCAAGAAGTTTCATCGATCGACCCTAATTTTCAAGCTTTTAAGCTTACAGGATACAGGCAAAGATGTCGGCATGGCCGCTTGGGACGCCCCAAATCCGTCCCGCTCGCGGTCACACGGAATGCACAAGACCGGCCCCCTGGTATGATCGGCACCGTTAGTGTTCCAGGAAAATCCTATGCAACTTCGTCCACTAGGACGTTCGAGCTTGCGGGTGGCCCCGCTGTGTCTCGGCGGCAATGTATTTGGATGGACCGCCACCGAGGCGGCATCATTTTCGGTGCTCGATGCCCTCGTGGCCGCGGGGCTGAATTTCATCGATACGGCGGATGTCTACTCCGTGTGGGCCCCGGGACACCGAGGCGGTGAATCGGAAACGGTGATCGGCAACTGGCTGAAGCACCGCGGCAGGCGCCAAGACCTGGTGATTGCCACCAAGGTCGGCATGCAAATGGCCCCGGACCGCAAGGGCCTGTCGGCGGCGCACATTACGCGGTCCATCGACGAATCACTGCGCCGACTGCAGACCGATTATGTCGATGTATACTTCTCGCATTGCGACGATGCCGGCGTACCCATGGAAGAAACCCTGGGCGCCTATCAAAAGCTCATCGCCCAAGGGAAGGTACGCACCATCGGGGCGTCGAATTTCACCGCGGCTCGCCTGGCCGAGGCATTGGAGACCAGCCACAAGCACGGGCTGCCGCGTTACGAAGCACTGCAACCGCACTACAACCTCTATGCACGCAGCGACTACGAAGCCGACCTCGAACCCCTGTGCCTGAAGCAACAGATCGGCGTCGTAAACTACTTTGCCCTCGCCTCCGGATTTCTCAGCGGAAAGTACCGCACCCCCGCCGATGCCGCCAAGAGCGCGCGCGGAAAAGGCGTGATCGAGAAATTTCTCAATGAACGCGGTCTGAGAATTCTGGCGGCCTTGGACGATGTCGGCCGCCGCCACGGCGCTTCACCGGCCACGGCGGCGTTGGCATGGCAAATCGCACGCCCCAGCATTACCGCGCCGATCGCCAGCGCCACCACCGTCGATCAGCTCGAGGAGTTGCTGGCCGCCACGCAATTGAATCTGGATCGGGCAGCCATCGAACAATTGAACGCCGCGAGCGCCTGACCGGGGGCTGCCGCCGCGCCCGTCCGCTCTTCGAGCTTCGTCGTTCGGCTAGCCGGGCAGCATCAAGACAAACCCGTCGTTCTCGTAGGCATAGAAACGCCATTCGCGCACCGTTTTTGGGGTTCCCAAGATGACGAGTTGTTGGCGCAATGTCGCGACGTCCTGGAATACATCCGAGGTCTTGATGAGATTCTCGTACTTTACCAACAGGCTCTCGGAAGCGGCTCCTTCGGCCGCATAGGTGATCAATACCTTGAGCGGCGCGTTGAAGGCCTGCAGCTTGTTCATCTTTTCGTGCGCGCGAGCACTGTCGTTTTCATGCTCGATGGCGACGGAAATCCAATTCGCATAGGTGGCGTACTTGCCCGTCTCGTCCGTGCCCCGCTTCTCGTAAAACATCCCGTCGAGCGTGAAGTACTCCTTGTTCCATGACTGCAAACCAAGCTGCCGGGCGACCCGCGGATAAATCGAGGTGCGCATGAAAAAATTGTAGGATTTAACCTCGAAGCCCACCGCGGTGCGAAAGTTGTCGTGCTCCGATTGCATGACGGCGACGAAGGCGTTGCGAAATTCTCGGGGTGTGATCCTGTTCATGGGACCGTCATGGTGGCGAAAATTGAGCCGTTTGACAAACCAGACCGCAACCGCCTGCAGCCCATGCCGAATGTACCGTGAGGGCCGTTACTGATCGGCCGCACACGCAAAGTTTACGGCATCGGCGACGTCGCCGGATCCTTGGTACTTGGCGACCTGCGGAAACGGACATAACGGCCGCGTCATGGCCACGCCCTTCGTCTTGTCGTCTGAGATATATTTTGTCGCCACGATTCGGGTCGGCGCCGTACCCTTCTCGCCACCACCATGTCGTGGTCCGCATCGCCGGTACCACCCGCCTGACCGAATTGATTCGGTCCGGCTCCCCCTCCGCAGTGACCCACGCCGGGCGCCAGGAACAGCCGATAGAACTGCTGAACCCGCTTGAGCGTCGCGGGGTCCGAAGCCTGCCCCTGTGCCGCCACCACGGACTGGTACCACTTCACTGAGCTCAACGGCGTGACGATGGAATCCGCCATGCCGGTGTATTGAATGAGCTTGCCGCCGTGCGCCTTGAAACCCGCAAAGCTCACCTCGTCGGCGTTCATGATCTTGCCGACGGTCCGTTCGGCATCGGCGCGCCCCTTCTCGAGATCAAAGCCGTGAAAGCTCCAACGGTGGTCCTGATAAACAAAATTCCGATAGAAATTCCCGCCATACATGCTCATCTGCGCCTCGGTTTCGGCGGCCTCGAAACTTTCGGCGCTGATGGTGTCCTGCCACCCGGGATTCTCGCTGCCATAGGCCTGGCCGGCGTAAACCTGCCGGCCTGACTTGTCTCTCGGACCCCGATGAATGGCCTCATAGGTACGCAGCTTGGCCGGCGTGAGACCGAGCGAAGATGGTTTCACCTCGCAGCGCAGCGGATCGCCGATGAATCCATTCTTGGCGCCACTGGGCGTCTCGCAGGCGGCCGTGACGGCCTTGCCGATCTTGGCCAGATCGTCCGGCGAAAGATAACCCTCGCGATTGGCCAAGTTGAGGCTTTCGGTCCACATGAAACTGGAAAACAGGTCGGTCCACTGGTTGGAGGCGGCTCCGCTGACGATGCCGTCGAAGTCATCCGGAAAGCGTTGCGCCTCCATGAATCCCTCCTGGCCACCCTTGGAACATCCGACGAAGTACGAGTGGGCCGGCGGGCGGCCATAGAACGCCGCGGTAATCGCCTTGGCCGCCACCGCCGTGAGATGCACGGCGCGATAGCCATGGTCGATGACTTTTTCGGGATGGCCGAAGGCCCAGTCGGCACTGGTGGGTCCGATCGCCGGGCCGTCATGGCCATCGTCGGTCGATGCCACCACGGAACCTGCCTGCAGCGGGTTCAGCATGGAGTCATAGCGAATCGAGCCCGCAAAGCCTCCATTGCCCACCGATTCGTATCGGCCGGACCAGCCGGACAGCGGCAGCCACACCTCGAACTTGATATCCGAGTCCTGCGTCGGGCGGATATCCCCCGTCACGCGGCAGAAGGCTAGCGGAACCGGCTTCGGCTGCATGAACGCGCGCGCCCAGGAGGGGACCGGCGGGGTGAATGCGCCGGCGGCCACGGACTCTGCCAATGTGATGGTGGTACTCGGCAACGCCACATGCGCCAAGTCCGCGCAATTCGCCGGAGCCGCGGCTGCGGGCTTCGCGCCGCATGCCAGCGCCGTGAATGTCACCCATGCGGCCAGGTACTTCGACTTCTCATGGGTCATCGGATCATCCCCTGCATTGATTCGTGCGCCGATGAGTCTACAAGAACCGGCGCGGCACCGCGCCTCAATAGCTCGCGCGGGTTTGTACCAAGAATTGCACCCTGCTGATGTTGCGATCCGCATTCAAGGGAAACGCAACGTCGACGTGCAGGACATTGCCGAGTCCGGAACGGGTGTTGCCGAACCGCATGCCGAAACCTACGTCCTTGAGCGTGCCAGGATCGCTATTGCCGATGACGCCGCGACCCCAGGTACGGCCGACGTCGCCGAATATCGCCGCTCCGAAACGCGCCAGGCGAAACGGATACCAGTCGGTGTAGAAGCGTTGTTCGACGGTCAACAGGCCGCGGGAAGTTCCCGATTCGAAGCGCAGCGGGTAGCCGCGAAGACCCGTATCGCCGCCGATCAGCAACTGCGAGTCCGGGTCCAGCGCATGCGTGGTGGTTCCGTTCAAGAACATGAACAGCACCTTGTCATCCTGCCACCGCCAATAATAGGTCGCGGTGCCGTCCACGAATAAATTGCGGATGCTTCCGCTCTCCAGCCGTGTATTGATAGTGCCGGCCAGGAACAGCTGGGTAAGGCGGGTCAGCTGATATCCCTTTGCCGCGCTGGTGGTGAACAGCAGGTCGTTTTGGTTCGCGCCGAACGCGGTGCCGGAATAGCCGACCTCGGCGTACAAATGCGTTCCAAAAAACAAATCCTCCGTGCGGCCGATCTGATTCTGATCTCCGGCCTTGCGAAAATCATCTTGCACCAACTCGGCGGCGACGAAGGGATAGGACAGGGTGCGATTCGGGGGCAATATGGCAGCCGGGGTCGAGGTACCGGGAACCTGCGCAAACAGGTTCTGATCATAGCGCACGCCGGCATACACCCTGCGCGTCCAGCCATCGACCAAGCCAGTGGACCAGCCGCCGCTCACCTCGTAGTAGTTTTCGTCGCGTTGGAATTGATCCACGATGTCGCCCAGGTTGTAGCGCGACACGGTCCGGTCGAACTTCATGGCTTTCACCGTGGCCGACCACGGAGTATCCAGCGAATAAAACGGCTGTTGCAGGGCGAACGTGCGTTGATCGCCGTCACTGGCATTGAAATAGGCGGCTCCCAGGGTCCACCGCGAGCCGAACAAATTAGGGTCGCCGTAAGAGACGCCATTGCTGGTGCGATCGACGTTGCTGGAATGACCGATGGCGAGCGATTTGCCGAAACCGAGAACATTGGAATCGGACAGATCGACGCCCGAACTGTTGGTCCCGCCGGCGCGGGAGAATGATATTCCCGGACTCAAGGTCCAGACATCCTTCGTGATGACACGTACCGTGACCTTGCCGTCGGCATATTTGACCGGCACCACGCTCGCATCGTAGATATAGGAGAGCGCACGCAAGTTGCGCTCGGTTTCCGCGAGGACGCGAGCCTTGTAAGGGTCACCGGTGCGAAACAGCAGCTGCGCGCGTATCGCCGATTGCCGGCTGCGCACGTGAACTTGATCGGCCAGATGGTATAAACCGCTGTTCTCGCGGGAATCGTGCTCGTCGAATATCTGGCGCAGGTCCAATTCGATCGTGCCGACGACCGCGCCTTGCGCTTCGAGGATCTCGTCGCTCGGCACATCGGGCGGCCGCGGCTCCTGGATTTGGGTGCGCTCGGTGGCGGTGAACTTCGCCGCCTGAGCACCGCTCGCCAACAGGGTGGCGAATACCGCCATGGCGCCGGCGCGCGGCGCTTCGGTACGCATCCATGAACCGATCCGCCTCAAGCCATTCAATCTTGCACCCCCTAGTCAATTGGACAAATTCGCTCCTGCGAATTTGTCGGACATCAGCTCCGTTGCCGCCGGCAAAAGGCGCGACTTTTGCCGGCTGCTTCATGCCAGTCGATGCCGCGCAAGTCCGACATGCTGCGGGGATGACCGTAGGCCCAGCAAGCCTGGCTCTGCCGTACCGTGTCAAGCGAGATGATTTGTGGGCGCCGCCATGTAAGATTATGCCGACAAGAAAGCAGTCGAATGGATGGCGCCGCTCGCGATATGCGCGGCTATTTCTTCAAATATTGGTGAACGATCTCGATGAGTTCTTCGGCGGCCAGTACCTGAGGCGCATTACGGCCTGCGCCTGGACTTACCATATGCTCGCGAATGTGGTCCTCGATAACCTCCGCGATGAAGCCGTCCATTGCCCCCCGGCACGCAGTGGCTTGTTGCAGCACCGCGGCACACTCACCGTCTGCTTCGACCGCGCGCTCCATGGCTTCTATCTGGCCGCGAATGCGCTTGAGACGATTGAGTAGTTTGGATTTTTCCTTGGCAACGTGGCCCATCGCCGAAACTCCATTGCATAACTATACCCGGGTAGGGTATTGTTTATGCGATAACGAGTCAACTTGACGGCAAACCATGCTGAACACGCAGATTGAAATCGTCGAATCAGTCGGCCGGCTCAGTTTGGCCGTGCTGCTCGGCTCCGGCATCGGCATCGAGCGGCAGTGGCACCAGAAGATGGCGGGGCTTCGGACCAACGCCTTGGTCGCGCTCGGTTCGTGCGGATTCGTCGTCTTCTCCTCCATGCTGAATCCCGCGGATCCGACGCGGATTGCATCGCAAATCGTGACCGGCATCGGCTTTCTCGGCGCCGGCGTGATTTTGCGCGAGGGGGTCAACGTCCACGGTCTCAACACGGCGGCGACTCTGTGGTGTTCTGCCATGGTCGGCACATTCGTGGGCGCGGGATTCTGGGCGCCTGGTTTGGTGGCCACCGGTTTCGTGGTGGGCACCAACATCTGCCTGCGACCTCTGGTCAAGCTGCTCAACAAGCGCAACGTGCTGTCCGTCGACGCCGAGACTTGCTACACGGTGACCTTGACCTGCAAGAACACCGAGGAGGCGCAGCTACGATCGGTCTTGCTGCATGCGCTTTCTCGGGCCGAATTGGGTCTGCGACGGATCGACAGCGCCGACATCGACACCTCGAAAGTCGTCATCACTGCTCAGGTGCTGGCCCCCAAGCGCAACGATGCGGCGCTGGAACAGATCGTGGGGCGACTGAGTTTGGAGCCGCAGGTCAGCGCCGCCGCGTGGCAGGTGGATCGGACCATTCCCGAGACTTGAGTTCAGGCATCCATGAGCGACGAGGACACGATGAGCGATGCGGATGAAATGCCGCCGGCGGCCCACGAGCATGTGTTCTTGGGCGTAGGTCATGATAAAAACGAGCGCAAGACCTGGGCAGTCATCGCGCTCTGCAGCGTCATGATGCTGGTGGAGATCTTGGGCGGCAGCCTATTTGGATCCCTGGCGTTGGTGGCCGATGGTTTGCACATGTCGACCCATGCGAGTGCGATGCTGATCGCGGCGCTCGCCTACTCCTACGCACGAAAGCATGCCAGGGACCGTCGATTCGTGTTCGGCACGGGCAAGCTGGGCGATCTCGCGGGATTCACCAGCGCCATCATCCTCGCGATGATCGCGATGCTGATCGGCTACGAGGCCGTGACGCGTTTCCTCGCGCCGGTGCCCATTCATTTCGGCGAGGCCATTCCCATTGCCGTGGTCGGCTTGGCAGTCAACATCGCCAGCGCGTGGCTGCTGAGCGGCGACGATCACCACCATGGGCACGGTCACGGACATGCCCACCAGCACGATCACTCTCATGATCACGATCACTCTCATGATCACGATCACTCTCATGATCACGATCACTCTCATGATCACGATCACTCTCATGATCACGATCACGACCACCCTCACGAACACCCGCATTCTCACCAACACGCGCATGGCGAGGAATCGAGTCCGATCGCCGCTGCCTCAGCGTCGGACCAAGACGGCATCGATGCACGCGACCACAACATGCGCGCGGCCTATGTGCACGTCATAGCCGACGCGGCGGTCTCGGTCTTGGCCATCATCGGATTGACGCTTGCCAAGCTCTTCGGCTGGCTGTGGATGGATCCGCTCGCAGGCATGGTAGGTGCTCTGGTCATCGCCAATTGGTCCTATGGATTGATTCGCGATACCGGGGCAATTCTTCTCGACATTTGTCCCAGCGACACCATTGAGAAGAAGATCCGGACGGCCATCGTCGCCGCCGGTGATCGTTTGCTGGACTTGCATGTGTGGCGCCTGGGACCCGGGCACTTCGGGGCGGTCATTTCGGTCGTCAGTGCAGTGGCGCAACGCGGGCCCGCGTTCTATCATCGGGCGCTCCGGGGATTCAAAGGCCTATCGCACCTCACCGTCGAGGTTCATCGCCAACCCGACGCGAGATGAATGCTTGAGATCTACCGTTCCCGATGACTGCGGAAAGACGCATGCCGACACCGGTGAGTTCGACCGTCAGCCCCGAGGCTGGCGGCAGAGGACTGCCCATCGCCTTCCCGGCTTGGCGCTCACCGCCCTCTTGGCCGCCGTCGCGATCTCGGTAGGGCGAGTCGATTGGTTCGCTTCCGCGGGGATCAGCGCGCTCACCGTGGCCATCGTACTCGGTATGTTGGTGGGAAATACGCTGTACCCCCGCTTTGCTCACACCGGCGCCGCCGGCGTGACCTTTTCCAAGCAGACCTTGCTACGGCTGGGCATCATTCTGTACGGCGTGAGGCTGACGTTTCAGGACATCGCTCACGTCGGCATTGCCGGTGTGGCAATCGATGTCCTGGTGTTGAGCAGCACCTTCATATTGTCGTGGTGGATGGGAACCCGGCTGTTCAAATTGGATCGCGAGACCGCTGTGCTCATCGGGGCCGGCAGCGCGATCTGCGGGGCAGCCGCCGTGATGGCAACCGAACCGGTGGTACGCGGTCGCGCCGAACAGGTCACCGTCGCGGTATCGACCGTGGTGGTATTCGGTACTGTCGCAATCTTTCTATACCCCGCCCTCTATCACTTCATCCATCAGAGCCATCCTCTGGCCATGTCGCCTGCGTTCTATGGCATTTTTACCGGATCGACGGTTCATGAAGTGGCGCAAGTCGTTGCCGCGGGCAGGTCGATCGGCGAAAACGCAGCCAACACGGCCGTCATCACCAAGATGGTACGCGTCATGATGTTGGCGCCCTTCCTGGCCATCCTCTCCACGGTGCTGGCACGCACCGGCGCGCGCCCCACGCCACGACCGAGCGAGGCGTTCCAACCGGGCGGCGCCCTGCCGCCGATCGGTGCGAGCCAATCGAGCCACGCGCACCTATCAAAGCGAGTCGTGATCCCCTGGTTCGCGGTCGGCTTCATCGGCGTCGCAGCACTCAACTCTATGGTGGTACTACCCAAGGCCGCCGTCGCCGCAGCCGTTACTTTCGATACGGCCGTCTTGGCGATGGCGATGGCGGCACTCGGTCTCACCACCCATGTTTCCGCGATTCGCTGTGCCGGAATCAAGCCGTTGGCGCTGGCGGCGGCACTGTTTGCGTGGCTGATCCTCGGCGGGGGCGCCATCAACGCCGTCGTTACGGCATTGCTCGGATGACGGGAGCCCACGGCGCGATTTCGCCGGGGGAAGCCGACAGATACTTCTGTTCGAAAACATCGGCCGGCACGGGCTTGCCCAAGAGATAGCCCTGTAACTCATCGCAGCCCAGCGCTCGCAGCCGCTGCAGTTGTTCCTCCGTCTCGACCCCCTCCGCCACGGCATTGAGCTTCAGTTCACGGGCCAGATTGACGATGACCGAAACCAGCGTCAGCCCACCTCTTCCTGAAACCATGTCGGTCACGAACGAGCGGTCGATCTTGAGCGTGTCAACCGGCAGTTTGGTCAGATAGTTGAGCGAGGAAAAGCCGGTACCAAAATCGTCGATGGCAATCGTGACGCCCAAGGCGCGAATCGCACGCAGGCTGACGATGCTGCGGTTGACGTCCTGCATGATCAGGCTCTCCGTGATCTCCAACTGCAGTCCGGCCGCCGCATCGGGGGAAACACCGACGGCCTGCTGGATTTCTGCGACGAAATCGGGATTGCGCAATTGCAGCGGCGACACGTTTACCGCGATGCGCACGACCGGAAGACCGTCATTGCGCCAGCGCATATAGTCTTCGACCGCTTTGCACAGCACCCACCGCCCGACTTCATGGATCAATCCGATCTCTTCGAGGAGGGGGATGAAGCGACCGGGCAGAGTCAGGCCGGACACGGGATCATTCCATCTAATCAGTGCCTCCGCCCCCGTCAGTCTGCCGTTTGCCAGATTTACCTTGGGTTGATAGTGCAGGACGAACTCGTTCCTTTCGAGCGCGCGTCGCAGGCGATTTTCTATGCCCAGACTCATCGCCACGGTTTCGGTCATTTTCTGCGCGTAGAACAAGTATCTGTCGCGGCTGGTCTTGGCTTTCTTGAGCGCCGCCTCCGCGTTTTGGAACAACGCATCGGCCTCGGCGCCGTCATCAGGAAATACGGCGACGCCGATCTTGGCAGCCAGCCGGTACACGGCATCATTGACGCCGAACTCGTTGTTCATGAAAGCCGCGATCGTCTTCTCAAGCAGACGCGCCACATTGGATTCGTACAGGATATCGGGCAGCACGACGGCAAAATGGTCGGCCTCGATGCGCGCAACCAGATCGGCGTTCCCCAGGCTCTGCGCCAACCACTCGGCAACCTGCTTCAACAGTACGTCGCCCGCGGTCCTTCCCAAGCTGTCGTTGAGCTTCTTGAACCGCTCCAAATCGATCAGGAACACGGCGACTTTATGTCCGTCGTCGGCGGCCCTCAGCGTGTGCTGCGTGACCCGGTCGAGAAAGGACCGTCGGTTCGCCAGCCCCGTAAGCTCGTCATAGTAGGAGAGGCGATGCAGCTGCTCCTCCCTTTCGAAGTGATCTACCGCGAACGCAATATTTCCGGCCAGTTCGGTCAAGAGCAGCAGGCCTGCGGGGTCGAAGAATTCCGGTTTGTTCGTATACAGCGCAAGCACGCCGATTGCCTTGCCGGAGACGATGAGCGGAATGACGGCCAGCGAGCGAACGCCCGACTCGGCGTGTAGCTTCTGGAATATGAGACTTTCATCGTTCTTAACGTCATTGGAGACTACCGGCGCCTCCTCCCTGATCGCACGCGCAGCCATGGTATTTCCCGCCAGCGTGCCGTCGCTCGATGAGAAGTGGCCCTCGATGGCGGACCGAACCGGCTCTTCCACGCCTGCCCAAGCCACCGGTACGATCCTGCTATCTAGCGGGTCGATGATGGCTATCCAGGCCATTTCGAATTCGCCGTCCTCGACCGCAATCCGGCAGGCGTGCTCGAATAGGTCCGCGCGGTTGCGGACCCGCACCATCAAACCGTTGATTCCCGTGACCATGGCATACAGGCGATTCAGGTGCTTGAGCCGATCTTCCACCCGCTTCCTTTTGGCTTGATCGATCGCCACCCGCCAACCCGAAACGGCGGCGATCAACAGCGCCAGCATGATTCCCGCGATCAACGCGACTCGCGTCTCCCTGCTGCGTTTCACAGCCATCGAATTGCGGTCGCGCAGCAGCTGCTGCTCTTCGATCTCCATCTCACGAGCCGCGATTCGAAATGCATTCAGGAGGGCGTCTTCCTGCCCGCTGCGAATCAGGGCCGCCGCATCCGGGGCGCCAGGTCTCTGCCGCGACTCAACCATCGAGTCGCCGCGTTGCACTATCCGCTGCAGTAAATCGCCGGTGATGCTCAGGCGGCGTTGCTGATGGGGGTTATCCGCCGTCAATGCTCGCAGAGTGTTCTGTTCGTTGTCCGCCGACCAAGTATTGGCGCGTGACTTTTGCAGGAAGGCGTCGTTGCCGCTCAAGGCGAAATCACGATACGCACTCTCGATGTTCTCGACGCCCAGACGCAGGTTCGCGATATGTTCCAGAACCTCATTTGCATGCTGCGCCCATTGGGCACTGTCGGCTGAGGCGAGAATACTGCGGTAGGCGACGATGCCAACGATCAGAAGCAGTGCCATCACCGCAGCGAACGCGGCCTGCACTTTTAGCGTCAGTGGCAATTTTATTTCCATCAAAATCTGTGATCCCAAACGCCGTTGCACCGTTGCATACAAAGGGCGACGGCCGAGTCACGCAGGCCATCCGCACCGCCCGCGCCACTCAATCCTATTATTGTAACGCCACCGGTAGGCCCTATCTGAGATTGCCGTCCGATTTAAGTACAGAGGAAAACGTCAGCGCTGCCCTGAGGTTGTCGGCCGCCCGGGATGCTCTTGGTCACCCTCAGCCCATGGAATCCCTGCTAGCGGTGTAGTGGGTTCCCTGTATCGAAGGAATATGGAACTTGCGTCGCACTGCGGCCGTTTTCCAGACCCCAGCCGGCCAAGGCCGATGCCGCTCCTTCGAGCCATCGGGCGCGCCGAGGTATCCGCCCGCTTCTATGCTGGAGTTCCGGCGGTTTTCAGATCGATTCCAGATAGGCGACCACAGCTTGTATCTGATCCTTGGTCAGGTCCTTGACGATGCCGTGCATCACGGGGGCGTTTCTCAGGGCGCTCTGAATGACGAGAATCTGTTTCAGAAGATAGGGCGCGTGTTGGCCCGCAAGACGGGGAAAGACGACCTGGCCTGCGCCGCTCTTACCGTGGCAGCTCGCGCAGGGGGGAATTTGCCGCGCTGGGACACCCTCCTCGAAGAGCCGCTTCCCTTGAGCGATCAGCGCAGGATCGCCCGCCTTGCCGGTGGGCGCCGCCTGCGCCGCGTAGTAGGCCGCTATGCCTGAGATGGTGGAGTCGCTGAGCTGCGAGGCCATGCCCCACATGTATGCCTGCGCATCCGGATCCCCACGTGACTGGTCTTTGAAGGCGTGCAGTTGCGCTTCGATGTATGGCGCGGTCTGCGCCGCGAGATTGGGGAATGTTGGCGCGACGCTGTTGCCGTTGGTACCGTGGCAGGTCGTGCAGGTGTCGATGGTCTTGCGCAGCGCCGCCTTCTGCGCCGCCGTCATGCCCTCGATGGTCTCATCCGCCGCATATGCCGCCTGACCCAATCCGACAGCGGCGCTCAATACCAACAGGACGAAGTGAAGTTTCATGGTGTTACCTCGCGAGCCGATTTGCGTCATCCCCATCTAAAAGTTCAGCCATGTCAGAAGATATGTCGTGTTGTTGGCTGAGGCGTCTCGGCCGGAGCCGTCGTAGTTGATCTTGCCGCCGTTGAACTTCGTGTACCCCGTGTACTGGAGCTGGAGCTTCGTATTGAGCCAGGGCAAGTAATTCACCTCGAGGATGTATCCGCCGGTGTTGGGGCTGGAATTTGCGCTGCCCGTCGCGGCGGCCGCCACATACAACAGCGGATCGCTGCTGCCTCGAGTGCTGAAATAGCCGATCGAGCCTCCGATCTTGCGCTGGTAGTAGTACTCGCCGGTGAGCTTCAGCGTCTTCAAGTTGTTGTCGATGTTTGCGGCAAGACCGTCTTGCACGCTCGCATCCAGCGTCTGGCGCTCATCGATATAGGTCGCCAGTGCCGTGAACAGATGATCTTCACCGATGAACTGATACTGCACATCCAGCGCCGCGTCCCGATACTTGTCGGTGGGCCCCGATAGCGGCTTACCGTTGCCCGGCAACGCACGCGCCGTGAGTCCGTAAGCTCCCACCTCTAGGGAATTCCTGTCCCAACGCTGCTCGTAGGCCACGCGCCAGTAGGGGGCAAGAGCGTGCACCACATTCGCCTGCGAGCTGTCGAGCGGATGCGCGCCGCCCGTGATCGCGGACGTGTAGTCGGTCAGCTCGGCATAGAAGTGCTCATCGAGCCAGGCGTAGACGCCGAGCCCTGCCACGCTTTGTCCGAAGCCCCCGGCGCCGTTATCGATCTTCGCCGAGGTTATCGGACCCGGCGCGGTGTTGCTGGCGGAGTAAGGGAACCCCCACGCGGGCGTGGTGTTCCAAGGATCCTGAACGGTCGGATTGTTGTTGAGCGTGAGCCCGAGGATCAGGTTGTGATCGTTCCCGTTTACCCCGCCGAACGACCAGTGATGTACGTAGCGGATATCGGTGTTGTCGAATCCGAAATGATCCGCGGCGCCGTCATAGGTGATCTGCATGAAGGCGCCCAGGCCCTCCGCGATCTTCCCGGCGTAGAACAAGCTTACCTGCTGCGGAAAGAGCAGGTCGCCGTCCTTGGCGAGCGCGCCGCTGATGGCGCTGTCGGGCAGCGCCTTGTTCGTGCGGGTATAGGAGACCTGGAGCATCACGCTCAATGGGGGAATGGAATTGAGCGCGAGGGTCTGATTCGCCGCGGTATCGATTCCGGTCACCTGCTTCATGTTGTCCAGCACGTAGCCGTTGAGCTTGAACTCGCGCCCGAACGGAGTGAGCTCGGGGAACACGGTGTGGCAGGCGGCACAGGCCATACCGGTCTGCCGCGCGAAGCTCGGAACCGCCTGGCTGGGAGCGACGGTTCCAATATAGAGTGCGGCGGCCAGAAACCAGGTCGGAATCGCAAACGTCCGTAAGCTCATGTTCTCATCTCCCTCGAAACTGAAATCCTGTCGGCGTTGTCTTCGAATCGCAAAGTACCTGCGTTCGCACACAGCGTCTGTACGTAGAACCGCTTAGTGAATTGCGTTACTGGTGGGTTGCGTCACCGGCGGATGGCGACAAAGGTGACCATCGTCACAGCCGAGACGTTGCGCGGACGCGGAGTCTTAGGCAACTACTCCGAACTCAAGGGAAGACGGAACCAAAATCGGCAGCCCTCGCCGCTCAAGTTTTCGTAGCCGATACTTCCTTCATGTGCTTCGACGATCGAGCGACTGGAGGCCAGACCCAGCCCAGTACCATGCGTCTTGGTCGTGTAGAACGGCCTGAACAGACGATGCTGAGCCTCTTCCGAGACCCCAGGGCCCGAATCGACGATGCTGGTTTCCACACCATAGCGATCGGGCGCCACGCCAACGCGCACATGAGGTGCGTGTCCTTGTTTGGCGGACTCGAACCCGTTTTGCACCATCGAAAAAATCACATGCTGAATCTTGACCCGGTCGACGCTGAGGACGGGGCACGGCGCGAGCGAGAGCTCGAGGGTTCCATTGTGCCGTGCGGACAGTAGTTCAAGCGCGGGTCGAAGTTCCAAGATCAACTCGTCGACCGCGCAGCGCGTTCGCGCAGAATCGTCCTGATCGAACATCCGCCGTAACCGGCGAATACCCTCGCCGGCGTTGAGAGCCTCTTGATTGATTTGCTTCAGCACCTCCAGCGCCTGCGGGATCATCGGCTGCGGCCGGTCGAGCATACGCATGCCTGCCTGCGCGAATGTCGCGATCGCTCCCAGCGGCTGATTGAGCTCATGGGCCATGCCGCTCGCCATCTCGCCGAGCGCAGTGCGGCGAGCGATTTCGATCACCTGATTCAATAGGGCTGCGGTTCCGCCGGATTCGGAGTCTTGATGGCTCAAAGGGATCACCTCCCCGACACAATGGCAGGAACCAGACTGTGCCACACCCTGTACATGCCGCGCATCCGTCAGGGGAAGTGCGTATGACTTGGTCGACGCCCTGATCACCGCCACCTCGGTATCCGACATAACCCGCGAGACGAGATCCGGAAATACGCACGACCCACACTCTCGGATCCGGGATTTCGCGACAGATTTGTCCTAAACTGCGGGCATTCACGCTTTCCCGGTACTGCAGTTATGGAGCATCGATGGAAAAGATCAATGAAAAAATCGCTTCGCCGACTGTCTACGTCGTCGATGACGACGACGGTATGCGCCGTGCGCTCGACACGCTCCTGAGCACGGTGGGCTACAAGACCTCGGTGTTTTCCCGTCCGCGCGACTTCCTCGCCCAGTACGGCGCCGACGCCCCCGGCTGCCTGGTGCTGGACATTCGTATGCCCGAAATGAGCGGTCTCGAGGTGCAGCAGCACCTGAACCGCATGGGATCTATGCTCCCCATCGTCTTCATCACGGGCCATGGCGATGTGCCGATGGCCGTTCAAGCCATGAAAGAAGGCGCTTTTGAGTTCATCCAAAAGCCGTTCAGAGACCAGGATCTTTTGGATCGCATCAATCAGGCTTTGAGGCAAGATGCGGAGAATCGAGCCGGTGCCGCGCGGCGTTCGGAGGTACTACAACGGCTCGAGTCGCTGACGCCCCGGGAACGCCAGGTGATGGACTTCATCGTCGAAGGCAGCGCCAACAAAGTGATTGCGATCGACCTGGGTTTGAGCGAGCGCACTGTCGAGATTCATCGAGCCAAGGTCATGGAAAAGATGGGCGCACGATCGGTGGCGCACCTGGTCAGGCTTCACTTGACGTTGAACGACGCGTCCTGAACCACGTGCTTTCGTTTCCCGGCGCAAGGGGCATCACGTCGCCCTCGTCCCCTGAGGACAAGATCCGCCCTCACGTTTCCGCGCGCGCAACGATGGCAACCCCGTCAGCCGGCCAGCAGCGCGCGCAGCAGCGACAATAGTTTCTCGGCGTTGATGGGCTTGCTCGTGATCCTGAAGTGCGGATCGCTCGGCAATTGCTTGATGGCCTCCGAGGTATCTCCCGTCGTGAGCAGCGCGCGCAGCGGCACACCCAGCACTTCGCGCAAGGTCGCGATCACCTGAGTCCCCGTCTCTCCGTCCGCCAGGTGATAATCGGTGATTAGCAAGTCCACCTGGTTTCCCTTCTGAACGTGCGCGACGGCCTCCGTGAGGGTGCCGATCGGCGTCACGTGATAACCCTCGATCTCCAGCAACGAGCACATGGCGCGGCGTACCGAAAGATTGTCCTCGACCAGAAGAACTCGAGCCCCTCCCAAGCGGCTTACATCGGTCACGTCAGGGATATTTCCATTCGCCCAGGGGCCTGGCGGCTTATTGTATGCAATGTCGCTGGGTATGGGGTTTGTTTGTCGCATCGCACAAGAAATAAGGGAATCGGCGCAATGGATTGCGGCAATTCCTGATTGGCTCCCGCCAAGGACAGGGCACAATGGCCGGGCAAACTCTTCGAAAGGTGAGGACGCAAAGCTTCCGGTCTAAGGGCTCTTGCCTATGACAGCGGGGTTGCCGGGGCCGCAAGGCCTTGTTGTGCGGGTCAACGGCCTGCCAAAAAGCGACCCCTGTGTATTGGCTCCCAAGAATCGGATTCTCAATAGGGAGCGGTTATGTCAGACATTCTTTGCAAACAGACGCGTGCACCGGAAACTCACTCCGGACTGCAATACGTGGTGGAGCTGCGCGTTTCGCCGACTCCCATCGATCCTTACAGCGTGCCGCTGCTCGATATCTTTGACGCATATCGTCTTTACAGCGAGATCGGCCGCGATAACGGCCAGGTGCGCCACGCACTTTATCTCGGATATTTCAAGGAGCGCGCCACCGCCGCCTCCGTCGCCGGCTACCTGGCAGCGTATTTTGATGCGCCCCGTGTGGTACAGACGGTGCCGTCACGCTCGCTGCATCTCAAATTCGTACCTCTCAAAGATATCGGTGCGACCGGGACACACTCGGTGATCGAGTTGACGGGTGAGCGACCCATGCCAACGCCACTACCCGCCCGAGTTCGCTTGCCCGCGCAGGATCGTGTGCCGGCCATGGCGGCATCCAATCGCAAGGCCGCGGCACCCTCGCTGCTGGCACGCATTCTCTATATGCACCGATGAATATGCACGGATAGCGAGGACACCGGGGACCGCCGGCCTCGCCTCACGTGCCCCTCGAGGGGAAGCACTACCTCATCGATTCTGCGCCGTCTGCAGAACTTTGCCGGTTCCGCGGCATTCGGCATGGTGGCGAAAATCCGGATTGGTGCACATACTCGCGGTCAGTCGCCGAGCGTTGAACTGGGGCGTGACGGAAACTACGATTAGCGCCATGATGGCGACCAATGCCATGACTTCGATGAGCGTAAATCTTGAATGCGAGCGGTTCATGTGCGTACCCACGTGGATCTGGGGAATATGCTCGCACGACGTGGCCCCAACAGGTGTAACGTGCATCACGGTTGCTGTGCGGTCGGACTAAGTGCTTCTACGTAGGTGCGAGCCGCGGTGTCTTCGTGAGATCCTGCGCCTCATGGTGGAAATATGGAGATCATGCCGATGGATTTCGAATCCGTACGTAATCATCCACGGAATCATCAGGAAACACTGGTATTTGACCGCGTAACGCAGTTGGCGCCGAATTACCCAAGCCTTGCGCAGAACGAGGACATGCTGGTGGATGTGGCGTGCCTGGCACTCAATATGCTCAAGCCTCGGTACATTCGGCATTCCATCGATGCGATGGCTCACATCTCGAACGCCGAGCGGGCGCAGGAAGCCGCAGTGGTGGAGGTAGCGGTACTAGAAGCTTTCAAACTCGTGCAGTCCGGGCGGCGTAAGGATTCTCGCTGAGCCGGGAGTCACCGCAACTACCGATCCTGATCGCGCGGCCGCCAAGCGCGCGTTCGAGGCAATGATGAAGATGAAAAAGATCGACATTGCCGCCATCGAAGCGGCACGGCGCGGAACTACCCGCGCTTAGCGCACGTCAGCGCCTCGCGGCCTAAGAGAATAGTTGATCTTTAACGCAACTCATGTAACCTCACGGTTGATGTTTACATCAACTACACTCAAGAAGCTGCTGGATTCACTGACAGTGGCCGCCCGCGGCAAGGGGCTGAACGATGCAGCCTGGGCATCGGCAGCAGGCTTCAGCAAGGAAACTCTCTCGCGGTTGCGTCGCCGCAGTTCCTGCGATTTGTCCACACTGATAGCACTCGCCGACGCCTCAGGATCCCGTTTGTCCGTCACGATCGCCGCCCAACCCGTAACCACCTCCGACGGTCATTTCCCGGGCGAGCTGTCGCGCGACTACGAGCGGCAACTGCTGGCGCTCTGTGCTTCCGGGAAGCTCGACCCGGCCGCATGGGCGGCCGCCGGCCCGGCTTTCTTCATGGCCGGTCTCGCCGTCATGCTTGCCAGCAATGCCGATGCGGATCGCCGCGGCCTGCTCGCGCTTGCCGATCTCTTGCACCCCGGCGCCACCGAAGTCCCGGTGTTCGCGCGTTGGCTGAAGCGCAGTCCCGTCCGCCCCTCGCGCTTCTTGCCTATGCTGGCGACGGAGGCCAAGTATGCGGCCTAGCCGTGCGACGCGGCCGGAATATCTCGCCGCATTCACAGAACTTGTCCAGCGCATCGCCTTGCCGCTTGGCGAATTACCTAGGCGAAGCCTACCCATCAGGATGTATGTGGCCGGCGGTGCGGCCATGCATTTTTATACCGGCGAGCGTGTGTCCAACGACGTCGATGCCGTGTTTTCCAAACGCATCGCACTACCCAGCGACTTGGAAGTCACCTACCAAGATCCCGATGGAGCCCCGCGACTGCTCTACTTCGACCGCCAATACAACGAAAGCTTCGCCCTCATGCACGAGGATGCTCACGACGACTCGGTCCCGCTGACACTCAAGCACATCGATGCCTGCATCCTCGATGTCCGACTACTCTCCGCGCTCGACCTCGCGGTTAGCAAGATCAGTCGCTTTTCCAGCCAAGACCGCGACGACATCATCACGCTCGGCAAGCACGGTTTAATCAAGTCCGCGGCGCTGCGCCGTCGTTCCGAACAGGCCATGCATTACTACGTCGGTAATCTCGACACCCTCAAAGGAACGATCGATTTTGCCTGCCGCATCGTGGAAGACGCCGAGCAACGTAATTCTCGGTAAGCGGATGTTCCCGATCTGGCCGGCCACTGCGCCGTGTCGGCTAACGGAAATTGGCGTTTGGCCTTCACATTTGAAGGCACCGATGCGATCTTGGTCGGCGCCGAGACAAATGCGCCCATGAGGTCATCATGTCGGCAAGGTCACGACAAAACAGCTACGCCCGCCCTCCGTAACTTCGCAGCGCGCATCGCCGCCATGACGGCGCGCGATTTGCCGTACCAGTGCCAAGCCCAACCCGGTTCCGGCGGACTTGCCGGCAACTTTCGGGCGATGGAAAGGCCGGAATACGTTCTCAAATTCGGCCGGCCGCACCCCTGGACCACTGTCCCAGACGGTGATGATCGCAGTATCAGCTTCGCGTACGATTTTCACATGGGTGGGAGGTGCGCCATGACGGCGCGCATTCTCGAGCAGATTGCGCAAGAGGCGTCGCAACAGCCGCGCATCGCCACGAACACTGACGACGGCGCCTTCGAGCTGAACGTCCTCGTAGCGTGCGGATTCCTCTGCGGCGAGCGCAAGTAGATCGAGTTCCTCGGCGGCCAGGGGCTCGGTAACGACGTCGAGGCGGCTGGCGAGCAAGATCTCATCGACCAGCCAGTCGAGTTCGGCGATGTCCTGTTCCAGTCCCTTCCGGCGCCCGGCATCTGCGGAGTTCTTCATCAGTTCGACGGCCAGTCGGATGCGTGCCAACGGGGTCCGCAGTTCGTGCGAGGCGTTGGCGAGGAGGGTCTTATGACTTTGCACCAGCAGCTCGATCTGACTGGCGGCGCGGTTGAAACTCGCGGCGAGGCGCGCCACCTCGTCGAGACCTTCGACGGGAACGCGGGCGGTGAGGTCGCCGGCGCCGAGCGATTCGACTCCGCGCTGCAGGCGCTCGAGACGACGGCTGATCTGACGCACGATCGGGAAGGCGGCGGCGCCGATCGCCACCGCAAGCAGCATCAGCACCAGATGGAAGAGGAGCCTCGTGTGGCCGTAGCCTAGGGGTACGCCTGCTACCAGCCATCGGCCATCGGCGAGATGTACATACGAAGCCGGCCCATGCTGCCAAGGAAACATACCCATCGTGTGGCGATGCTTCGCTTCGGGCGGGGGCATAGGCCGCCCTATGGCGGCGGTCGGGTGGCCCTCCTGATCGAACAAAGTGACATCGGCGTTAAGCCCCGCCGCCAGCCGCCGCAGTGCCTCCTGCTGCTCGGCGGCCGGCGCGGCGGCGGGCGGCAGCACGTTCTGTACGAGCCTCCCGAGTGTGATGCCGGCCTGCTCCGCGGACCCGCTGGTGAAGTGCCACAGGACCGCGGTCGCGAGCACGAACAATAGAAGACTCGCTACCAGGGCGAGATAGAACCTTAGGTAGAGGCGAAGCATCAGTCCTGCGCTTTGGCGAACACGTAACCGGCCCC
Organism: Gammaproteobacteria bacterium; assembly: GCA_021323735.1. Lineage (GTDB taxonomy): Bacteria > Pseudomonadota > Gammaproteobacteria > Steroidobacterales > Steroidobacteraceae > Bog-1198. The sequence continues at coordinate 46,375 of JAJPKM010000014.1, forward strand.
TCGAACAGTGATGACGCGGCGGGGCTTTTTCGGATCGTCCTCGATGGCCGCGCGGATGCGCGACATGTGCACGTCGATCGAGCGGTCGAAGGCTTCGGGTTGCTCGCCTTTCACGAGGTCCATGAGGGATTCGCGCGACAGCACCCGGCCCGCCTTGCGCGCCAGCGCCAGCAAGAGATCGAACTGGTAGCCGGTGATATCGCAGGTCTCGCCATCGAGCCGTACCATGCGCGCAGAGGAGTCGATCTCCAGACGCCCGAAGTGCAGCGATTCATCGGCAAATGCTCTGCCGCGGACGCCGCGTCTCAAGATCGCTCGCAGGCGAGCGAGAAGCTGGCGCGGCTCGAAGGGCTTCGGCAGGTAATCGTCCGCACCGAGCTCGAGGCCTACTATCCGGTCGATGGCATCGCCGCGCCCGGTGAGCATGAGGACCGGGGTGTCCGATGTCGTGCGCAGCTGACGGCAGACATCAAGCCCGTCCATGTCGGGCAACATCAGATCGAGCACGACGGCATCATACTCGGCCTCGGAGAGCCGTTTCAGCGCCGTAGCACCTAGCGGGGCAAGATCGATCCGAAGTCCCGCCTGACCGAGATACTCCAACAGCATCTCGGCAAGGCGGGAATCGTCTTCGACCAGGAGAATTCGCTCGGTCATCCAGCCACGGACTCTATGCCCTGCCGGTGGAATTCACCAGGCCACCCCTCAATGCGACAACCCGTGCAGGTGCTCGAGATGCTCGTACAGCGCCTGGCGTTGCGCCGGGGTGAGTACATCGCCGACATCAGCGAGGAGCTGCACGATGCGCTTCGAGGCTTCATCGGCGAGTTGCAGATGTTCGGCGCGGGCCGCCTCGAGCGCAGAGCGGTCGACGGTGGGTTGTTCGAGGGCCTGTACGGCATGGCTGCGCGCGGACCGCAACTGCGAATGCATGGTCATCAGGTCGTTGACCGCCTGCTTGACGAGAGGTCCGATCTGGACCTTCTGGGCATCGGTCGCATCGACTTCGACGTAGAAGTGTTTGAGCATGCTATCGACGTGAGCCGAGGCCTCGGCGCCGCTGTGCGCCCCGTCCATCATGCCGTGATGCCAGCCGCTCGTGGCCTCGCTACGGGCCAGGCCGCCGACGCTGGCCACGAGGGCGGCGCCCGCGAGAAATGCGGCGGCTGTGTGGCGGCCGAAGAAGCGCCGCGCCGACGGCGCGCTCGGGCTGGTCGGTGTTGGATCGTTCATGAGTCACTCCTTGTTCAGGTGAGGGAAATACCCGATGAAGGATGCATGGCCTCGATGTGCGGCGGTTGTACGGCCGGTAAAGTTTTGTGAAGAGCGCCGCAGTGCTCGCCGCATGACCCCCCCGTGGATACAGTTACCCCGTGCGGGCTCAATCGAACAGGCTGAGGATGCGTTGATACTTTTCGATGTAGCCGCGATTTTCGCGGTTATAGGGTGGAATGCTGACTGCTCGCACGACTGAGCCTTCCTCGCGCCAGACACAGGGGCAGGCGACTGCAGAGCCCGGGGAGAGCTGGCCCGCGCGGCGCAACTCGCCCAACGGGACGCCCATGCGGTCGAGCGCGCGATGAAGCTTCGCCACGTTGCGCGGGCCGCCGTTGTAGGCCGCAACCGCAAAGATGCCAAGCACTTCCGGATTCGCGCGATAGGCGGAGCGGATTTCACTGCTCATCTGTGACAGCTCGATATCCAGCAGGCAAACGGCCGCCTTCATAGCGTTCGGCAGGCGGGTCGCGCCGCGCTCAAAGTTCGAGTCCAGCTGTGCGCCGCGGCACCTGCGCACGACAAACGAATAGGTGCCATTGCCGTGCCGGTTGGTGAACTGCATAGGGCCCAGCGCTTTCGCACTCGAGACGCTGTAGCGAAATGCTTCCTCGCGCTTCAGACCGTACTGGCTGAGTACCTCGTCGAATGCATCTGTGCCCTTTTCGAGGAAATCCTCGTCGTCGGTCTGCTCTATGACCGCCAGCGTCGTGACCACCTCAGCTGGTATCACGTCCGCGAGCAACTCGCCGGGAAAGGCCGCGCTCGGCACATTCGCGTCACGAAGCTCGTCCATGGCTTGCCGTGCGGTGCTGAGCAGGAAATCCCTGCCGCCCGTGACGAAGCGCGGGTCAAGGGTATCCTGGGTATAGGGCAGGTAGACGATGGGTCGTGCCGTCGCCGCCGCCTCGCGCCAGCGTTTTTTCTTGATGAGCGTGTTGTCGAATACCGGGAATTTGCGGCCGTAGACCTTCAGCTCCTCGCCGCCGCGCGAGAATGCGAACATCAGCCGCTCGGCCCCCGAGCCCTTCACGTGCCGTGCCTCAATACCGGGCGTGAGCACGGCGAAGGGCAGTGGCCCGTGGCCGGGCTTCCATTTCACCGGCGGGCGGGGGATCTCCAAGTGAGCAATGGTCCAGTTCTTCTGCTCCTCGCTCCACAACGCGAAGGCGACCGGCCGCCCGCGCAGCACCTCACGCCCACCCTTACCGGTGAAGGCGTAGTGCAGTTCTACGTCGCGTAGCTGCGCCTGGCCCTCGGCAACCAAGTCGTGGATGACGAGGTGGCGCTCGCGCCCCTCCACGACCAACTCCGGCAAGTTTTGAGTCTTGGGTGGCGCCTCGCGCTGCTCCGTCTCGGCGACGGCTGCCGGAACCTCGGTTTCACCCTCGTCTTTGGCTTTGCTCGCGGCCACCGGGAGGTCCTGCACGGGCGCGGGGGCGGGGACGGTATCCGCGACCAGTATTGGGTCGTCTGCTGTCTCGATGCGGCCGCCCCGGGAAGCGCACGCGGAGCACAATAGAAGGGCCAGGAGCGGCAGCGCCGTTGAGGCACCCCGGGAAACACGCAGAGAGGAACTCGGACTTGTAGAAGCGGGCGGTAGCAATGACATCATAGCCCGATGATACCGGCGAACGGCGCGCCGCACGACCTCGAAGCGCGTGACGAGTAATCGGCTCCCGCAAGATCCCAGCGCCACACGGCGCGGGTCGGGATAAAGCGATAACCGGTTGATTCTCGGCAAGTAAGCTGCGGAGTGGACCCCCCCTCGACCTCAGCGTTGCCACTGCCCAGGTTAATTTCATAGAACTGCTGTATCCATGGGAGATGTGGTATTTTATGTGGATAGACATCCACATAGTTATACACATATGAAGACAATTCAAATGACAATCGATGAGCGATTGCTGAAGCTTGTCGACAAGATGAGCCAGGCACGCAAGACCACCCGATCTGCGTTCATTCGAGACGCGCTAGAGGCAAAAATCGAGCGCGAGCGAATCCGAGAGAAGGAACTCCGTCATGCCGGCGGCTACGCACAAAAGCCTGTCGCGCCGGGTGAATTCGAAGTTTGGCTCAGTGAACAGGACTGGGGCGCATCATGAATCGAGGGGATGTGTGCTGGTACACCTTCAAGGCACCGGACAAGAAGCGACCGGTGTTGATTCTCACTCGCGAATCCGCAATTTCGATTCTAAATTCGGTGACTATTGCACCCATCACATCAACGATCCGCAGCATTCCTACGGAGATCCTCTTGACTGAGCAGGATGGTGTACCTCACATTTGCGCAGCAAACTTCGACAATCTCCAGACCGTACCCAAAAGTAACATTGGCAGTCGCATCACGCGTTTGACGTCGCACAGAATGAAAGAAGTGGCGACAGCCGTATCGTTCGCGCTCGGGTTGGATGAATGATTGCCGTCCCACGCGCGTCCCGCATTACCGCCAACCTGACGCAGAGCGAACTCGCCAAGCTATTGGGGGCCGAGCGTAAGTAGGTCCTAAACCTGGAACGTGGCAACTCCCATCTCACTTTCCCAGTGTCTCCGCGGCCTTCTCGTGCACGACCCAGCCTCGCGTCTTAAGCTCGGCGCCGGCTCGAGGCGATATCGTACCGGCGGTCCATAGTTCTAATTCGCTAGGGTTCGCCGGTAGTAGCGCATGGAGCGCCGCTCCGTCGGTCGAGACCTCGTCGGTCCAATAGACTGCGTCGAATGCGCCAAGCACCGCAATGCCTCCGTCCGAGAATTGCGCCGTGGGCAGCCGCAGTCCAGAAAGGATCCGGGCAACGGGCCGATGTGCATGGAGACCGACCAGGAGACCCGTGCTCTGCAGAAACACTTGGACCTCGTCCTCGGATGTGAGAGTCATCGCGTGCCGGAACAATTCGTCTCGGCCGGCCACGCCATCCAGAGACTTCGCATACTCTCCCAGGAGCTTCTGCTGGGTGGGACTCAAGAGCAGCGTGTTTTCGAAGCGTTTGATTTCCAGCTTCGTGAGCCCGTAGCCCGCAAGAGTGGTCCGCTGTCGAGCACGTAGAACCGCTGGATCCTCATTGTAAATGGCATCCATCGCGCGCTTGACGTCGCCCAGATAAGGAACTCCCGGAATAGCGACGAAGTGCAGGCCCAAATTGATCGTCGCATCCACTTTGGCGAGGTGATGCACGGCTTTGCGCAGCACCTCATTATTCGTGTACGGGTCCACGCCGAGCTGCTGATAATACCGACGTTCCGCCGCCGATACGCCAAGGTATCGATCAGCATAATGGGTCGCCTCGGCCTTCACATCCTTGGCAACGTGCGAGCTTTCGCCCGGTTTCCCTACCTGTTGCACTTGCTCGGTCAATTCACCGGCTTCGGCCTTGTACCCGTGGAACAAATGCGAAACCCCCTTCGGGATCCCAACGACGGTCTTGATCGGATTACCGGCAACCTGGGCGATGGTCTTGACGTCACCCTGCACCCGTCCTGTCACGGTTTTGACGAGCACATCGATGTCGGTCGTCTTGGCGATTCGCGACAATGCCGCTACTTCTCGCACGCGGACGCCCAGTGCGGTTCGCCCATAGGCATTAAATTCGCCGAAGCGGCTCACCACCACATAGTGATGCATGAGCCCGTCGGACTGCACGGGTTCGCGGACATGGAAGTCAGGGCCTGAAACCAATTCCGCCGGCAGACTGGCCGCAGCGGACTCCTCGGGCGGCATTTCGAAGTCAACCGCGTAGGCAGTGGTTACCGCAGCAAGCGCCATCGTCAGAGAATTTATGAATGCGTACCGAGTTCTCGCCATTTTAATGTTGCTCATGATCCCTTTATTTCCATCCCTTGGATTGTTCCTCGTCCTGCCAAGACTCCGTCAAAGTTCGAGTATTCATGGTTTCGATCCAGTCCTTGGCGAATCGCGGAATCGAAGGCAGTAGACGCGTGCAGTATGCCGTAACCGTGTAACCCACAGTTACTGGCAATGCCGGAATGACAAATCGGCTTGACTCCCCTAGTCCAGCGGCTTCGAACTTGCCGTCGGCTCCCGATCGAATTGGGCAAAACCGCTGAAATGCCAAGGCCGCACCGCGAGGACGAAGGCCCCTCCTTTGCGCGGCTGGGTCGTCAGGCGATCACCCTCGATGATCTCCGCACATTCCCGCGAGGTCGCGCGAAGCGCCCGTTTGATGTGTGCGAAGGCGTCGTCGGACAACCGTCCCCCGTGGAAAAAGAACTCCTCCTGCACGCCCGCAAACGCGCTCGCGAAGAACTCGTGCAGGAGTTTTTGGTGAATGTATTTCTGCACGGGACCCCCGGGCCTCCAGCTGAAATGCCGGCTCACGAGCAGGCGCACGCGGTTGCCCGGCTGAAGTTCGATGACCTTGAGCCGGTCGAGCCGAATTAGATACTGCAAGGCTTCGCGCTTGCTGAAGTGATAGTCGCGCACGATGTCTTCAAAGGGTGTGCGCACAAGAACCAGCCAAGTCATGAACAGCAGCTTAATGTCAGCGATCAGCTCGCTCTCCTGAGACAGGGTCAGCTGGTTGGTCGGCGCCGACCTATCCGCGGCCCGATCCATGACGTCGCTCAAGTCCATCCCGATGAGTTCGCAGATCTGGTCCACGCGCTCGAGCGACAGATCCTCGGTCGAAAACAGCCGCTTGATGCTTGCCAGGCTCAATTGGAGCCTTTGTGCGACATCGGCATAACTGTGGCCGCTCTCGCGCAACGCGCGTTTCAGCTCAGCGACAATCAGAGTGCGTTGTGCCATGTTCCACCTCCACGGTATAGGTATCACATAGTAATACCATAAGGCCAGTTAATCGCAACTACGGCGATTCCAGTAGCGCAATTGGACACCTTGCGAGAGATTAGCCCTGTACCAAACAGGGAGTTCTCATGAAGTTAAAAGCACTACTCTTTGCCGCATCGTCGAGCCTCATGCTCTGCGGCTGCGTGCAGCTCGGCTGCTTTTCTGGCTGCAGTACTCACGGCCACAATTCCTCCAGCCTGGTCGAATTTCTTTATCCGCATGGCAGCCCGCCGCCGGAACAGAACACCATTCCGCAGCTGCGGGTTCCGCTTCGAGTGGGCCTGGCGTTCTTACCGGCGCATCAGATGGATACCTCGGGCGCGCTGGATGCGGCCCATCAACAGGAACTGCTGGAACGCATTCGTCAGCGCTTCCTGAGCCGTCAATTCGTGGCCGATATCGTGATTTTGCCGGACTACTACCTGTCCGGGCACCAGGGCTTTGAGGGGCTCGCCGGGCTGCAGCGACTTTACAACGTGGATGTGATGGCGTTGGTGTCGTACGACCAGGTCACGCACCAGGACAGCAACAACTGGTCGTTGGGCTACCTGACCATCGTCGGTGCCTATGTACTGAAAGGCGACCGGCACGACGTCTCGACCTTGGTGGACCTCGCGGTCGTTGATCCGGCCAGCCGCTCACTGGTGCTGCGCGCCGGGGGCACCGATACTCGTCACGGCAACACCACACTGATTGACTCACAACGCGACACCCGTGAGGCGACCCGCGAAAGCTACGATGCCGCCGCAGAGCGGATGATTCAGCACTTCGACGCCGCATTGGCAACTTTCGAAGCAGATGTGAGGTCCGGCAAGGCACCCGTACGGGTCGTGCGTAAGAATGATGCTGGACACTCCTTTGGCGGGGGCGCGTTGGATTGGCCGACGCTGCTGGCGTTGCTGATGATGGTCACGCTACATAGCATCGTGCGGCGGCGGGCCGTAGCCGAAAAGGGATAGCGACATGAACGGAAACACTGTGTTGGGCGCGCGCATCGTGCGCTGGCTATTACGCCTGCTGTTGAAACCCTTGTTTCGGGTGCAGATCACCGGCGATGCTCAGCAGTTCAAAAACGAGCGCACGCTGATTGTGGCCAACCACGAGTCCTTCCTGGACGGCATGCTGCTGGGCGCATTCCTGCCGGTGGCCGCGACATTCGTGGTGCACACCCAAGTCGTAGACAAGTGGTACTTCCGCTGGCTGCTGCGATTCGTCCCGCATCTTGCAGTGGACTCCGCCAGTCCACTGGCCATGAAGCTGATCTGCCGGTTGGTCGAGACGGGCACGCCGGTGGTGATTTTTCCTGAAGGGCGCCTCACGGTGACGGGCTCGTTGATGAAGGTCTACGACGGCGCGGCGTTTGTCGCCGCCAAGACCGGCGCCACGGTGGTCCCCGTCAGGATCGAGGGCTCTGGTCGCAGCTACTTCGGGCGCTTGGCCGGAATCTATCCGCTGCAATGGTTCCCGACAATCCGCATCATGATCCAGCCGCGGCGGCAAATTCCAATGGCGCCACTGCCCTCCGCCAAACTCAGGCGTCGGCGTGCCGGCGAGGTCATGCGCCGTATCCTGACTGACATGCTGGTTGCCACCCGCCCGCGAAGAACGCTGTTTAACGCATTCCTGGATGCCAAGGCGACCTTCGGCTCATCCTACTCGATCGTCGAGGACGTCAGGCTTCAAGAGGAGTCGTATGGCTCATTGCTGCGGATGGCGCTCGCCCTCGGACGGCTGCTGAACTGCGATACAAAGCCTGGCGAGATCGTCGGGGTGATGACCCCAAACGCCGCGCCCACGCTCGCGCTCACCTTGGGACTGTCGGCCACCGGCCGAATCCCCGCCATGCTCAATTACACCGCGGGTGCCGAAGGTTTGCGCGCGGCTTGTACGGTTGCTCGCATCTCGAACATCGTGACCTCGCGTGCCTTTCTCGAGAAGGCGCGGCTCACGGAGCTCATCGCTCAGCTCCCCAACATCAAAGTCCACTACCTCGAGGATTTGAAAGCGCGAACTCGGTTGCCGGACAAGCTCTGGATCATTTGGCACCGGCTTTTCCCGGGCGCACTCGCCGCTTTGAGTCGGCCCGAAGATGCAGCCATCGTGCTGTTCACCTCCGGCTCCGAAGGCCGCCCAAAGGGGGTCGTGCACTCGCACGATTCCCTGCTCGCCAACGTCGCACAAATACGCGCGGTGGCGGATTTCACACCGCTCGACAAGTTCATGATCGCCTTGCCGGTGTTTCATTCCTTCGGCCTGGCCTGCGGGATCATCATGCCGCTGGTATCCGGATGCAAAGCGTTCCTGTATCCCAGTCCTCTGCACTACCGGATCATTCCGGAACTGGTTTATGACCGCAATTGCACGGTGCTTTTCGGCACCTCGACCTTTCTTGCCAACTACGGCAAGTTCGCGCACCCCTACGATTTCGGACGCCTGCGCTATGTCGTGGCGGGCGCCGAAAAGCTTTCAGACGACGTGCGCCGCCTGTGGATCGAGAAGTTCGGCATTCGGGTGCTCGAAGGTTACGGCGTGACGGAATGCGCGCCGGTGATTGCAGTCAATGTCCCCATGGCCTGTCGCATTGGCAGCGTCGGTCAGCTCTCTCCCGGCATGGAATATGAATTGGAATCCGTGCCTGGGATCGAAGATGCCGGTGTGCTGCACGTTTCCGGTCCCAACGTCATGAAGGGTTATCTGCTTTATGAGAATCCCGGTGTCATTCAGCCGCCGAAATCCATTCGCGAGGGCTGGTATTCGACCGGCGACATCGTACACGTCGATCTCGACGGTTTTCTCCATATCCGCGGACGCATTAAGCGGTTCGCGAAAGTGGCCGGCGAAATGATTTCTCTCGAGGTGGTGGAACGGATTGCGGCGAGCGCTTCGCCCTCCTTCATGCACGCCGCTTCGAGCCGGGCAGATGCAGCAAAGGGTGAAGCGCTGGTGCTATTCACCACCGATCCTACGCTCAAGCGAGAACAGTTGAGCACGGCGGCCAAGAGTCTCGGACTGCCCGAACTTGCCGTGCCACGGATCCTGAAGACCATAGCCGCCATACCGCTCTTAGGTTCAGGGAAGACTGACTATGTTCAGCTCAAGAAAATGGCTGAGGATTCGACCACTCGTGATGTCCCGCTCGCAGCCAGCACGCAACGCACCTCTTCCATCTCTCTCGCATAAGGAATTGACCCATGAATGCCCAAAATAATCATGGACTGTGGTCGCGCGGGATGCTGGCGGTCGTCGCCGCGCAATTCCTGTCCGCGATGGCGGACAACGCGCTGCTGTTCGGCGCGCTCGCGCTGCTGCGCTTGGACCGCTACCCACTGTGGACCGAACCGTTGTTGCAGGAGTTTTTCGTCGGTGCTTACATCCTCCTGGCGCCTTTTGCGGGTCCGTTTGCCGATGCCTTTCCCAAAGGCCGGGTGATGCTGGTATCCAATGGACTGAAGCTCGCCGGTGCCTTGGGCATGTGGATGGGCTTGAATCCCTTCCTGACTTATGGCCTCGTGGGTCTCGGCGCCGCGGCCTATTCACCCGCCAAGTACGGCATTTTGTCGGAACTCGTGCCCTCGGAGCTGCTGGTCAAGGCCAACGGCCTGCTGGAGTCCTCGACGATCGCAGCCATCTTATGCGGCGCGATTGCCGGTGGCGCGCTTGCGGACTTGAGCGTACCGCTCGCTCTCGGCGTCGTCACCGCTTGTTATGCCGCCGCGGCGGCGGCCAATCTGTTCATTCCCAAACTGCCGCCGGTACACGCTTTGAGTCAGTTTTCGCCGAACGCCATGATGCGCGACTTCGTAGCGGCGGTGCGCTCCATGGTGAAAACTGAGGACACCCGTTTCTCCATGATTGGCACGAGCCTGTTCTGGGGTACCGGCGGCACGATGCGATTTTTGTTGGTCGCCTGGGTACCCGTCGCGCTCGGAATCACGACCAACCGTATGCCGGCATATCTGAATGCCATGGTCGCTGTGGGCATCGTCATCGGTGCCGGTCTTGCCTCCAAGTTCGTGACCTTGGACAAGGCGGATCGAGCGCTTCCGGCCGGTGTGCTCATCGGCGCTGCCGTGTGCCTCCTGGCCGTCACCACGCACTTGCCCACCGCCTTCCTCGTCATGGGGTTGGTCGGCAGTTGCGGTGGGTTCTTTGTCGTGCCGCTGAACGCGCTCCTACAAGAGCGAGGTCGCCAAAGTGTGGGCGCGGGGCACGCCATCGCGGTCCAGAATCTGGCGGAGAATGCGTCCATGCTGGTGATGATCGGTCTCTATACGCTGGCTGTCCGGGCCGGCGCTTCAATTACGGGCATCGCGATGCTTTTCGGCCTGGCACTGTCGGCGACCATGGGCATCCTGTGGGTACATCGCGTCCGCGGCCGCGCCAGTGAACCGTTGACTGCGGTCTGAACGAACCAAGGAACCTGACATGCATCTGATTCTGCCCGTCATCGGCATACTCGTTGCAATGCTACTCGGTGATTCCGCCAATCGCAGCTTCGATCTGGTCGTGGGCGCATTCGTTGGATTTCTCGTCGCCGATCTTGGCGTTCTTCGCGCGGAACTTAAAGCGTTGCGCAACACGCTCGCGCAACTCACCGTTGAAATGAGGCGCCGCACGGCCACATCGAGCACCGCCACGGCTGCCCCGGAACCTGCTTCTAGGCCGGATACTCCGGCGGAAATCGATGAGACGGAGGTGCCGGCCGATTCGATAGCCATTGACCCGGCCAATCTGCCTTGGCGGGAATTCGAGCATTCGCCCAGAGTGAATTCGCCTTCGGCGAATCTGCCTCCGCTGCAATCGCCACCGACGGAATCGCGGCTGGCGACCGAGGCGCCACCGACCAGGAGCCCGCCTCCCGACTCGCCCCTTGTGGCCGCGATTCGCAACTTCTTCACCGGTGGCAATACTCTGGTACGCGTCGGCGTGATCGTATTGTTCTTTGGTGTGGCGTTCCTGCTGCGTTACATGGCAGAACACACCCATATTCCCATCGAAGTGCGCCTCACCGGCATTGCGCTCGCCGCAATCGCACTCATCATCGTCGGTTGGCGGCTGCGCGCCCGCCGCACCGGCTATGCGCTCAGCTTGCAAGGCGGAGGCGTCGGAATTCTGTATTTGATCGTGTTCGCCGCCTTACGCCTCTACAAGATTCTCCCCGCAGAAATTGCATTTCCTCTGCTGGTCGCGATTGCCGCGCTCTCCGCACTGTTGGCCGTTGTGCAAGAATCGATGTGGTTCGCCCTGCTCGCGGTGACCGGTGGATTCCTAGCCCCTATTCTCGCCTCCACCGGGGAAGGCAGCCATGTGGTCTTGTTCAGTTATTACCTGGTGCTGAACTTCGGCATACTCGCAGTGGCTTGGTTCAAGGCCTGGCGGCCGCTCAATGTGGCAGGCTTCGCATTTACGTTCGCAATCGGAACCGCCTGGGGAGTCCTTAATTATCGGCCGGCGGATTTTGCCACCACCGAGCCCTTCTTGATCCTCTTCTTCTTGTTCTATTTGGCCATTTCAATTCTTTTCACTCTCCGCCAGCCCGTGAAACTCACCGGCTATGTCGATTCGACGCTCATATTCGGCACGCCCATCATCGCCTTCTCGCTGCAGTCGGCCATGCTGCACGATCGTCTCATGCCATTGGCTTATAGCGCGGTCGCCCTCAGCGCGCTGTATCTCATCGCCGCCTGGGCTTTGCAGCAGCGCCGCTCGGACACTCAAAAGCTACTTATAGAATCATTCATTGCGCTGGCCATTGCCTTTCTGACCCTGGCCGTGCCCCTGGCCCTGGATGCCCGATGGAATGCGGCGACCTGGGCGCTCGAGGGAACCGCCCTCATCTGGGTCGGCTGTCGCCAGAACCGCCTGTTGCCGCGCGTGTTCGGAACTCTGTTGAATTTGGTGGCCGCCGGCATCGTCCTGCAGACGTTCGACCGCACAGACGCCGTTCTTTCGTACGGCGCCTATTTCGGCATTGTGGTACAAAGCGCCGCGGCGCTGTTCTCGGCGCGTACGCTCAACGCCAACCGCGAGAAGCTGGCGGACTTGGAATCCCACGTTGCCGACCTCCTCTACTGCGTGGGTGTTGGCCTGTGGCTGGCCGGGACTTCTAGCGAGATCCATCTTCACCTCGTCTCGATCAAGGTGGCAGCCACTCTCCTCTTGGTTAGTCTCACAACGGTTGTGTCGGCTGTAGTTTTCAAGCGCGCCGAGCTTCAGTCCGCTCGATTCATTGCGCTGCTGCAATTGCCGGCAATGCTGTTATTCGCAGCCGTTGCAACTGTCATGGACAGTCATCCTTTCGCCAATGGCGGCTGGTGGGCGTGGCCGCTCGCCTTTGCAGCTCTCTATTCAGTGATGTACCGCTTGGAAGGCCCAAGTCGTGCCACCCTTGCCAATGCACTGAATGCCACCGCGTCCTGGCTGATCTGCGCTTTGTTGAGTTGGGAGATCGCCTGGCAGGTGAACACAGGGTTGACACCGAGCGATACCTGGCGCGCGGCGGTCTGGGTTATTGTCCCGGCCGCGCACCTGTGGTGGCTGCCGCGTCTCGTAACCCGTGTGCAATGGCCATTTGCCAAGAACCGCGAAGCCTATCTTTTCATCGCCGGCATCGGCATGACGGCATATCTTGCCGCATGGAGCTTGATCACGAACCTTACCTGCACCGGCGACACTGCGCCATTGCCGTATCTGCCGGTACTGAACGCGCTCGATATCGCTCAGGCCTCGGTGCTCCTCAATTTGGTGCGCTATTGGCGATTCTTGAAGTCGGTGAACTCTCCCGGATTTGCGCGCATGGACAAGAGACTGCCCCCGGCGACCCTCGTGGCGCTGACCTTCGTTTTTCTGAACGCGATTCTGCTGCGATCCTTGCATCAATGGTTCGGCGTCGGCTTGCGACTCGATCAACTCATGGCCTCCACATTGGTGCAGACTTCGATTTCGCTCTTTTGGACTGTGCTTGCGCTGCTAACCATGTTGTTTGCCACGCGCAAAGGCAGCCGTATGATCTGGGTGCTCGGCGCCACGCTGCTGGGCGTCGTCATTGCAAAACTGTTCTTGATCGATCTCTCCCGCAGCGGATCGGTCGAACGTATCATCTCGTTCGTAGGCGTCGGGCTACTGATGCTGATTGTGGGTTACTTGTCGCCTCTGCCACCCGCAAGGAAGTCACCATCATGAATCGAGCGCTCGGGGTCGCATTCATCCTGCTTTGGAATTTGAGCGCAGCGAAGGCGGCATCCGAATCGCCACAAGATTTCGCCTATGGTCAGCCCGTGATCACAATGGAAGCCGCCGCGGCTTACCGCGTGACCCTACCGCTCGCCATCTACCAAAGTATCTTGAGTGCCAATTTGTCGGACTTGCGCGTATTCAACGACGCCGGGGCGGTCGTCCCTTATTCGCTGTCTCGTCCGGCTGAGCAAGCGCGGCCTAAAACACCCGCCGTGTCGCTGCCGTTATTCCCCCTTCACGGCTCCCCGGTTCTTATCAACGGCGTGCAAGTCACGATCAATTCCACAGGATCCGCGGTTAGCCTGCAGACTCAAAATGGCAGCGGCCAGCTAAGCAACGGCACGCGGCAGTATCTGCTGGACGCGCATGACTCTGATACCGCCTATTCCGCGCTGCAACTGACGTGGCCGGATACGGCAACGGATTTCACCGGTCGCTTGAGCATCGAAGTCAGTGATGATCTGGCGGCGTGGCGCGCAGTCATTGCCGCCGCGCCGATCGCGAATCTTCACGCCAATGGCCAGTCGCTGATCGAGAACCGCATCAGCCTCCCGCCCACAAAAGCCAAATTCTGGCGCTTGACCTGGCTCGGAGCCGCACCCAGTTTTGAATTGAGCACGGTGCTCGCCGAGCCGGCATCCAACCCCATCGAACAGCGGTACGACTCTCTCGACCTTACCGGGCTCCGAGAGAAGGATTCGCAGGATTATATGTTTGACTCGAGCGCCCACCTCCCGGTGACGCGTCTGAATATTCTACTTAGCGACGTGAATACCCTCGCCAACGTCGAGTTGTCTTCTCGCTCCGACATCGATAAGCCCTGGCACCCGGTCACGCGCGCGCTGGTATACCGGCTGAAGACGACGGAATCCGAACAACACAACGCCCCAATTGAGGTGGCCACGGATACCGATCGCTTCTGGCGCGTGCACATCGTCGGCACCGGCATCCCCCCGCAAGCGCCCCTCACTCTCCATGTCGAGTGGGTACCCCACGAACTGACATTTCTGGCCCAAGGTCACGAGCCCTTTCTAGTCGCCTATGGCAGCGCCGCTGCAGGCCGCGTCGAGGCCGACTTCAGCCATCTGCCCACCAATTTGCAAATGGCAGCCGCCACGTTAGGCCCGCCAGAGAGCCTGGGAGGAATCGCTCGCCTCACTGCCCCACGCGCCCCCTTTCCACGCACGCGCGCCATCCTCTGGGCAATCCTGCTCCTCTCGGTCGTGATTCTCGGGTGGATGGCTTTTCGTGTAGCGAAAGAACACGGTCCCATATAATCGCGCAACGCGAAGCCCGAAAAGTCAGGCGAATCGTAAAGCCGAGCTTGAAATACGTCCGGGCTCACGCCAAACGCCTTGCAAGGGTGAGCGCGAATGCATTCTCGACGCGACTCAATTTGCACCAGTTTCGTCGTGACGCGAGAGCTTAAGCTTTCACAGGCGTTGACGACGGACCACCTCTTCTCGCGAACGGGGTTCGATGCCTTGTTGCTGTCTGCTTTGCAATAAGTTCGTCACGATTCGCTGAGCTATCCTAGGCGCGCATTTTCCGCCCCCGGGACCACCTCCTTGGGCGATAATGGCCTCTTGCGAACCAAATCGTTTTGCGAAATTACAGGTCTCGTTCATGACCCCGGGTCGAAATGATCCTTGCCTCTGCGGCAGCGGCAAGAAGTACAAACACTGTTGTTTGCGCGCGGCGGCCAACTCCGCCGATTCCCCGGTGGAGATCTCTTGGCGGCGGGTGCGGCGGGCGCTGGACGAATTCGCCATGGCGAGCTTGATGCTCCCTTTTGTGGCTGAAGCGTACGGTCCCAATGCGCTTGAAGAGGCATGGGAAGAATTCTCCGGCGCTCAAGAACCTTTTGATCCCGAGACCCCGCACATCCAGGTCTTTATGCCGTGGTTCTTTCATCGCTGGTCGCCCGATCCGTACGGCACCGAGGTTACGGACACCGCGCTTCACCAGCGCAGTCCGACCAAGCTTTTTCTGGAACGCAGAGGTGTACGGCTTGACCCCGTGATACGACGGTACCTTGAGTCTTGCCTGGAGGCCCCTTTTAGTTTCCACGAGATTTTGCGCTGCGATCCGGGCCACGGGTTTCAGGCCCGGGATCTTTTCACCGGCGAGGAACGGGCGGTGCTGGAACGGATGGCAACCCAGGGAATGCAACGCGGCGATATCGTATTCGGCCAACTGGTCACGGCGGAGGGCATCACCATACTCGAGGCCGCCTCCTTTTGCTTTATCCCGCCGATCTACAAGATCGAGCTTATCGATTTTCGCAAGAAATTGCTGCGTGGCGAGCCCCGTTTCACTGCTGCAACCCTGTGTGAATGGGACCTCGAACTCGTTGAGCGTTACTTGGACATCATGGACAAGGTGCTGCATCCGCAGCTTCCGAAGCTTCACAACACCGATGGCGAGCCGCTGGAGATGCACCGCCTCGTGTTCGATATCGATTCACCCGAGAAAGTATTCCAAGCACTGAAGTCGCTCGATTTAGGCCGCTCCGAGGAGGAGCTACTCGCCGCCACGAAGCGTACGGCACGCGGCGAGTTCAAAAGCGTGCAATTCAACTGGTCGATGGCAGGCAATCAAATGCACGAGAACTGGTCCACCACGATCCTCGGTCACCTCGAGATCAAGGGACGGCGCATGCTGGCCGAAGTCAATTCCTCGCGTCGGGCGCATGAATTCAAGACCCTGGTCCAGGAGCGCCTGGGAAGTGAGGCACGGCTTCGCGCTGACCGCATCCAGTCAGTCGAGAAAATGTTGGCCGAGCGCAACGGCGCGGGGCTGCAGGATTCCGTCCGAGAGGCAGAATCCAGCGCGCTCGCGGAACACCCTGAGGTGCAGGCCCGCGTGCAACAGATGATGGCTGAGCACTTCGAGCGCTGGGTAACCGAGAAGATTCCAGCGCTCAACGGGCAAACGCCGCTCGAGGCAGTTCGCCATCCAGACGGCCGCGAGAAAGTCATGGCGCTCGTCATTGAGGCAGAGCGCAGTGCGCGCCGCATGAAACCCCCTGTGGATCCAGTTACCCTGCGCCGGGTCCGAGAACGGCTAGGGCTCACAGACGATTGAGAGGCCTGCCTCCAATTAGGTCCCGCAAGATCCCCGCACCACACTGTGCGCGGTCGGACGAAGCGATCATCGGTTGATTCTCAGCGAGTAAGTGGCGGAGCGGACCTCTCGACCTCAGAGTTGCCTGTGCCCGAGTTGGAGACCGTAAAGGAAGCTACTCGTCTGCCACGTCCCTGGTGAGGAGGCGAAGGAAAGCCGGATTCACGAACAATTTGGTCCTTCCAAACTGAGCGCTTGACAGTACTTTTGCCTGAGCGAGCTTGTTCAGATAAACGGAGGCCGTTTGTCTCTTGGCGATGCCTGCGTTGGTCAGATTCTCAATGCGAGTGTACGGCTGCACAAAGATCGATTCGATCAGCTCCTTGGAATATATTTTCGGCAGCCTCTTCTTCACCGTAGCGGCAGTTCGTTCGGCCAGCTCTCGAATAGCCTGAATTTTCTCAACCGTCCATTTGGCGGTATCGGCAGTCGCGCGTAGCATATATAGAATCCACTCTTCCCACGCCTCCTCCTTGGTGACTCGCAGCAACAGATCGTAGTACGTCCGCTTGTTTCGAATGATGTACCGCGAGAGATACAGCACGGGGCTGTCGAGCAGCCCGTACTGAACCAAAATTAACAGGTTCAGGATTCTGCCGGTTCGACCGTTTCCGTCCGTGAAGGGATGGATGGCCTCGAACTGGTAGTGTGCAATCGCCATCCTCACCAATGGGTCCAAATCGCTCGGAAGGTTGACGAACCGCTCCCAGTTTGCAAGTTTGTCGCGGAGGAGGCTTTCGCCCACTGGCGGGGTATAGATGATGGCGCCGGTGCCTTCGTGGGCAAGGGCAGTACCTGGCACCCGCCGAACAGTCATTCTCACGTCCTTGATGATCGTGCAGATCTCCTCGGCAATTCGAGTATTTAGTGGCGTCTTGTCGATTGCTACGCAGCCATGGCGCAATGCTGTTCGGTACCGGAGCGCCTCTTTCGTTTGCGGATCTGCGCTATTCTCCTGAAGTTGAGCCTGACGAAAGAGTGCATCAGTCGTCGTGACGACATTCTCGATTGCCGAGCTCGCCTGAGCCTCAAGCAGCGGAATGGTATTGATCAAGACCGTGGGATTCGGAATGAGCGCCGTCGCTTGCTTCAGACTGGCCAACGCCGCACGAGCCTCCACGCATGCTTTTAGCACCGGCTTATTCTCTAAGTCCCCTTTTGGAGGCAATAGAGGTAAGGCAACAAAGGGCGTATTCGGGTTAAATGGCATATGTCGATAAAGTATAGTTTTTTAAACACGTATAAACAACATGTTTATCCTATCAACATATCGAGAGGACCTGTTTAAAACACAAGCCTTTTGAACGCTTCAACGTTTTGAGAAGGTTCCCGCACTCCCCCGCGTCTGTACCTTTTTCTCGCAGTTTGAATCGATAAGTGGCTAATTTTTAGAAGCGAATCAGGAGCCGCAGATTCGACCTCTGCATTGCCTATGCCAATATTGGCGCTCCGCGCCAAGAAACCGACGACGACGAGATGACTACTAATGATCACTAACGGCCAAGCGATTCCGACGTTCGTCTTGATCGAAGACGTGTCCGAAGAGCTCGAAAATCGCTTGGACTAGTTGACGAGTTGCGATTGCATCACCCAATGCTGTATGCCGTTTCGAATCGTCAACCACCACTCCAAAATACTTCAACGCGCCATCGGAGGTCATCGCAGCGCTTGGGATCAGGTCCAGCTGATTTAACAAGTACAACATCGTATGCGTATCGAGGGTTCGGTGCGAAACCCCGGCTAGTTCGTCCTTGCCTCCTTGCGAAGCGAGTTGTTTGAGAAAGCTTAGATCAAACGCGATGTTATGACCCACCAGCTGTGCTGGTCGATTTGCAGAAACCTTCGCAAAAAAAGCTTCGATTCGCCTGATCGCTGACGCCGATTCGACCGCTTCGCGCTCCCAGTCCGCTTTGTATCGCTCAAAAAAGCGGCTCGCTTGCGGAGACCATACGATATTGTCGTGTCTAACGTAGATAGTTGTCGGAGCTACCGAACTTCCAAAGGGACTCAGACCGACAGCGAGAAGCTGATGGTTGAACGGATTCAACCCGCTAGTCTCTACGTCCACTGCCACAAGGTTACTTGGATTCATTGGACTTTCGCTCCGGACCGAACAACAGTGAGTATAGCTCGGTGATGATTGTGTCGCCAAAGCGCCCCCAGTGCAATCGATAGCTCGCCGTGAATCCGTTAACCATAAAAAGGGAAAACGCAATCAAACCAATAAGTTGGTACCAGCGCGGCGCGATGTGCATGAAGTGATTTGTAACGGCTGACGCAAACAGTGCGAGAGTGCACAACCAGAAAACAACCACCGCGCCCAGCACTAGAGATCGATGAAATGTGTATTTGTTCTGATATGTCGTCACAAGGGAGTTAGCAACGTTTCGCGCCAAGTATGCCTTTCCGACGGGATAAAACATGCGCCATTCCAGACCTGCTGCGCCAGGTGGGGTGAATTTCTCGCGAACCCTGTCAAAGAGCGGACCGAGGGCAACCGCGTAACTATGTTCTGGCTTCGGGATCTTTAAGAACAGCGAACTCCACAGGAGGTGCCAGGAGTTCGCATTTGGGTCGGGTCTTCCAGAGCGACTAATCCACACCAGCAGATTGCCAAGAAAGTATGAGGCGAGGACTGCCGGAACTGCGAGACCGACGCCGAGTCTGACGTCCAACTTTCGAATGAAGCCTTCAAGCCAATCTACAGTAAGCGCGGGAATCCCGCCTGATGTGAGGACGGATAGCAGGTCTCCAGTGCACCACCAGACGAGCAAAATAAAGAGGCAAAAAATGAAGCCGGGAAGGAAGACACCGAGCAATTCGTAAGAAAGGTTGACGAGCTTTGCGAGAATTTGATCCATTGCACCTACTCCTTCCTTGAGCGATGATTTGACTAGAGTCGACCTCCTGAATAAACACGCGCTATTTTATTTGCGGTGGCTTCTGCCGCCAAGTCCTGCGCAAGGGATTCTCTCACTCGACCATGAAACTGTCGATTCGTATCCTATTGAAACCCGCAAAGTCCACGCAGAACGCAGAGGGGAATGCGCAGGCGACTCTGTGCTACGGCCGTGGAGTCAATTGGCTCATCGACCTTTGCATCGCGTGGGCCAGGGTTGTCAGCGATTACAATGCATATTATTCGGCACTTCGTGCCTCACCCCTCGTGGAATTCTGTGCCGCCCTGCGGGCGTTCGCCGCCGTTGACGACATCGCCACTGCGGTCCGGAAACACGCCCCGGGGCTGGCTGCCGGCGTCCCCTGCCGGCCTCCGCCTCAAATCGCGAAAACTTACTTCACCAGCTTCTTACCCGCCGCCCGCTCCATGGCAAGGAGCTGATCCGAGGTGGAGAGCATCTTTGCGTGGTCGCCGCCCTCCACCATGTACTTTCCCGCAATTGCCAGGGCCGGCACACCGGGGATTCGGTAGTCGATCGCCTTTTGCTCCGCCTGCCCCGCGGATGTATTCACACCGAAGGAGCGAAACGCAGCAGTGAATTTAGGCATATCGACGCCGTGCTTCCCAACCCACGCCGTGATGCTCGCCTCATCGTAGAGCCACACATGATTCTTGTGGATGTCCTCGAAGATTTGAGTATCCAGCCGATCCACATCCCCCGTTGACTGCAAGGCGTAGTAAGCCTTAGCCAACGCCTCCCACTCCGGATGACCTAAGCCCACAGGAATACGCTTGAAACTTGTGTCTTTCGGCAGCGTCGCGAGCCAGCGCGCCAGTTTGGGGTAGAACGCGTAGCAATGCGGACAACCCCACGAGAAAAATTCCAGCACCTCCACCTTCCCGGTGTTGCCCTGGCGCTGCGGCGTGTCGAGCACCATGTAGTCGTGCCCGGCGACGATGCTGGCTTGAGGCGAGGTAGACAGCGCAAGGAAGGCAAGAGCGACGATTCCGATCCCCAGACGCATAGCAACTCCTTTTGAGAATGGACAACCCGCGACCGAGACATTGATCTTAGCGCCAAACAGTCCGGCAATGAATGTTCTTCGTCTTGCCGAGCCATTCGGGCTCATGCCCTCGCCTGGCGCTCGGTGACTCAGGCGCTATTTCCAGAATTGCAATTCGACATCTCCCGCTGCGCCTCGTCGATCTTAGCTGCCAGCTCCACAATCGAGTGCGCCGCGATAGGATTCCAGGCACGAAACACGAAATACCGTACGCCACGAATCGCCGCATTTCTCGTCGACGGTTTATAGAAAAGGCTCAAAAGGGATCGCAGCAGCGCCAGAATCTCACCCCGCTCGTAGATGCGATCGATCAACCGGCCCCTCTTGTTTGCAGTTCGCAGGCGTCGCATGACACTAAAAAAGCCGGTCACCGGGGATGGATCAAAGGCATACACCTGCGTGACGCGCTTCACGCAATCGAGCGGCACCGAATAGGCGAACTGTTGCGCCAAACCGCCCCCAAGCGAGTGACCGGTCGAGTACAAGACGAGCTTGGATAAGCGCACCGGATCCATGCTTTTCGAGCGCCGCTCTAGTTCATAGTGAAAGTCGGGTGCAAACGTTTGCACGATGTCCGTGTACGCGTCGCGCTTCGCCGGGAAGAACCAGCGAAGATTCGCCCGCCAATCTGCATCGTTATTGAACACGGTGCCACCAAAGGTTACCGCAATAGCCGGAGGCTCATTCCTTTCCCAGACCTGGACCCGAAGATGCGTTTCCTTGATCTGCTTGAGCAACTCCTCTCCAGGGAAATTCTCCCACCGCCTCCATCCGGCTGCCGCCAAGGGCGGCAATGGATTGGGAGCGACCGCAGGGGCGGCAGACTTAGATTTTTTCGCAACCTTCGCGATATGCTTTTTGCCGGCCGCGGTCTCCTGATAGGCTGCATCGCTCAGCCAAGCAAATTCCCAATGCTCCTGCGCAAAGGGAGTGATCGGCTGCGGCGCGCTTAGGAAGCGCTGACCGGGTGCCCTAACCACCACCTCGGTGGATCTTTGAAAAAACGCGCGCAATATCGGGATCATTGATCACACCTCCGCTGTTCCGCCTAGCGGGGCCTACTGGGCTACCAGAACCTCTGTCCCGTCGGAGGTACCTGGCACGGCCGCTCGTTCGACGTGAACGGCCAACGCGAGATATTGCCCATCCAAACTAACCATGATCCGATCGCCAATCCACTCACTAAGCACCGACACGACAGATGACGCGCGATCTGCCACTTCAGGAAGGGCCAGGATTTGCTGTAGCGATCGATGCTGATCACAATACAAGTACACAGCACGATCGCGCGACCTAAGCACCGTCACCATACGCATAGCGCCGGGTCGGAAATCCCAGATCACGAGATAGTCGCCGTGATCAACACAGTTCAAGCCTCTGTTAGCTCGATTAGCGCGCCATCGAGCTACTGCATCGCGAGCGGCGCCAGTGTAAGTATGGGGGTCACGCCCATCGGCGTACTCGAAGTTGAAAAAATAAGCGATCTCTGCAACCGCCTCGCCTGGAAGATCATAGACAAGGGAATAGTTGCGCATGGGCTTGATATTGACGATTCCTAGGTTCTTCGCGTCATAGAAATTGGGACTGAAGCGATCAAGGCGAATTCGGTCAATGCTGTGTGGGGGATGCAGATGGTGCAGCGAGTCCATAATATCGGCCATAGCGGCGTAGTCAGAAGCCTCCTCGCCCGGGAACCCGTAGAGCAAGTTCCAGTGAGGAACTATTCCGAATTCTCTGCACCACTTCAGCAATTGAATGTTTTGAAGTCCAGTAATTCCCTTGCGCATGAGGCGCAATATCCCCGTGCTCAGACTCTCGATTCCGGGTTGAATGGCTACTATGCCCGCTTCACTCATACTGCGAAGTTGGAGCTTGGTAAGATTGGCCTTAGTCTCGTAGAACAACGAGAGCTTCACTTGCCTGCGCTTTAACGCAGGTAGTAGGTCCGCAAAGTATTTCATCGGGAAGATATTGTCGACCAAGCCAAAATGTAACTGTTCATATCTTTTGGCCAACTCCTCCATTTCCTCGATAACTCGGGAGCCGCTCTTGCTCCGAAACTCCATTGAAGCGCCGTTCAAGCCACAAAATGTGCAATGGTGCTTTTTTCCCCACCAGCAGCCCCGTGACGATTCCATGGGCAGATCGCCCCCATTGGGTTGCGTCAGCTCGCAATCTTTGAGCTGCTCGAAGAAGTCGTCATAGTCGGGTGTGGGCAACGTGTCGAGGTGGTTCTCCATGTGCGGGGACAAGCTTGAAAAGCGGCTGGTTCCATCACGACGCGATATCACACCGGCAATTTCTTCCACTGAACGGCGGTCGCGCAATGCCAGCACTAGCTCTGGGAAGCTCCGATCCGCCTCGCCAGAGCATACGAAATCGATGAAATGGAAGGATCGATGTGTCTGCAATCCCATCGCGTCTTCGCAATTCGCTCCACCAAACACGATCGGTATTGTGGGAAATCGTGCCTTAACCCGTTTGGCCAACGCGAGAGACGCGACATGCTGCGAAAATGTGGACGTAAAGCCAACCACGTCATAGGATTGCCATTCTATTGACTCTAGGCAGTCCGCCAAAAATTGCTCGGCCACCGACCGACACAGCTCAAGAGAGCGTCGGGACACATGCGGATTCTCAGATAGACTATGGTCCTGGACAAATTCAGTGAGGTAGGCATCATCAGACCTCTCGTGAGCCCCGGATAAGCAGGCACGGAAGACCCAATCGCCAGCTAAGCTCTCGGAGGAAACTGTTTCGGCGACAGCATGGTAAACCGCTTCTCCGACCCGCTCGGCGAATCGCATGCTCAAATACTGTACTCGTGCATGTACGTCGATCCGCGCGAGGTGTGCCTTGAGCAAACTGACACCAAGGTTTGGCCGGATCGATGCAAACGGCATCACGACAAACAGGACTCTCATTGATCGTCAACTAAGCAGGCAATCGGGTGGCTCCATTCATAGCGACTTATCCTCCAGCCTCAATTTCGCGGCCGCAAATTGCTTGCGATCGCTTTAACCAACCACTTATAGGGAGAATTCTTATCTGCTCGAATAGAGTCCTTGATGGCAGAAAAAACGGCGCTCCGCTTTTCTATAGCATTCTTCATAAATCGCTTCACCGCGGGTACGCTTGATGATTTGAATACGTGCGGCAAAAGCGCGGATGCCATGTACCAGGACGATAGGTTGTCCGATGGATAATGCACTCCCGCAAAGACTCGTCTATCCCCAATGTCCCCCGCAAATTGCTCGAGGACTTGGATTGACCTCTTAGTCATCAGCGAGCGAAACTCCGCGTAGACACTACAGACACCAATTAAGCCCTGCAGGCAATGACCGCTGACGAGCGACGACGTATCGGCGGTAGCTGCCCATCGATACTGGTAAGTCGAGCGCCTTTGTATAAATGCCACCTGCCAAGGACGGGGGCGCTGGAAAGCCCGCTTCAATTGAAGATCAATGGTTCCGACCTTATCTGTATATCCAGCGCGGAGAACATCACGCAACTGGCTTCCCACTAGCGGATCGAGAGTGGGATCGTAGCGCTCGTAGTTGAGGCCAAATCCGATGTTATCGTCATCCTCTTCGGCAAAGAAGTCTGAGTGAATAACCGTCGATCCATAAAATCCGTTGATTGGCAGACGAAGATGCGAATGCAATGCCGCTAAAAGGCGGAAATCAACATCAAACAGCCGTTTGACGGTACCAGTATTCCACGCAGAGCCACCCGGGACGTAGAGTGGCCAGAGGTGTGTGGAGATGTCTCTCATTCTGGCATCCAGCCATTTCTGATAAGGCAATGCTTGCCGCGGCCGCCAGTCAAGAGGAATCTGTTGACTCGTAAGGTCGGCGAGCAGTCCTTCATCCATCTGACCCCAAGGAGGCACCTCTCCCGAGATCATGTTGGGTGTCTTGGCGCGCTTCATCGCTTGGCGCCGGGCGGATGGCTTCGGATATGGCAGATGCCCACCGCCCAACTGTCTGCGTCAATCGGACCCAATGGGATTGTCGCAAATCGATCCAGATCAGCGGAAAGAGTTTTCAAAACGGCCAAATCCTCAGGGTCCAGCTCGACCAACGACTTCACAGCCTCTTGAGGCGCGGATTTGAGTAATTCGCGAAAGGCGGAATCGGTAGTAGCTTTGGTGACAAGAAGCTCCAATTGATCTTGGGAAAGTTTCGACATGCGTTCCTCGCATTAGGTTTGTTCATAGGCTTTGATCAATAAGTCGAGTGGCAAAGAATACTGGCGATTCAAAATGAGACATCAGCACGATCGATGAGCGATAGTTCAGTGCGTGCGCGGACCGACCGCCAATGTTTTGGCCCGTAGAGTGATTGATATATCTCAAAAACGGCGGTAAGCGAGTTTCGCGCTTTCACCTTATCATTGTGCGCCAGTGCGAGAAGACCGCTTACTCGATGCCATTGAGCTGTGATTGGATGCACCTTCGGAAGGCGATTTAACGCAGTCATGGGAACGGCAGCCAACAATTGTTGTGCTTCGCCACCGCGACGTTGTGCAAGTAGCGCTTCAGCAAGCGACAGGCGTGCGGAAAACGTATTCGGATGCTGCGGACCCTCGGCCAATTCAGTTAGTTCAACTGCTTTCTGGAGAGTAAGGGTCGCAGCGACCAATTTTCCCTGGCGTGCGTATGCCTCCCCTAGAGCCTGACGCACCGGTCCGCTGGAATCCGGTTCCAACGGCAATCCCTTATGCCGCTCATAGTACGCGGCGTTGAGCGAGTCATCGTAGGCCACAATTTCTGCGAGAACCAGTTCCGCCTCAGCCGGTTTGTCTTGCTGAAGCTGCATCAGGGCAGCGAAGTACCGCGGTCGCACGACTGTCCAAGTGTCGGGTGGTGCCCATCGGACACCGAGGTCTTGAGCGACTTTCAACTCAGCTTCCGCTTGCGCGTACTGGCCGGAGTCTGCTAGCGCCTTTCCCAAGTCCGCTCTTGCTTCCGCCACCAACTCATGCTTTTCGCCCAACGCGGTTGTCAACTGCGCGACGGCCTGGCGGAGTTGAGTCTCCGCTGCGCTGGATTCGGACAAATCGGTTAATATCTGCCCATAGTACAGCTCGGCTTTACCAAGAAGCTCTGGCAAATTGCTCTTGTGGGTATCAACCAATACGCTCTCAAATGCCGGCAATGATCGTGTCCAATCCCCTGCGAGATAGTATCCATACGCCAGTCGTAAGCGCAGATCGAGGATAATTGGCGCGGTCGGCGGCAACCGCTTCAGACCGGCAGCAAGAACTAGAGAGTAGTGCGGAATCGTCTCCTGTAGCTTGCCGAGCCCGTGGTCGATCCGTATCAATTCTGCAACGCTTCGGAGTGCAGGATCTGAGACCCCGCCATCTGGAGCAACACCCAGTTCCAAGGCGCGTTGGAAGTGTTGCACTCCAAGCGGACTTTCATAGAACGCCAAGAAGGAGCGGCCGAACACATAGTGAAGCTCGGCCGCAATGTCTGGCTGACCAGCGAAACGCTGGTCGATCTCGTTTCCGGCGCGAGTGAGCATCTGAATGACGGTCATGTCTTTCACGGACTCCACATCCGAGCTCACAGGCGCAAACACGTCCTTGCTCAGAAATTCCGTGACCGCCTGTGACTGCGCCGCCGCCATCGCGGTGCGCTTCTGTGCGTCGCGCTCTCTGATATAGAGAGTGGTACTGACGGCCGTTCCGATCAACAGTACGACCAGCGCCACCGCCAACCCAAACCGTCGAGCCTTCGCGCGATCCAGGAGGCGACGCGTCCGCTCCGCCTTGGCCTTCGCCTCGCGTTCGGCCTCCAATTGGCGCCGCCGCTCATCCAGTCCCCGCAAACGCCGCGCCAGGCCGTCTGCGTCCCCCACCCGCTCGGCCGGATTCCCCTCGGCCATGAGCGCGATATCCTCACGTAACAGCTCATCATCGATGACGCGCTCCCAACCGGGCGACATGACCTTGTGAAAATCCCCGGCCAGAAACTGGTAAAGAATGATGCCGAGCGCATAGATATCGCTCTTTACCGTGAAGGGCTGGCCCGCCAGGACCTCGGGGGCGAGATATAGCGGTGTTGCGGAACTGCTATCGATCGACGACACCGTCTTGGTGAAACCCAACCGGGTAATCCCCAGTTCCTTGAGTCGATTGCCATCGAGCACGCCGCCGCTGCCAAAGTCACCCAGCAGGATCTCGACCTGATTGTCTGCCAGAGGCTTGACGAGCACATTCGAGGGCTTTAAGTCCTTGTGGATGACGCCGACCGAATGAACCGCCGCAAGCGCGTCGGCGATCTTGGCGACGATCTCCAAGCGATCAGACAGGGATATGCCGGCAACTCCCCCTCGAACCGCGACCCAATCGACGAGGCTGCCGCCGGGGATGTAATCGGCTTCCAAGAAATACGGGATCTGCTCGAGGTTCCAATCGAGCAGCTTGACGACCTTGGCACTCTCCCCAAGTGTGTCATTGATGACCCGAAACAGCGTAATTTCGCGCTTCAGCGCGACTAGCGCTGCTTCTTCCAGAGCAAATTTGAAGACGCGTTGCTCATTGGTCTTATCATGGCGAGCTCGCCACGCATCGCCGTGTCCGCCGCTTCCCAACCGTTCAACCAAGCTCCACAGCGGTCGAGACGGCGGGTGCACGCCCGGGCGCAGATCAAATCGCGCCGGCTCCGGCGTTGCGACCGACTCAACGCGAACCGGCGCTACGAAGCGATAGCCAAATCCGTAGGCAGTCTTGATGATCTCCTGATCGTCATCACCTAGGACATCCCGCAGCCGCCCGACGCACTTGGTTAAGACCGTTTCACTCAGGATGCGACCGGGCCAGATGCCTGCCAGTAACTCATCCTTGGTGCAGACCTCTCCCGCGTGCTGCAGCAGGTAGATCAAGACTTCCAGGGGTTTGCGTTCGAGTTCCGCGTCGACGCCATCGACCAACAGCTCAAGGGTGCGCTCGTCGAGCATTGCACGCCCGAAGTGCCAGCGGCGACGACTCGTGCCTGATGGTAAAGGCGCTATTGGCTGCGCTTGCTCGATCACTTCCCTAGTCCCTGAACCTTTTTTCCTTACTGCTCCCATCATGCCAGAACCTAAACTAACGGACTACGGCGCACGCCTAAAAATAAACCTGACTGAAATCAGGTATTTGCCCAAGTCAGTTTCTTTTCATGAGTTTTTCAGTGGAGGGTCAGGATTTCTGCCCCCCTTCCCGCCAGATTGCGATTCCGCCGGGACACGTCGTCTTGGCAAGGGCTCAAAAGGAATCGCCGATGTTCAGACGGGTCATAGGTGCGGTGTCTAGCGAAAAACGGCCAAGAGCAACGACTGCTCAAGATCGGTCGGACATCCGTGGATTGACCCAGCATTCGCAGCTTAGCGCCTCGCGAGTTATGGATAGCAACCGGCCAAGGACGGCCACCCCCAATCCCGCTCGATCTTGGGTCCGTCTGCTGGTCGTATCGCTTGTATCAACCGTCACCCTGACCGGCTGCCTACGCCCCTATTCCAAGTCCGTCTTCGATCCCCCGACCGCCCAATTCCCCGGCATCACCAGCCAGTGGCACGGTAAGTCAAACAGCGACATTCGCGTCCTGTTCGTACACGGCATCTGCACCCACGATGAGAAGAACTGGATCACCGACGGGTGGGATCAAGTCATAACAGGGTACTTCCCATCCGTAACCATGCCTCCGGCGCAAACTTCACAGGTTGGCCAGGTCCAAATCGTGGACCAGGAATATCAGATAGGCGCAAACAGGATCTCTGGTCGTTACCTGATCTGGTCCGCGCTGACCAAAGACGACAAGACCAAGCTCCTCTACGACGACCGGCCAACGGACAATCCCGCGGGTCAGTTCAAGTGGAAACGCGCGAAGCTCAACGGCGAGCTCAAGGCTTCCCTGCTCAATGACTGCCTCGCCGACGCCGTGATCTACGCCGGCTACCGCGGCGCCGAAATTCAAACCGCGATGCAGAACGCGATCTGCGCGGCGCTCGACGGTATGACGTCCAACAACACCTGCACCTTCCCGGCCACCTACGGCCATGGCAGCCGAAGAATTGTCATCGTCACCGAGAGCCTCGGCAGCCGCATGGTGTTCGACGCCATCTCGGCGCTGAAAATCGAGGCGGAAAGAAAAGGCACTCTCGCCGCCTTCGACGAAGCGGTATCCCCGATCACCCAGATCTACATGCTCGCCAACCAATTGCCAATTCTGGCGCTGGCCAAGCCCACACTCATGCAAGCCGCCTCTACGGATTCAAGCGCCTCCAAAACACCCAGCATGGCAACAGCACTCAGCGTGCTTTCAGAATCGCGAGCGAGACATGAAAGGAAGCGCGAGAACGATCCGCAACTAAAGGCTACGGAGCCGAAACTCAGCATTGTCGCCTTCACCGACCCGAACGACCTATTGAGCTATCGCCTTCAGCCCAACGACCCCGCCGTTGTTGGTGCTAATACGAGAGTGGTCAACGTGATTACTAGCAATGACTACAGCTACTTCGGACTAGTTGAAAACCCACTGACAGCGCATGAGGGATATGACTTGAACAAGGATGCGCTGCGGTTGCTGTTTGGCGGATCGGCGCGACTACGTCTTCATTAGGTCAATAGCAGGCAGACGTGATGGCGACTCCGCAGGAAATCAAAGTGCTAGTAGCGATGGAGCTAAGAATGCTGAATCGACAATATTGTTTTAGCCGGTCAAAAAATCGCCGGATCCACACCGCGTTCTCAGTAAAGTCGTCTCTTGTGCTCGGTTTAATAATGGTTTTTAGTCTAAATCACGCGGAGGCAGTAGGAGCGGCGCTAACGAAAGCGTCCGCTACCGGCGCCGCCGCGAAGGCTCAAAGCACGAATGAGTTTTATGCGGAATTTACGGCACTCAGCTTGAGACACAATGCCGACCTTAGTGGTACCGCCGTCGCCGTAAGGAAAGTGAAAGCCTGGGTTTCCCCCACTGACGACAAGTCGCCGCCTACAGCATACAAAATTCGTTTGATCACCTGGATTTGTGTCGAAACGGAACCGGCCAATTGCCCTACTGCCGGCGATCCTGGCATCTATTACGCCAGCAGCCAGGACTATGCAGCAGATAAAGATCTTTCACTAGGCATTTCATACGGTGTGCTAGCAGTGCCGTTCAAATACCACTTTAACGATCGCGCTTTAACCGGAGGCTCTACTATCGGCGGGTATCTCGGGTTTACCCAAGATTGGGGATTTACGCAGGTATCAGAGATTTTTGGAGCCGGGCTGGCGCTCGTGTCCACAACGGCAGCAACGTCGAATTTCTCAAACGCTGCACCTACAGGTGCGAGCTCCCGTGCGTTCAGCACGGATGCGGCAACTGCCACGTCAGGGACTACACCAAGTACCAGTACGTTGACTGGGTTGTCAATTGCCGCAGGCTTATTGGGGAAGCTAGGAAGTACCAACACGCAATTCGGGGTTCTGATTGGAACCGATCTAGTGGAAAAATCCGCGAGCTACAAATACAACGGCAAGGTCTGGCTGTCATTTTCGGTCGGTTACAACTTCTCCAACTAAACATTCAGCCCAGATTCCGCCCTGCTGACCTGGAAAGGGTCCAACAACCGGAAACCTGGCGTAGAGCAACAACGAAATCATCGCAAAGGAGGCTAATTCATGAGCGACAACCAGTTTTTTGACGCATTGCGTGTATTCGACGGGTCGCGGCCAGTGAGCGCCGCAGTGATCGCAGCTCCTCGGCCGGCAGCATCAAGCAATGATCTTTGCTCGACCTACGCCACGGTGCGCCCCGTTTTCGAGGGAGTATTGCCGTTCCTAAAGGCAATTCCTGGTATCGGTCCGCGAATTGGCACAGCCATTGAAGCATTAGTCGCTGCACTCGACGTCGTGTGCCCGCGCTCCTCGGGTCCGACACTCAACGCTCTGACGATGACATATGGTCGAAGTAATGATGCGTTTTTCGATGCGCTTCGAGCCTTTCCGGCACCGACGGCGAGCGCGGCGCTCACTCCAGCGATGGCCGCAATCACTTTGCCGGATGTCTGCGCCTTGTACAAAAAGGTCAAGCCGATTCTAGACACCGTGGTCCCAATTATCGGCTTGATTCCTGGCTTTGGTACTGCCGCGGCAACCGCCATACGCGCGTTAATGGCCATACTTGATTCGATTTGTCCCTCAGGAAGCGACACACCGTAGCTTTATGGCACATCGAAGGATAGAGGGGGATGTTCAAATGACTCAGCTTGTCTGCACACCCAAGAGATTGCCGGTTGCCCAGTGGGCAGCGGCGGCCACCCAAGCGATTAACATTAATCCGCTTAACTACACTCCGCTGCATCGCCTGACGGCATTGATTCCTGATTTTCAGCCGACCCGTGAACGAATTGCCGTCTTGACGACTAAGTATTGGCATACGAACGGCGTAAAACTCACTGTCGGCTTTCTCGACGGTGCGCCGCAAGACCTGCGCGCGCGGATACTGCTGCACATGAATGCCTGGTCTTCGAGGATCAATGCGCAGTTCGTGGAAACTAGTACCGATCCGCAAGTGCGCATCGCGCGTACGGCGGACAGCGGCTATTGGTCCTATCTGGGGACCGACATCCTCAGCATTGCGTCCGGTGAGCCGACCATGAACCTCGAGGCATTCACTATGGATACTCCAGAGTCAGAGTTCCATCGCGTTGTACGTCACGAGACAGGACACACCCTCGGTTGCCCGCACGAACACATGCGCGCGGAACTCGTAAACTTGATTGATCCCGCTAAGGCGATAACCTACTTTGGGGCCACACAGGGTTGGAGTGCAGAGGAAGTCCGGCAACAAGTACTAACCCCGATCGAGGAATCTTCCCTACTGGGAACGGCGCATCCGGACCCCAACTCGATCATGTGCTATCAAATTCCGGGTTCAGTTACCAAATCTGGTCAACCGATACTCGGCGGGACCGACATCGACGAGCTCGACTATCAATTCATGGCTCAGATTTATCCCAATCCAAGTCTGGATGCCTCGCCGGCGAATATTGGCAAGTTGAATGCGCTACTTGAGCGAGCCCAGGACGACCGCGACGCACTCAAGAAGGCACTCGCAATATTTGCTCGGGAATGACGTCATTTGAAAGGACCTCATCGTGCAATCCGGGTACGTCCTTGGAAGCGCCAAGAAATTGAGGTATGGCTGGCGCAAACGACTGACGAACGGCGCCGGCAAGGCGGGGACTGATCGACGAGGACTTCACACGTACAGGCGCGAGCACCCATCTCACCGGACCAAGTACAGATCTACTTTGTCCACCAGCCAACAGAGATTTGGAAATAGCACTCCTCGATACTTCGAGCAGGGGTGCGGCGTGGTGCACACACTGGTTGACTGTAAGACATTTTCGGGGTTACATTCATTTAGAGTTGTAATGGACAGCAACAAGGAGCATGGAATGGCTAATGTATTTGTCGAGCCTCGACCGAAAGGCCGCCCGGAAGGCACTCCCATCTCAGACTATGTAGTCGAGCTTGCCGGTGGACAAACCATTGGAGGGACCTTCGCAACTCAAGCGCAGGCTGCCCAGTTCGCAAGGCAGCAGGGACATCATCCTCTTTGCGCTCGAGTACGCCACACGGATAAGGGAAATCCTGATCATTGGCGCTCCTGTCCCCCATAGCTGCTTAGGTACAGGCGCCCGGGCATCCCTACCCCTCGCGCGACATTGCCACATCCCGCATTGAGCTTCACTGATAACTCATTCCTCGCAGACATCGCTTTTCATTTAAAAGGAGCTTTTTCTCGCATTCGGAGACTTCTGCTAGCGAAGCGCGAACAGGCATATAGACCACCAGAGTTGCGAGGTTAGACGATGGCGAACCTGGTGGCTGGGGAAATTCTTTCCTGAAGTGCGGCGATGATCTGTAGGAGCTCGACGCGGGCCTCGGCTTGCAAACCCATGCACTTCGATATTCCTTCGGCGTCCGTGCTTAGCCGAGCCGCTAGTGAAAGCAGCAATGACTTGTCGGGCTGCGCGACGAAACTATAGGCGTGCATATGCATGGAGTCGCCGAGTGTTGCCGGGTTGCGCAAGTGTGCGAAATTGAATTCCTTGGTCATGTACGCCAGAAGCTTGTCCTGAATGACTAGGACTAGTTTCTTGTTGACGTGCTCGAAAGTTTCAATCTTGTGATGCATTTGAACCAAGATCGTTTTCGCCGTCATTTTCCAGTTCATGCCGTATGGTTTATCAGACTTCTCTGCAACGTCGTTCCGAGGTACGCCAAGCTCGCTCAAAAGACGTTGCCGCTCTGGCCAGACGGTGCCGGTTGTATCGAGCGTTTGAAGCTCGATGCCGACAAAGTCGCGAACTTTGTCGCCTTTGACCGATACGAGGAAATAGTCGACGCTTCCGCCCGGAACTGAAATCTCGGAAACGATGTGCAACTCGTTGCCAGGCTCATGTGTCGTGAGCAAATGAAGGCAATCCGCGAAGATTTGGCGTCGATCGATGAGCCGCGTTGGACAAATTATGAACGGTTCAGGCGGCTTGCCGTAGAGGACTGTGCAAGAGCCGATGGCGGTCGAAGGATCGCTTTTGCGGACCTTGTAGCACATCTTCCCCAGAAACGGACATTGCTGCTCCTTTACGATCTTCTTCCAGTTATTCTTTTCCTTTGTGGAGTGCCCGAAGAGTTCGACCACCATGCTCATATGAGCGATTCGCATCGCTGCGCGGTGAACTCCAAATATTCCGAGGACAAGTCGATCCCGATCGACCTTCTTCGCATGTTTCGCGCGGCCAGCAATGTGGTGCCGGTTCCGCAGAAGGGATCCAACACAATGCCCCCTTCCGGACACGTAGCCAAGATTGGAATGCGGCACAAATCCATTGGATATGGAGCGAAATGTGACTCCCGCTTCTGCGTGTCTTCTGGAATAATGTCCCAAACATCAGCGGGCTTGCTGCCATTGGGGTGATACTTTAGAAAGTAGAATCCCTTCGTAAGTAGCTCTTTGGCGCGACCTGACACGTTTTCTTTGTCGGAGTGCGTCGTTCGTTGCTGGCCACGAATGATCATTCGAAAATCAGATATGCGTCCACCTGCGACGTCGCCGAGGATCCCTTCGAGCGCCCGGAACGCATTTGCCTTCTCAGACTCATCTAATGCGGTAGTCAGCTCGAGTTGCCGCTTGTAGCGAATTCCAGAAACTCCCGTCGCAGAGATGACCGAACCGTTTACAATCTTCGTCTCACGTGGTTTGGATCGGATTGCGTCCGCGTTGTAATAGTAGCCTTTGGGCTGCTTCACGAAGTGGAACACATGTTCGTGGACGTTGCCTAGCCGATCTTTAGTATTGTCCATTCCACTCTTGACCTTGTTCCATATGACACTGTTGCGCAGCGTCCATCCTTGGTTATCGGTCATTTCCAGTGCAACGCGCCACGGTATTCCCAGGAGGCGCTTATTTTCGTAGGTGTCACCGATATTTAGCCAGAATGATCCCTCTGCCTTAAGGATCCGCTTCAGTTCTAGGAAAATATCTGCAAGCGCCCGCACGAAGTGCCGATAGTCGCCTTCAAGTCCGATTCCACCTTCAGCGTACTCTCGCTTGCCCCAGTAGGGCGGCGATGTCATGGCAAAATCCACCGTATTTTCGGGCAGGTCCTTTAGGATGGTAAGCGCATCGCCTTGAAGTAGCAGCGGCCGCAAGTCCCGATCGGTCGAATAATCATTGAAAGCGGCCCGCCAACCTCTCTTGTGGACATGAATGCAATGCGAAGATCGATTCGGGGAAGCGGCCTCTCTCGGGAAAGATCCATCAATTCCGTGTTCATGGCTAGTGTCCAGCATTTGTTCCATGGTGAATGGTCCGGAATATTACTCGGCGGATCTTGATCTTGGGTGTCGCTTCGTCATTAAGCACGTCGCAAAAGTGCTCATCGGAAGTCTACCGTATTTCGATAATGGCGTCCCGTTGCCGCATCCCGGCCACTGTTGGGGCAAACGGTACGATCCGCTCGGCTGAGCGCAAGGTCAGAGGTCCCGCACCCGCCCCGCACGGCTTTAGCCTTCGTTTCCTCGATTACATGTGAACTCTGTATTGTTTGCGGTTATAGGGTGAAACTTTCCAGATGCATTGGCATCCGCGGCCGGGCAACCTCGGCATTATGACGACCCAGGTCGGATGGTTACGACTGATGGCAGATAGTGACTTTTGCGCTTCTATGAAAAGGAGGTACGAAAAGTTCGTTCCCCACGAGGGCGGTGGTTAAGAGTGCAGAATACGCATTTAGGCGCTGGTGCGAGCCCGCGGCCACCCACCGATTTGCGAAATATCTACACTTCATTCCACACGCATTCCCAAATACGGCGGCACCAACCGCTCAAATAGGCGTATCAAGCGCGGGTCCATATACTCGTAGTCGTCGGTGATGCCTAGGACGACTATCATCTGATTTCTAATACTCGTCCGGAATTGCTTGAGCAGCTTGTTGCGGTGATGACGTTCCATGACAAAAATCACGTCCGCCCAAGCCAGGAGCTCCGGTGTCACCGGCTCCTGACATTTAGGATCAAGGCCTGCCGACGCGACTTCGATCTCCGGCCGCCTGGAGAACACCTGCTCTGCCGTCGGACTCCGAAGCTGATTGCGGCTGCAAATGAACAACACGTGGCGAACAGTCCAGCGCACCCAGAGCGACAACTGCGACCATCGGAATCAAAGTATGGAAATTGCTCTGCATAGCCCACCAACCTCCCTGTCATCGTGCCTCATTGTAGAATAGAACACGAACCTCAGCGAACTGACTACCCGATGAGCTTCTTGTAGGCGGCAAAATCTTCGCCTGAGTAACAGCAAAACACGACTTTCTCCAGCACCTCTGATTCCCTTGTAAAACGCCTTACCTCACCAATGGCAATCCGCGTCGCCTCCTTAATCGGATACGCATACGCCCCGGTACTGATGGCCGGAAAGGCAATCGACTTCAAACCTTTCTCAACCGCCAACCGCAAAGAGTTTTCATAGCAAGAAGCCAGCAGCGCCGCTTCATTCCGGCTCCCACCCTTCCAAACCGGCCCCACGGTATGAATGACCCACCGCGCGGGTAAGCGATAGCCACCCGTGATCCGCGCCTCGCCGGTGGGACAACCTCCAAGCCCCCGGCATTCCTCCAACAGTTCCGGCCCAGCAGCATAGTGAATCGCCCCGTCTACTCCGCCGCCGCCCAGAAGCGATGTGTTCGCCGCATTGACGATCGCATCCACATCGAGAGTCGTGATGTCCCCTTTTACGATGCAGATTTCGGTTGGCATTCGCACCTCGATCGCTGCTGAGCTCTGATATTTAACCACTGGCCTTAGTTGTTTCTCTCATCGGCTATTTTGATTGCCCTCCAGATAACTTCTAACGCGCATGCTCCGGATAGCATAGTTATAACTATTGTGGTAACCTGTTAACAGGACAATTGTTACGCCGCCGGGCTTCGCACGGCGCAGTTCGAGTCACGAGGTACGATATGGTAGCGCTCAAGGTGCGGAAAGTTGGAAATTCCCTCGGGCTCGTACTTCCCAAGGAGGTCGTCAATCGCCTTCGTACCGGCGAGGGGGAAGAACTCTTCCTGATCGAGGGTCCGAATAATACTTACCGTCTCACGCCCTTCGATCCGGCTTTCCAAAAGAAGATGGAGAAGGCCGAGGAGATCATGTCGCGCTATCGGAACACGCTCAACGTTCTATCGAAATGAGCAAACCGATCTGGATCGAAGCCGAGCTCGTGCTCGCGATTCATGATCGACAGTTGGTCGAACACGGAGGCGCGACGGGTTTGCGTGATGAAGCGCTACTGCACTCCGCACTCGGCCGGCCGATGAATAAATTGGCCTACGAGAGCGCGGATATTGTCGAGCTTGCGGCGAAGTACACCGCCGGTATCGTGCAGAATCACCCTTTTGTCGATGGCAATAAACGTACAGGTTTTGTTGTCGGCATACTCTTTCTCGAACTTAATGGCTATCGCTTCACGGCGAGCGAGGAAGCGGCGGCGCAGGCCATCCTTGAACTCGCCGCCGGTAGGATGGACGAAAAGGCATTCTGCGAATTCGTGCGCGCCAACTCGAAGCGAACGAGAACCTAATTACGGGTCGCACGCGGAATACGACGAGATCGATGCGGAGACGGTGTGATGAAAACGACGCTGATTGTTATACAAAATGCAGCAGACCACGCTGATGCCAAAAGGTTGGTCGAAAAGCTAATGGGATCGAGTGATCCTCAGGATGGCGCACGGATGGTAGCTCAGGCCCGCCTGGTCGAAGCTTACGAGCGCGCACAGTGGCCACGTACCGCGCCAGCACTTCCTGTGCTTCTCAGCTACTTAATGGATCAGCATAGCCTGTCGCGCGCCGATCTTGTGCCATTACTTGGAACTTCCAGCCGCGTGAGCGAGGTTTTGAACGGCAAACGAGACTTGAGCATGACGATGGTGCTGGCCACTGGGCTGTGTCGGTGAACGGAAATTGGCGTCTGACCTTCACGTTTGAAGGCACCGACGCGATCTTGGTCGACTATTTGGATTATCACTGAGGAGATGGCTATGACGCGCATGCACAACCCACCGCACCCCGGCGAGGTACTCCAGGATGGCGTCCTGGGTGGTGATTTGACGGTGACCGAGTTCGCCAAACGCCTACGCGTTTCCCGCGTCGCTTTGTCGCGCGTGCTTAATGGACATGCCGCCGTCAGCGCTGAGCTTGCTATTAGGCTGGCCGCCGCGCTTGGTGGCTCGGCTGAATCATGGCTCAGCATGCAAGCTGCCTACGATCTTTGGCATGCAGCAAAGAAGCGCCGGCCGAAGATCCAAAAGATCGAACGCGCGCACTTGGAGCGCGCGGCAGCTGCATAGAACTGCATGTGTCCTTGAAGAGGCGCGACGGCGTGGTATTTCGGGTCGCACGAGGAATACGACAAGATCGATGCGGAGACAGTGTGATGAAAACGACGCTGATTGTTATCCAAATCCGAAAGTGGTTGTCCCTGTTGCTGGCTATCGCAGAAACGGGCTTCCGCCCGGTGTCCTCGCTATGTATTATCTTGAGAGAGCTTTTCCACGTCTGCAGTTGTTAACAACACGGAGTCTGGCTCTTCAACAGCCCAGCAGAGATATTTTGTCTTGACCATCCGCTCGATCTTTGATCGGTTGCGGTGAAATGTCGCAAGCCGCCCTTCGTTGTCTCGCCTATCCGAGCCAAAATGATCATCCAGCGCCTCGCGACTTACAGCACACTTCACAGAATGCCCGAGTGCTTCACCGACGAAACTGATGACCTCTCGACTCGAATCGTATAGCGGCGGCGCATCGGAGAATGTCAGCATTATGCCCTTCAAAATCTCGCGGGGCTTCTGCAGCGTCCTCAGCAACAGGTCGCGGGCTTCCGAGGACAGGCGGGTCATGCCTCCCAGTAACAATTTCCGCCACCGTGGTCCGCGGCCGTATGCCTCATCCCAAGCCAATCGCAGTTCGTCCGAGCGCTTCTCGAGTAACGTCAATATCAATGCCTCCGCCTGTGAGACATCCTTATCTCGCTTC
Organism: Gammaproteobacteria bacterium; assembly: GCA_021323735.1. GTDB lineage: Bacteria > Pseudomonadota > Gammaproteobacteria > Steroidobacterales > Steroidobacteraceae > Bog-1198. Next base: position 84,351 of record JAJPKM010000014.1, read on the forward strand.
GTCACTGCGGGCGGACGCTCAAGTGCGAGAATCAACTTGTGCACGGCAAATCTCTCAGGCGCAGGCACAAGGACAAGGACTCCTGACTTGTACAACATCACGGCGCTAATAGGATCGTGAATCAGGAAATCCAGGTACCGGAGCGGTTGTGCGTCGGTTTGGAGGGCAGGAAGATTCTGCGGCGAATCAGTATTCGCCCCCTCATTCGGGGTAACGAAATCCACGCGCAGGCCACCCTTGCCAATGTAACTCGTCGTATGCTGGTGACGCGCGAGAGGTGGTATCTCGCGAAATGTCTTGTCTACACCGCGTAGGATATCCAGCATGGGTGCGGTTTGATCTCCCACCGCAACTGAAATACTGCTGAACTGCGCGATGTCTACGTCACTCGTTTGGAGCAGCGCGTTGGGTAATTTGGTACCAAGAATTGCCGGATAGCTCTGATAGGCCACGGTACCGACCAAAACACTGCGCAGGCGAAACACTCCCGCCCGCGCGAGCGCGGCCACGAGATCGCCTATTGGCGCAATCGGGGCGGGAAGACCGAACGCTCTGGTGAGGGCTGAAACCAACGCGCGGCGCTCCTTTTCGTCATCTCGCTGTTCACGATGATGTTTGATGCGCTCCAGAAGTTCTTGGGTCTCCGGACCAACGTATCGCTGTACGCGCCCTTGGGCCGTCGACTTCTGGAAGTACCAGTAGCGGCGCCCCTTGATTGCTTTCGAGTTAAATGTGCCGTCCTCTGCGAAGGCTTGGCTGAAGTAACTCGCCTCGCAGCGCTCCAGCAATTCGGCATAGGTAGTTTGAGCAACTAGTGGCGCGGCCATGACATCAATCTACTTTTATACGCAATTCTCAGAGTGAGTATAATATGGTTATACGCAATAAGCAACTTGCTTATAACAGTGTTGCTTAGCCGCGATACCCGCAGCGATAAATAACTCCCACATCGCCCAGCTGCAAGCGATCATTAGGCGACAACACACTGATTCCAGGAGAATTGTCTAGCGATCCTACGGACGTAAAGCGCGCTGCAGCGCTCTTGTTTCCTCACTGGCTTGAGCGATGAGGCTTCGACAGGCCTCGACACTCAGGTCAAGTCGCACGAAAGCTCCGCCTGCGTTGAGGGTCGAGGTGTCGTAGCTGTTTCGCAGCCGGTGCGCGAGTCGAATACTCACGATCAACACATCAGTCAGTGTCGGAGGGCCGACTCGGACGATGTTAACCTCCCCTTGGGCGCCGACCGCTTCGCAAACCGCCTCATCCATCTGCCAGTTTTTCAGCACCGCCTTGGCGATTGCCGGATGCCATGCCTCGACAAGCGCTGGATTTAGAGGAGCTTGCGGCGCTCCCCGGCTCGCACTTTGCACCAGAATGTAGAAACGTCCTATGCCGTGCAGCAGACCGGCCGCAAAGGCGCCTGGAAACGGCAGCGACTTTCGCTTGGCGACCGCTTCGGAAAAATGGGCGACCATGACGCATTCGGACCAGAGCTCATCCAGCCGAGGGGCGATGGATCGCAGTGATTCGCTGTGCCGGATATGCGCGACGGCATGCCCGAGAGCGACACTGTAGACCTTTTGGGCCCCCAGGCGATTGATGGCGACACCTAGGTCGATGATCACTCGCCCCGTCGCGTTGAAGGCAACGGAGTTCGCCATCTGGAGCAGCCGGTCGGCGAGCGTGCGTTCAGTCGAAATGACACGCGCAACCTTCTGCGGCGTAAAGTCCGGATCCTTGTAGGCCTCCTGAACCTTGATCACGACCTGCGGAAAAACGGGTAGATCCACGGTCCCGGCCGCCAACGTATCCGCCAGGCTTCTTAGGAATTCGAGAGTTTGGAGGTCTGCAACTGTCACACCGATTCATTCCTTCACTTTGTTACGAGGGTTGAGCCCTCGGGCACCGTGTGCGCGGCATCGGCGCTTTCCGCCCATGCTTGGCAGCGCAAAGTTTTCCATTTCGGCGGGCTCAAACAACTACCTCAGACCTAGCATAAGCTCAGCGTAGTCTGGAGTCGACTGCCGATCATCGAGCGCAAATGTCTTCGCTCGAATACTCATGGGCGGCATCCATTCATTTCGAGGTTTTTGCAGTGGAAAGGAGTGTTCCATTGCCGCTCGGGGGCATGCGATCGTCGAATCCGGATATCCACTGTTGCAACCGCCCCCATGGCTCCGATTCAAAGACGACCGCCGGGACTCCTGCTTCGCGGCGGCGTCTGGCACATCGACAAGGTCATCTACGGTAAGCGGATCTGCGCGAGCACCGGCACCCGAGACCTTACCGAGGCCCAGGCGCTTCTGGCGCGACGGGTGACCCAGGCCCGTCAGGTACATCTGTTCGGTGAACAGCGCGAGCATACTTTTCGCGAGGCCGGCTCGAAGTTTCTTGCCGAAAATCAGCACAAGCGCAGTCTGGAGCGCGACCAACGGGCGCTAGCGATTCTCGACCCCTTCATCGGCGCGCTGCCTCTGCAACGGGTGCATCACGATACACTCGCGCCGTATATCCGCTCCCGACTCGGCCAGGGCCGCAGCCCGGGAACGATCAATCGGGATCTCTCCGTCGTGCGACGCATCCTGAATCTGGCGGCACGCCTGTGGCGCGATGAAACCCACCGGCCCTGGCTTCCGGTGGCGCCTCTCATCCAGATGCAGCGTCATCCGCGCGCGCGAGAGCCCTACCCGCTGTCGATCGCGGAGCAAAGCTTGTTGTTCTCTGAACTCGCAGATCACCTCGCCGCAATGGCGCTCTTCAAGGTCAACACAGGCCTCCGGGAACAGGAGGTCGTCAACCTGCACTGGCAGTGGGAGTCGCACATCCCAGAGCTCGGCGCTTCCATCTTTGTCATTCCCCGCGACTATGTGAAAAATGGGCTTGACCGCTTCGTCGTGCTCAATCGAATTGCTCGATCCGTGATCGCGAGTTGCCGGGGCCGGCATCGCGAATTCGTCTTTACCTGCGACGGCCGTCCCGTGACCCGGATTTACAACTCGGGCTGGAAGGCCGCGCGGCGGCGCGCCGCAGCGCGCTACGAGCGTGAGCTCGGGCGCCCGTGTCCGGCAGGATTTCGGTCGATTCGCGTTCACGATATGAAGCACACGTACGGTCATAGGCTGCGGGTTGCCGGCGTCAACTTCGAGGATCGCAAGCTGCTCCTCGGTCACAAGGCACAGCACATCACGACGCATTATTCGGCGCCGGAGATCGGCGCGCTCATCGAGGCCTCGGAGAAGGTGTGTGAGCTCGAGTCGCGCACAAGCCCCCCAATCTCTGTGGTGCGAACGCGCGCCTGATCGGGTGGGGTTCCTGCATCGTCCAGCAACGCGAGGGGATCGGTGAGAAGCAGCACTGACGGGGGCCGGATGAGCCATTATCGCTCAGTATTTGCCATTAAAGTGAGCGATAAATGGCCATATTGTCGCTCGTGCGCTGGAATTGGCAGGACCCGAATTGGCCGACCTTCCGCTTCTGCCCGACCGCGACGAGTGGTGTGAGTAGACATACTCCCGCGTTGCAGGCTGCGCATCCTATGAATCCATAGCGAGATAATTTCGACAAATTAGTTGACACGCCGCAATTTTGGCGTAAATTGCGCGCCCCTATGAATCATCGATCAACAGGTTTTGAGACGCGGCAGCGTTGCGTGCTGAAAGATTGCGCGGGAAATCTCGTGAATTCCCGCGGTGCGCCGCCGCGCACTTTGGAAATTGTGATGCGTTAGCCTCGTTCGCATAAGTTGCGGGGCTGACCAGATGGCAGTCCCCGGAACAATCTCTCACCGAGACCTCGGAAGGCACTGCCGACCGGGGTCTCGTCGTTTTGGGCGGCGAGAAGCTAGAGAGAACGAGAGAGGAGGATTTGGGACCGCGGATTACCGCGATCCCGCGACGAGGTCGAAACATCGATCGTGCAACGAAAGTGGGTTCGTAAGCCCACCTGGCGCGCTTGTGCCCCGCTTCGGGTTGCGCTGGCGCGTACCACACGGCCGCTCTGTTTCAGCCACCACAAGTTAGCTCAGATGGGTAGAGCAACGGTCTCGAAAACCGTGTGTCGCGGGTTCGACTCCCGCACTTGTACCAGTCCACAAACTGGGACTTGATGGTGTTGAGGCGAGGTTAGCCCCTCGCATCGAGGTGAGCTTCGGTGGGGGAACGATGAGCATTTCGGCATCGATCCAACACAACGCGTGCAACGCCTTGAGCGGTGGAACGCGCGGTGTTTGCTCCGATGGCCGCTGAGTTGAGTCGCTGAGTTTGGTTCGCTCTCTCGAGGAACCGAATTCGACGATCGAAGACTGAGGCGAATCGGCTTCGCGAATGCCGCGGCCCCACGGCCCGCGCGGCCTGCGGAAGTGAACCTCGACCTTTTTGGATGGCCGCCGTACATGGGGTACGGCGGCCGCGGTAAGGAGAAGAGAGATGAACGCGATGATGGGAATGAAGCGAGTCACGATTGCGCAGTACGAGCGCGGCCTTCTGTTTCGTAACCGCAGCTTCGAGGCGGTCCTGGATCCGGGCGTGTACTGGATGTTCGATCCGCTGAACCGCACCGAGATCAAGGTGTACGACGTTGCTGTGGCGGAGTTCGAGCACCCGCGGGTCGACGTGCTGATCACCGAGGCGCGCGCGCTGATCGAACGGCACCTGATGATTGTGGAACTGGGCGACCGCGAGGTCGGACTGGTCTACAAGAACGGCCGATTGGAGTCGGTGCTGGCGCCGGGTAAGCGTCAGCTGTACTGGCGCTGGCCCATCGTCGTTCGGGTCGATGTGAAGGATATCTCGCGCGACTTTGCGCTCGATGCCGCCACGGCCCGGATCTTGATGCGCGCAGGTTCAGCAGCGAACACCGCGGCCATCGGCTCCGTCGAGGTACCGGATACCTCGGTCGGCCTGTTGATCGCGGATGGCGAGCTGCGCGAGGTGCTGAAGCCTGGCTTGACGGCGTTCTGGAAGTTCCAGCGCAACGTCAAGGTAGAGTTGGTGGATCTGCGATTGCAGACGATGGAGGTTGCGGGCCAGGAAATCCTGACGCGCGACAAGGTGAGCTTGCGCGTCAACCTGACGGCGCTCTGGCAGGTGCTTGACCCGGTTCTGGCCCGGACGCGGCTCGTCAACTTCGTCGAGTACGTCTACAAGGAGCTGCAGTTCGCGCTGCGAGAAGCAGTGGGTGCTCGCACCTTGGATGAGTTGCTGGGCGATAAGGGAGCGTTCGATCGCGAGATCAGCGCCATTGTGGCCGGCAAGCTCGAGGGCAACGGTGTAGTGGTTCGTTCGGTTGGTGTGAAGGATGTCATCTTGCCGGGGGAGATGAAGGTGATCCTCAACCAGGTGGTCGAGGCGGAAAAGATCGCGCAGGCGAACTTGATCCGCCGGCGCGAGGAGACGGCGGCGACTCGATCGCTGCTCAACACCGCGCGCTTGATGGACGACAACCCGACGCTGTTGCGGTTGAAGGAGTTGGAGACGCTGGAAAAGGTGACGGAGAAGATCGACAAGTTGACGGTCTTCGGCGGCCTTGAAGGCGTGTTGAAGGATGTCGTACGTATCCAGGTGCCGGGTGCCTGAGAGCCGCACGACAAGCAGGTGCCCGGCGGTCGCAAGGCCGCTGGGCTTTTACATGTTCAGGACACGAGCATGATTGATCGCAAATTTGGCGCCGGACCGGACGAGAGACTGTTCGAACCCTTTTGGCTAAATGAGTAACAGCGATGCCCATGGGCCGTCATTCTGCAGGCCGCCCGGCAGCGTAGCGGAGCGTCAGCCCGTTCAAACCGCAATCGGTATTTGAATTTCTGTCAAACAGTCTGCCGGCGCCTGCGCCAGCTGGGCTTTCGGAATGGCATATCCCTTTTGATCGGCGGCGTAACGCCAATAAACCTCGCGCAGCGGACCTGCCACCCGTTCTCCGCTCGAATGGATCCAACGCTGCATCCCTTCGAATGTTGCGACTCCCTGATCATAAGGCCCGCGAAAGCGTCCACACACGGCGCGCCTGGTTCCCTCGATCAGCCTACCGCCGGTCGCTGCGATAGATCGCTTCAAGATTGGTATGCACACCTCCACGTCCTTGTACGCTGCCGCGTATTGGGCATCGTGCAATATCAGAAAAGGCGGACGAGCGGCGCGCGCGCCGTGTCTCGCGACCCGAATTTCGGCCGCTTCAAACATACGATATATCGAGTGTCGCGTGCACTGCCCCCGGTACCGAATACTGTACGCGGCGACCTGGGACACGGAACGCTCGGCCGGATCGCCCAGGCCGCAATGCACATGATTTTCAAATTCTTCTTCGATGAGCAGTTTCAAAGCACGCAACCGCTCTTCATCGGCCGCCATTTGCCGCAGAACCCGGTGCTGCAGAGCGCCCAGCAAACTCATTCGCGCGGCAGAGCCCTCAGCGGCGGCCAGCCAGGCTCTGAGTTCGGCCATACCCAATCCCAGTCCTCGCAGATGCCGGACTTGCCGCAGCATGGGCAGCTGATCGGAGCGATAGAAACGATATGAAGTGCCAGGATCGATGTATGCCGGCACTACAAGTCCGCTGTTGGCGTAGTAACGGACCCTCTTCACGGAAACACCGGCCAAGCGCGCAAATTCGCCAATTCGCAGCCACTTAGCCCTCACAAGTCCCACTTGAGTCTCCCCCGGCGGTAGAGTTCAAAATCCAGCCGGTCACAAGGATCTCTTATGCCACTCGTCAAGACAATGATTTTCGCGGCGCTCGTCGCCTTGGGCACAGCCTCGCCTTCGAATGGCACGGATGGGATTTCTTTGCCGCGTAAGGGCGAAGGCTCCGGACGCGATGAAACCTATGCCGGAGTGAAGGTTCTTTACGACGCAGTTCGCGATGAGGCAGGTAATCGGTTGCGGCTGATCGCAACGTACCCCGGCATGCCGGCCAAGCGGTTCCCAGTGATCTTCGTCGTCGGCTGGCTGAGCTGCGATTCGGTCGAAGCGCGCAACGGTACTACCGATGCGACGCAACTCATGCTTCGATCAATCGCCAGCTTGCCAGGATTTGCCACGGTGCGCCTCGAAAAGGCGGGAGTCGGCGATTCGGATGGAGACTGCGGCAGAAGCGACTTCAAAGCTGAGCTTGCAGCCTATCGGCAGGCATTTGCTCATTTAAACGAATATAAATTCGTCGATCCCTCGGCGATTTTTCTCTTCGGTATCAGCAATGGCGGTGGTTTTGCGCCGCTTGTGGCGAATGGCGCGCCGGTCAAGGGCTACGTGATTGACGGCGGTTGGAGCAAAACGTGGTACGAGCACATGCTCGAGATCGAGCGCCGGCGCCTAAATCTGGCAGGTCACGGCCCGGATCAAATCAACGGCCTCATGAAATCGGTGGAATCCCTCTATAGCGCCTACCTACTGGACAGAAAATCGCCGGCCGAAATATTTGCAGCCCATCCGGATCTGAAATCGCTATGGCAGGGGGATCCCACTCGACAATACGGCCGCCCGACCGCGTACTACCAACAGCTGCAGGACCTCGATCTCATGGCGGCTTGGTCGGCGGTTCGCGTTCCCCTGTTGGCGATGCGTGGAGAATACGATTGGATCATGAGCGCGGACGACCTGCACCAGCTGGTCGAGGTGGTGAATCGAAATGCACCCGGCAGCGCGGAATTTGTCGAGCTCGCCCGAACCGGACACACGTTCGAACACTATGACTCGCTCCACGCCGCCTTTGCCGGTGAGACCGGCCAATTTGACCAGTCGCTTGCCCAGAGGGTGGGCGATTGGTTCGTGCGACATCGCTGACCGCCCCGTCGTCCGCTTCTGCCCAGGTCGCGCGTCGCGACATTGGGCCCGCCACGCACTGACGATCACTTTCATTCCACCCTCAAACGGAGAGCCGAATTTACCTTCGCTTCAAGGTGGCATGAGCGTACCGAATCCGATCCAGCCAAGGCATGGTTTAGGAACATGCTGATTCATCTCAGCCAGTCTTTGGCTTCCTGAACAACCTGTTTTATAGGTATCTCGATGACGCTCTGACTGGACCACCGGATCTCTAGGGGCTCCTTCGCATCGGCGATCGTCTCATCCGCGACCTCTTTTCCCGTACCGTAGTTGATCTCCTCCCCGGGTTGCTTGATGATGCTCAGCACGACGACGAGTCGGCTGCCGGCCTGGATCTGCCGGCTGGTCAGCCGACCGCTTCGAAAAGGAAGGGACTCGCGCCGGCCCGGTGTGAGCAACTGCCGATGCGTACGATCGCGCACATAGCTGGCGCGATCCCAGCAATAGGAGAGCTGAAAATATTCGCCTTGCGGCCGTCGCGTACCTATGGCCCATGAGCCTGGTGATTGCCGTCGCCGCGCAGGCCGCCGATTTTCCGGCCCAGGGAATCGACGATCCGGCGGCACTACTAGCGCTCACTTGCGCAGTTCCCCAATGGCAATCGACACGCCCGCATTCACAATCTCGATCTCACCTGCTGAGCGTCTCGAACGCAGCAACCTCTTGGGCCTTGAGCTCGCGCCACCGGGTCAAGCCCAAGGCTGCCTCGCTCTTCAGTTCGGCGAACATAGCTTCATTCTGCGTAGTCGGCGCCGCATCGCCGGAACCCACCAGCGACCCTAACGCCGCCAGCGTGTTGTTCAATCGCACCGGATAGTTCAATGCGTCCTCCGAGGCGTGCGAGCGCGGTTGGATCAAGATCTCCTCAACCTCGGTCAGCTTGCGGTCGAGGGCATCGCCGGCGGCCGCGACCTTGGCGGCCTTCGATCCGGTGGCTGCCTTCTTGGCCGCCATGATCTTGACGCGGATGGCGCGGATGTCGAGAACGGCGTCATGCACCTCGGTCAGCAGGGCGTTGATCGCACTATGCAGAGCGAACTGCTTGGCGAGTTCATCGAGAGTCGCGGTGCCGCGCGGATCCGGTGCGATCTCGAGCGGCTGAGTCTGGCTCATACCATCGACGGTCAGCCTGACCTGGTAGCGGCCCGGCAGCACCTTGGGACCCTCCACGCTACCCGCCCACAAGGGCGCATTCTTGATGGCGCGCGCCTTGTCGGTGCGCAAGTCCCACGCGAACGTGTTGAAGCCGGCGAAATGCGGCGGCTTGAGTGGTTTGGAGGTACGTCCCCCTTCTTCCTCCTCTTCCGGCTCGAGTTTGGCATCGTCCTCACCGGGACTCTTGGCATCTTCGGATTCCGGAAAGTGACGGATCAGCTTGCCGCTGGCATCGAGAATATCGAGGCTGATGCGCTGATCGAGGGGGTCAGCCTTATCTTCATCCTTGTCCTTGTCCTTCTTGTCGGCATCTTTATCGGCATCCTTGGGAGGCCGCGGTTTGCCGATCTGCGGCGACAAGGTGTAGCTGATCACCGCGCCGGCCGGTGGGTTCGCTCCGCCGAAATAGCGCTGTTGCCCGCCGCCGCCGAAGGCCGTGTGGTTGGCGATGGCCGGCCTGAACAGATGCGCCGTCTCCGTCGGAATCGTGGGTGTCCACTGCCGCACGGGGGATAAATCGTCGATCATCCAGAAGGCGCGGCCGTGTGTGGCAACGGCCAGGGCATCGCCATGCACCACGAGGTCATGCACGGGCACGACAGGTAGGTTCAATTGCAGGCTCTGCCAGTGAGCGCCGTCATCATAAGACATCATGATGCCGCTCTCCGTGCCGGCATAAAGCAGACCCGACCGGGTGGGATCACGCCTGATGACGTGCAGATACGCATCCGGCGCCAGCCCCTCGGTGATGGGAGTCCAGCTCTTGCCATAGTCCTCGGTGCGGAACGCATAAGGCTTGAAATCATCGAGCCGATGACGATCGGCGGCAACATAGGCCACGGCGGGATTGTTGGGATCGGGCTCGATCATTTGGACCGTGGCGAATTCGGGCATGCTCTTGGGCGTCACATTGGTCCAGTGGGTCCCGCCGTCCCGGGTCAGATGCACCAGCCCGTCGTCGCTGCCTACCCAGATCAAATCCTTGAGTTTGGGCGACTCGGCGACGGCGAAGATGGTGTCATACGTCTCGACGCTGGTATTGTCCTTGGTCAGCGGCCCGCCCGAAGAACGCTGCTTGGATTTGTCGTTGCGGGTGAGATCGGGCGAGATCACTGTCCAGCTGCGGCCCTGATCCAGCGAGCGGAATAGCACCTGTGCGGCAAAGTACAGGGCATGGGGCTCGAATCTCGAGATCATGATCGGCGCCGTCCATTGGAATCGATACTTCAGATTCTCCGCGGCCCAGCCCATGGTGTTGCGCGGCCACGGCGTGATCTGGATGTTTTGGCCGGTGCGCCGGTCATGGCGGGTTAGCTCGGCATCGTAGCCGCCGCCATACACGATATTGGCGTCTGTGGGGTCGGGAATGATGAATCCGCTCTCGCCGCCGCCGACCGGGCTCCAGTCCTCGATGCCGACGCCGCCTGAGCGACCCGCTGTCGCGATAGAAATACTGGAATTATCCTGCTGGTCGCCGTAGAGGCGGAACGGAAATTCATTGTCGGCGGCGATGTGATAAAACTGGGCAGTGGGCTGGTTCATCTCCGAGGTCCAAGTCTCGCCGCCATCGACAGAGATATTGGCGCCGCCGTCATTGCCTTCGATCATGCGCCTAGGATTGGTCGGATCGATCCACAATTCGTGATTGTCGCCATGCTGGGTCTTCAGCGTCTTGAAGCTCTTGCCGCCATCGGTGGAACGGTAGAGCGAGGTGTTGAGTACATAGACGCTATTCGCGTCCTTGGGGTCGGCGAAGACCGTATTGAAATACCATGCGCGCTGTTTGATGCTGTTCTTGTCGCTGACCAGCGTCCAGGTCTCACCGCCGTCATTCGAGCGGAAAAGGCCGCCTTTCTTCGCCTCGATCATCGCATAGACCACTTTGGAGTCAGCCGTCGGCGCAACATTGATGCGGCCCAGGATGCCGTCCGGCAATCCACCGCCGCTCAAACGCCGCCAATGCTCGCCGCCGTCGAAGGACTTGTAGAGGCCGCTGCCCGGTCCGCCGCTCTCCATGATCCAAGGCTTGCGATAGGCCTGCCACATGCCGGCATAGAGGATCTTGGGATTGTTGGGATCGAAGGCGACGTCCGAAGCGCCGGTCTTGGCGTCAACATAAAGCACCTTCTTCCAATTGGCACCGCCATCGGTTGTGCGGAACACGCCACGCTCCTGATTGTCGCCGAAGGTATGCCCGAGCGCCGCCACGAGAACGATGTTGGAGTCGGAGGGATCGACGATGATGCGGCCAATCACCTGACTGTCGCGCAACCCGGAGAAATGCCAGGTTTTCCCGGCGTCAGTCGATTTATAAAGGCCATTGCCGGTGGCGACATTGCCGCGAATGTTGATCTCGCCGGTGCCTGCATAGACGACTTTGGGATCAGATGGCGCCACGGCGACGGCACCGACGGCGGCCGCGGCCTCGGGAAAATCGTCCCATAACGGCTTCCAGTTGGTGCCTCCATCGATGGTCTTCCACAATCCGCCGGTGGCAGCGCCGAAGTAATACGTGTTGGGATCGCTGATGACGCCCGCAACGCCCGTGGCACGACCGCCGCGGAAGGGACCGACCAGCCGATATTTGAGTCCGTCGAGGGGCGATTTCTTGCTTAAGTCGGTGGATTTGACGGGAGTCGGCGCTGGATCCGCCGCAATCGAGACCGTAGTCGTGAGCAGGGCAAGGACGATGACCCAGAGGCGTGATGCAGACAATTTCGATCTCCCGTTTATCATGGATCAGGCTAGTGTGGTGTCCCACTAATTCGTGTCATATATTGAACCTATCATTGAGGTATCTTTCCGAGCGGAGATACAGCGATGGCGAGGGGACGACCGAAAGCGGAACTG
>JAJPKM010000033.1 GCA_021323735.1 Gammaproteobacteria bacterium
CTGGATGCAGCCGGTTTCACCTTCCCATCTGCAAGCGGCGAGTCGCTGGTTCTGGACTTCGACTTCCGCAACGACGTTCAAGCCTACTTCGCCACCCGCACCGGTGTACCGGTGGCGGGCGGCACACTGCAAACTGCCATCGACTTCAATAACGCCCATGCAGCTGAAGAAATGCCGTTCTTCAATCAGGACGTGTTTGATCAGGCAGAATCCCTTGCACCGGGACCCGACGATCCGCAGCCCGTATTCGGCGGCATGACTTACAACCAAGCGCTCGAGATCGATCGACTCGCGGGCGTCAATGGTATCGATGCGGCGCTCAAGCAGTTTAATCTGGACGCAGTGGTTTCTGCGACCGACAACCCTGCCTGGGCGACTGATTTGCTCTACGGAGATCATTTCATCTTCGGCACTTCCGGTCTCGCGGCACCGCCAGGGTATCCCGTCGTGCAGGTGCCGGCGGGCATCGTGTTCGGCGCGCCGCTCGGCATCAGCTTCTTCGGCACGGCATTCAGCGAGCCCACATTGATCAAGCTGGCCTCCGGATTCGAGGCAGCCACCCAATTCCGCGCAAAGAATCTGCCGACTTTCGCGCCGACGACCCCGTCCAACAATATTCAAGGCACGACTCTGCACAAGCCTCACCGCGCCGCTCCGGCGGTGCCGGCGCCCGACGCGAACGATGCGGGCAAGAAGAAGGCGAGGCACATGTAATGGCTAATCCGGCGCCGCCGATCTGTAGGCGGCGCCGACCTCCGCGGACCGCAAGTCGCCGTTATCGCAGGCTCACGAAGCCGGGTCATATCACTTACGAACGGCGGGGCATCATTCGCTTCAAGAATTGGTCAAACAGCGGCACTGTAAAGGCGGTATCGCCGTGGTCCGGGCTATAGACCATGCCCTTGGCAATGAGTGCGCTGCGCGCCGGCCCGAGCGAATTGACCTTTCGACCGAGTTCTACAGCAATGTCTCCCGATCGATGTGGTCCGGGGCCGAGAGTTGCCATGGCACGGAGATAGTTCTTTTCAGCCGGTGTTAATCGATCGAACCTTAGAAATATTATTCAATAATATCAATAGTATACGTGACTACGTGCGAAATTACGGTTCGGGGCTTCAATCCCGGCACCATTCTAAATCCTCGTCTCGGGGTCGCGCCCCCGCTTGCCAGGGCTGCCATGCGGACGCGTGGATGGGATTAATTCCCCTGTCTCAGGCGTATGGCCTATATCGACGCATGACTCGAGGTGAGCGATGCCTGAATCTACCATCAGATTTCCCGTTGTATGTCCGAAGTGCGGGAGGGAGCAGCTGGGTGAATTGCCGATGGACGAAGTGGCGTGTGCCCTCTACAAGGGTTCCGACATCAGTCTGGTAGCCACTTGCCACGACGTAATTTGGACCGCAACCGAACCGGAGGTACAGCAGATCAACGAGTACCTGGTTGTCCTCATGGGCGACTCGGGCGTGTAATTCAATTTCAATAACTTTCCATCGGCTGGCCCTTCCGAAAACGATTGACAATCCCATCGTGCATCCCCCGAGACCTCCGACTTGGATGCCCGCGGCTGTATATAAACTTCGAGACGGATACTTGGTATTAGAAGCACTTGCTCGAATGATCGTTTCACCTAGATCCCCGTCGGTACCTCAGTCTTGTGCCGGCTCACGGCTGCCCCGTCCTGAGGCCGCAAGCGAGCGAACACCGTCGTGGATGCGATGGTGAGGACGGCCAGGCAAAGAAGAGCCAAGTGGACTCCATGAATCATCTGCGGTTCGGTGGCGTGCAGGCGGTCAGGGATGAATAGTGCGGCGGCGAGCGAGGCGGTGGCGATGCCGAAACTGACGGCCAGCTGCTGGACGGTACTGGCAATGGTGCTCGCGCCACTGGCTTCATGCTCGCCTACGTCAGCGTAAGCCAGCGTGTTCATGCTGGTGTACTGCAGCGAGGTGAGGAATCCATACGCGAAGGCCATCACCACGATCAGCCACACGGGAGTTGCAAGGTCGATCGTGGCGAACAGCATGATCATCGTACCGAGCATGAGGGTGTTGGCGATGAGCACGGTTCGGTAGCCGAATCGCTTGAGGATCATCGGCATGGTCAACTTCAGGCTCATGGCGGCGAAGGCCTGCGGCATGATGAGGAGGCCGGACTGGATGGCTGAGAACCCTAAGCCGACTTGATACAGCAGCGGCAGCAGAAAGGGGATTCCGCCTATGCCTAACCGCGTGAACAAATTGCCGTTGACCGCGACGCGGAAGGTACGGATGGCGAGCAGTTTCAGTCGCAGCAACGGGTGCGGAGTGCGTCTGGTGTGCAGCCCGTAGGCTGCGAGCAAGGCCGCGGAGATCGCCAGCAAGCCGAACATCTCGCGCCCGCTCAAGGTGGTTTCGCCGAACACCTCGAGCACGTAGTAGAGCAGCGAGATACCGGCGCCGAACAAAACCAGTCCGACGACGTCCAGGCGATAGTTGCGCTTCTCGCGATAATTCGGCAGGTGCCGGTAAACCAGTACCAAGCCGCCCAGGCCGATCGGAATATTGACGAAGAAAATCACGCTCCAGTGAAAATAGCCGATGATGGCGCCGCCGATGACCGGCCCCAGCATGGGCCCCACCAGGCCGGGAATGGCCACGAAGCTCATGGCGTTGATCAGTTCGGATTTGGCAAAGGTGCGTATCATGGTGATGCGCCCGACGGGAAGCATCATCGCGCCGCCGCCGCCCTGCAGAATCCTAAAGGCCACGAGCCAGTGGATGTCGTTGGATATGCCGCAGAGGAGCGAGCCCAAGGTAAAGATGCCGATCGCCGAGGCGAACACGCGGCGTGTGCCGAAGCGGTTGGCCATCCAGCCGCTGATCGGGATAAAGACGGCCAAACTCAAGGTGTAGCTGGCAAGAACCGCTTTCATGCTCAAAGGCGGCACGTTGAGCGCATGCGCGATCGCGGGCACGGCCGTGTTGAGAATGGTCGTGTCCAAGGATTCCATGAAGAATCCCACCGCCACCAGCCAGGGCAACAGCCGTTTGGCGGTAGCCGTCGGGGCGATGTCGTCGGCACTCCGCATTGAGGACCTAGCCTGAACTATTCATGAAGCAAAGGAAATCTCGCGCCTGAACACACCGATGGTTCCATGAATGGTTCGGCCAGAGGTGGCCCTCAAACGTCCGCGAGCGCCGCATCCACGATGGTCTGCGCCTCGGCAGTCAGCCGCCGCAAATGGGCTTCGTCATGAAAACTTTCGGCGTAAAGCTTGTAGATGTTTTCGGTGCCCGAAGGTCGCGCGGCAAACCAGCCGCCGCGCGAGATGACCTTGACACCGCCGATCGGCGCGTCATTGCCGGGTGCGCGAGTCAGGATCTGTTCGATCGGCTCTCCGGCGAGATCCCGGCTGTGGACCTGCTGCCCGTCGAGCCTGGCGAGCTTGGCCTTTTGCGCGGGGTTGGCCGGAGCGTCGATTCGGTCGGCAAAGGAGGCGCCGAGCTCCTGCATGAGCGCGCGATATTGTTCGCCCGGATCGTGCCCGGTGCGTGCCGTGATTTCGGCCGACAGCAGCGCCGGCACGATGCCGTCCTTATCGGTCGTCCATACCCCTCCGTCGATACGGCTGAAAGAGGCGCCGGCGCTTTCCTCCCCGCCGAAGCCGAGCTTCCCATTCATCAGACCGTCGGCGAACCACTTGAAGCCCACCGGGACTTCGTACACGGAGCGCTTCAGTCGCTTGCCCACCCGATCGATCATGGCGCTGCTCACCACCGATTTGCCGACCGCGGCATCCGCGCGCCAACCGCTGCGATGGCTGAATAAATAATCGATCGCCGCGGACATATAGTGGTTGGCCGGCATCAAGCCGCTGCTCCGGGAGACGATTCCATGACGGTCGTGGTCGGTATCGCAGGCAAAGGCGATATCGTAGTCGTTCTTGAGCCCGATCAGCCGCTGCATGGCATAGGACGAGGAGGGATCCATGCGGATTTTTCCGTCCCAATCGAGCGTCATGAAACGAAAGGTGGGGTCGATCTGCGCGTTCACCACGGTCAGATCGAGGCGATAGTGCTCGGCGATGCGCGGCCAATAGCGCACGCCGGCGCCGCCCAGAGGATCGACGCCCATGCGGATCCCGGAACCGCGGATGACATCCATGTCCAAAATGGCGCCGAGTTCGCTCACATAGCCCTGCAAAAAGTCATGCGCATGCGTGGTTGCGGCGCGCCGCGCCTGCTTAAGCGGAATCCGCTTGATGCCGTCGCCTGCCTGGAGCAGGTCGTTGGCCCGGTTCTCGATCCACTGAGTGACGTTGCTGTCCGCAGGTCCGCCGTTCGTCGGGTTGTACTTGAAGCCGCCGTTGTCGGGGGGATTGTGCGAGGGGGTAATGACGATGCCGTCGGCCAATCCGCCGGTGCGGCCGCGGTTGTAATTGAGGATGGCGTGTGAAATCGCGGGAGTCGGCGTGTATTCGTCATCCTTCGCAATCATGAGCGAAACGCCATGGGCGGCCAGCACCTCGAGCGCGCTGGCGAAAGCCGGTGCCGACAGAGCGTGGGTGTCGAACCCCATGAACAGCGGCCCGTCGATGCCTTGCCTCTCGCGGTATTCGCAGATTGCCTGGCTGATGGCGAGCACATGCGCTTCGTTGAAGCCGATATCGAAGGAACTGCCGCGGTGACCGGACGTGCCGAAGGAAACCCGCTGCGAAGGGATAGACGGGTCGGGGCGCTCGCTGTAGTACGCGGTAATGAGCCGCGGAACATCGACCAGCACTGACGCGGGCGCAGCCTGACCGGCCAGTGGGTGAACTCTGGCGCTCAAGTGGTGGCCAGGGCCGCGCTCTTGTCCCGGATGCGCTGCATGAGTTCCGTCCATGATTTGACGAAGGAGGCCGCGCCCTCGACCTGCAGCTGCGTTGCCAGCGCACCGACGTCGATTCCGGCGCGCGCGAAACGCGCCAGTACTTCCTCGGCGTCGCCGCCATCTTTGGACATGACGCCCTTTGGGTTGCCGCCGGCCGCGAAGGCCAGCAGGGTTTTCTCGGGCATGGTATCGATGGTGTCGGGTGCCGCCAGTGCCTCGACGTACAATCCAGGCGGTGCCTTTGGATCCTTGGTGCCGGTACTGGCCCACAGCATGCGCTGCTTGCGCGCGCCCTTGGCTTCCAGATCCTTCCAGCGCGCGCCGCCGATCAACTCGCAGTGCGCGCGGTAGGTGCGCTGCATGATGGCCACTCCTAAGCGGTTGCTGAGCTCCGGCGGCACCTTGTCGGCCACCGCGCGATCCCAGCGGCTGACGAAAACGGAGGCGACGGAATTGATTTTCGGGTCAAGACCGGCCGTGATGCGCCGCTCGATGGCGCGCATATAGGCATCGGCGACCTTCAAATATTGTTCGCGCGAGAATAGCAAAGTGACGTTGACGGGGACGCCGGCAAAAATCGCCGCCTCGATCGCCGGCACGCCGGCCGGGGTACCGGGAATCTTGACGTAAAGATTCGGCCGGTTGGCCTGTTTGTGAATGCGCAACGCCGCATCCACGGTGCCCTGGGTGTCATTTGCCAGCAGCGGCGAGACTTCCATCGAGACCCAGCCGTCGATGCCTTTCGTGCGGTCGAATTCCGGCTTGAACAGGTCGGCGGCGCGGCGCAGATCCTCGAGCGCCAACTCCACGAACAGGTCCTCGCCCGACGCTCCGGCCTCGGCCTTTTGCCGAATGCCCTTGTCGTAGGCCGCGGTTTTACCGATGGCTTCGTCGAAAATGGTGGGATTGGAAGTCAGGCCGGTGACGGAATATTGATCGATGTAGCGGCGCAAGGTGCCGTCGTCGAGAATTTCCCGGGTGATATTGTCGAGCCAGAGGCTTTGACCCAGGTCATGCAGGGCTTTCGTCGTACTCATGGTCGCACCTCGAAGTCGGTAACATTGTGGTTGAGAAGATCCCCGATGCGCTCGATCGTCAGATCCGGCGCCGGTTGTGCTGCTTTGGACTCTGCCGCCAAGGCATAGTGCCCCTGACGCACGAAAACCGTCGTCAGCCTCGCCCCCAGTACCTTTTTCATGGCGGCGAGAAGATGGGCCTTGTCATCGACCATCACATAATGGCGCGCCGGGTAGCGCCGCTGCATATGATCCAGCACCTGTTCCTTGTGCAGGTATATCAAGACGCGGCCGTCGGTGGCCGCCCATATGCCGGCACGGTGAATTTTTCGCGGCTGGAACACGATGTCGCCGTCCGACAGCACGACCGGTAATGCAAAGGTGCTCACATGGGCGATGGCATCGAGTGCTTGGGGAAACAAACGGCTTGCAAACGGGTATTCGAGTAGGAAGTCCGACATCTCGAGCAGTTGCGGATGGTCATCGAGGCCGCTGCGGAAATCCTGCAGGGCGCCCAGGTAGTCGGCCAGTCCGAGCGCCTCGCGCCGCCGGGCGAAAATCTCCCAGTAACGGGCGCGTTCGGCTGCGCCGAACGAACTCTCCAGACGATCGCCGAGGTCCTGCGCGAAACCATCGTTGTCCAGCAGTGTGTTGTCGACATCCAGTAAAAATATCACTCGGTCCGTCAGCACGGTGAGGATCTCTCGACCTGGGGATCGTGCCAAGTCTCTCCGCCATCGACGATCTTTGCGGCCGCATCCGGTCCCCACGTGCCCGGTTCGTAAGGGATCACCGGTAGCCCTCCGGCCAGGATCGGGTCGACCACTCGCCAAGCCGCTTCCACCGTCTCATCCTGCGTGAACAATGAGGTGTCGCCGCGCACGGCGTCCCCCAGCAATCGCTCATAGGGGGATTTCTCGGACTGCGAGTTGTGCCGCGCGATCAATTCCACCGGTTCGCCCCGCATGTCCTCGCCGTTGAGCTTGGCCAGGGCACCTTCGCCGATGACCACTTCGGGGCTCAAGCGCAAGCGGAAATAGTTCGAGGGCATGGCATCGCTGGGATCGAAGATCGCCAACGGCGGCCGCCTGAGCGTCACCCGCACCTCGGTGGCCGTGATCGGCAGGTTCTTGCCGGCGCGTATATAAAACGGCACGTCCGCCCAGCGCCACGTATCGATACGCAACCGCAGCGCGGCGAAGGTCTCGATCTGCGAATCCTTGGCGACGCCGCTCTCATCCCGATAGCCGCGAAATTGTCCGCGTACCACTTCCTTCGGATCGAGCGGACGCATTGCCCGGAATATGCGCAGCTTCTCAGCCTGCATGGTCTTCGAATCGTGACCCGCCGGCGCATCCATGGCCAGCAAGGTCACCACCTGCAGCAAATGGTTCTGCACCACATCGCGGATCGTACCCACCTCTTCGTAGAACGCGCCGCGGCCCTGCACGCCGAAACTCTCGGCCATGGTGATCTGGATGTCGCGGATATATTCCCGGTTCCAAATGGGTTCGAGGAAGGTGTTGGCAAAGCGAAAGTACAGTAAATTCTGCACCGCTTCCTTGCCCAGGTAGTGATCGATGCGAAAGATGGAGGATTCCTCGAACACTTCGTGCAGCGTCCGATCGAGCGCCTGCGCGCTCGCCAGATCCCGGCCGAAGGGCTTCTCGACGATGAGTCGCGCATTCGTCGCGCAACCGCACTGTTGCAGCCCGCGCACCACACTGGAGAACATGCTGGGCGGGATGGCGAGGTAGTAGATAGGGCTTTTTGCGAGCCCGAGAGCAGTCTTCAGTTGGACGAAGGTCGCAGGATCGGCGTAGTCCCCGTCGACATAGCGAAGCAGCGCGGAGAGCTTGGCAAAGCAGGCCTCCTCGAAATCGCCGTTGTGTTCGATGCTGTCGCGCGCGCGCGCTTTGAGCCTGTCCAAATCCCAGCCGGCGCGCGCCATGCCGATGATGGGGATGTGGAAGCCGCCCCGGTGCACCATGGCGTACAACGCGGGAAAGATCTTCTTGTATGCCAGATCTCCGGTGGCGCCGAAGAACACGAAGGCATCGGATTCCATCTTGACCATTAGCGTTATTCCTCGAGATTCAAATTCCAAGTCCCGCTTCGGACGCGCCGCGCCCTTCGCTCACCTCTGCGGCGCCGCTGAAGGATACTACGCGCCAAAACGCGCAATCCTAAAACACGATGTCGGATCAATCCTACGCTACAATGACGTCACAATTGATAGGCCACGCTCAGCAGCAGCCCCTCGCCAAGGTCGCGCAGCAGCGTGGGCGCGCGGCAATTGAACGGCACCGCCTGCACCATCATTCCCTCGATCCAGCGCGCGAGCCAGTTGATTTCCGCCGCACCGTAGAACACCACGGCGCATTCGTAGTTCAGCAGCAAACTGCGCGAGTCCAGATTCACTGATCCGGACAGAGCAAGCGAGCGGTCGAAGACCACCGCTTTCGCGTGGCTCATGTAAGGCAGCAGATGAACGTTGACACCCGCCTGACTCAAGGAGCGCAATGCGCGGCTGCGCGCGAAGTCCGCCAAGCGATGATTGGACCTCGCCGGAATCACCAAGTCGATGCGTACGCCGCGCCGCGCCGCCAGTCGCATGGCCGTTTCCAGGCTGACGTCGGGTACGAAGTAAGGCGTGACGGCGAGCATCCGATCGCGCGCTCGAAAGCATGCGTCGATCAGCAAGGCGTGCACGGTATCCTCGGTCTGATCCGGCCCGCTCGGCAGAAATTGCGCCTCGCTCGAGTTTTGCTCGGCGCGGGCGTCGGATACGGGGCCCGCGCCCCGGGTCGATGCGGGCTTCCCGCCCGCCGCGACCCAATCCAATTCGAATTGCTCGGCGGCGGCGCCGGCCACCGCTCCTCGCAGATCGAAGGTCAGGTCTCGCCAGGGGGGTGCGCCGGCCAAGCCGTCGAAGTATTCGGCCGCGAGATTGCGTCCGCCGGCCCATAGGCGCGCGCCGTCGGCGATGACCATTTTCCGATGGTTGCGCAGATTGCGCGGACCCTGCGTGCGGCGTGCGAACAGGGGGCTGAAAATCTCGGTTTCGACCCGGCCCCGTTCCAGCATCTTGAGGCAGGAGCGGGACACTTGGAGCGCGCCCACCCCGTCGAGCAAGAGGCGCACTTCGACACCGCGGCGCGCGCTCTCCACCATGCGCTGCGCGATCCTAAGGCCGAAGGCGTCGTCGCCGAGAATGTAGGTGCAGACATCCAACCGCGAAACGGCGCCGGCCATGATCGAGAAGAGCGCATCCGCCGATACTCGCCCATCCTCATGCAGATTGATGGCCGCGGGCGAGGAGGGCGCCAATCCAAAACTCGAGATGAGATCCTGGGCCCAGTGCCCGGCAGGGGGTTGGGCGCCGGCGAGTTGCAATGTCTTGCGCGGCAGCTTGCGCCGGCCGAACATGAGGTACGCCGGCAAGACCAAATAGGGAAGGGCGATCATGCCTAAGACCCATGCAATGGCGATGGAGGGCGGCCGCCGCTCACGCTCCGCGCGGGTGGTCAAAATGTAGGTCAGCACACTGACGACGATGGCGAGCGAGTGGATGCTGACCGTTGGAAACCAGTTGCTCATGGATGATCGGTCCCCGCCAGCAGCCGAAGAACGTCCGGCAGCAGATCGGGTAAATCCTCGGCCAGAAGCCCAGGCCCAAAAGCGGCGGCGCAGGCGCCATGCATCCAGACCGCGGCGGCAGCCGCCGGGAAAGCATCCATGCCCTGCGCCAGAAGGCCGAGGATGAATCCGCTGAGAACGTCTCCCGATCCGGCGGTGGCCAACGTGGCGGGCGCATTCGCATTGACGATGGCGCGCCCGTCGGGAGCCGCGATGACGGTGTCGGCACCTTTCAGCACGATGACCGCGCCGCTGCGGGCGGCAGCCCGGCGGGCGCGTATCAACTTGTTGCCCGACGCATCGAAGATTCGTCTGAATTCGCCTTCGTGCGGCGTCATGACGCAGGGTGCGCGAATGGCCTGAAACAGCTCCTCCGGCCGCGAAGCAAATACACTGATGGCGTCGGCGTCGAGCACCACCGGCTTGCCGGTTTGCAGCAGTGCGAGAGTCCGCTCGCGGGTGGCATCGGTGGCGCCGGCCCCGGGTCCGATCGAGAATGCGCTGTAGCGTGGATCCCCGAGCAGGTCCGCGAGATCCCGATCCTGCGTGAGCGGCTGGACCATGATGCTGGTCATCGCCGCAGCATAGATCGCGAAGGCGCATTCGGGCACCGCGATGGTGGTGAGGCCGGCGCCCATGCGCGCCGCCGCCCGCGCCGTCATGCGTGCGGCGCCGGTCATGGGATAGCCGCCGTACAGCAGTGCATGGCCGCGGCTGTACTTGTTGGCGGTCGGCAGGAGCTGTGGCAACCGTTCGCGCCACAATGCAGGCGTGTTCTCCCAGGTATCCACGCCAAGCGAATCGAGCACGCTTTGCGGCATGCCGATGTCCGCCACGACGATCTCTCCGCATAGATCGCGCCCCGGCAGCAGCAGGTGGCCGGGTTTTTTCGCCACGAAAGTCACGGTGCAAGCCGCGGCGGCTGCCCCGTGGTTCTCGCCGCTGTCGCCCATGATTCCGCTCGGTACGTCCACGGCGATGATCGGCAGTCCGCGCCGTGCCGCGCACGCCAATATGTCGCTGACCTGTGGTTCCAGCGGGCGGCTCAAGCCCGACCCGAACAGCGAATCGACCACCAATTCGGCATCGTCGAGGACGCCCGCGGTCAGCGGCTCGATGGCGCCCGTCCAGCGCCGTGCGTGATGCTCCGCATCCCCGCGCGGCGCATCGGAGCCGCCCAGCAGTGCAAGCCGCACCGGCCATCCGGCCTGCGCCAACGCGACGGCGACGACGAAACCGTCGCCCCCGTTGTTGCCGGGCCCGCACAGGACCGCCACCGGCCGCGGTGTCCAGCGGCGCAGAATCTCTCGCGCCACGGCCTCTCCGGCACGCTGCATGAGCAGGGTGCCGGGCGTTCCCGCTGCCATCGCGGATCGATCGGCGGCGGTTATTTGCGCGACACTCAGTATGGCGCCGGTCAGGGTGGGCGCCTCCGGTCTATCCTTGGGCATCGCTATCCTGTATATGCGAACAGGGCTGTTCGGGGTGGATCGCACTGCGGTGAATCCAATGGTAGCGAGCGCCATGCAACCCGGGTAGTCTTCGCTTGAATAATAACGACGCCAACGCCTGGTTGGCGACAAATAGGGGAAGCGCCGATGTACAACCCTCTGTTCTGGATCGAGTGGCTTGATCGTCTCGATCGCGTGCTGACAAGCGCTCGTCAGGACGTCGCCGTACTCAAGCGCACGGTCAGTGCGCGCAGCCTCGAGTCCATCGAGCGCTCCAAGCGCCAACTTTGCGCGCTGTTGAATGATCTGCGGCTACTGGATCGCGATGTGCTCGCGGCCGGTGCGGCCCGCAACGGCGCCGACAATTTGGAAAAGTCGCTCGATGCGACAGTGGCGCAGTTGAGCAGTTTGGCGGCCATTCCGGCGGCCAGCGCACCGGGGGCGCTCGATCGGATGCTGGCGGCGAGCGATGCCGCCCTGCGTGACAGCTGCTACGAAGCCGCGATGCTGCTGACACCCAGCCGCCGTCGCGCCTAGGAGTTCGTCCATGCCCCGCCTTGGCGGCACGGGAGCGGCAGGTTGGCGCCGATCGGCACGCGGCATGGGCCGCGGCTATAAGATCAGCAGAATCCCACCGAAGGCGCTCAGCGACAGAACGAGCTGCTCGAACAGGTTCTGATTGATGCGCGCCAACAGCCAGCGGCCGGCTACGGTGCCGAGAAGCACCGCGGGTGCCAGGGCAAGATTCAACCCAAAGCTGGTGGTGGTGATCAATCCCAGATCCACCATGAATGGAACCTTGAACAGGTTGAGCAACAGGAAGAACACCGCCGCGGTGCCCACGTACTCCATCTTGGGCAGGCGCATGGCCACGAGATATACCGCCATCAGGGGGCCGGCGGCGTTGGCGATCAGGGTAATGAAGCCTGCCGTCACACCGATGATGGCGCCCACCGACCAGTGAAACGCAGTTTTCCGATCCTCGGTCGGGCCGGACAGGTATTTCTGCCAGAAACTCAACATCACCAGCGAGACGATGATCCAGCCGATCAAAATCCGCACGGCGTGGTCGGATATGCGTCCCATCGCGAAGTAGCCTAGCACCACGCCGATCGCCGTCCAGGGAAACAAGCGCCACAGATAGTGCCATTGCGTGTGCTTTCGATATGCGAACACGGCGACCACATCGCCGAATATCAACAGCGGCAGTACCAGACCGCTGGCCTGTTTACTGCTCGGGAATACGTGATTGAACAGGGCGATCGACAGGATGCTCAAACCGGCGATGCCGGTTTTGGAAACACCCACCATGAACGCGCCCAAGACCGCCGGAATCCACAGCATAGGGTCGGGCATCACGAGCCGCCCATCTTGAGTAGCCCGAGCGTCGCCTTGGCAGCAAGGGAGCGCATGCGAGGCCAACGGGCACGGCGCCCGGCCGCATGGATTCCCGAGGTGCGCGCCGCCCGTGAGGGAGCGCGCGTGGAAGCTTGCGTGGGCGAGGCGGTCAGTTGTTTACGTAGAATTGGCGCAGCTCATGCAGATTGACGATGACGTCGTAGTGCTGGCCTTCAGGCAGTTTGGGTCCGGTCGCGAATTCATAGCGCGAATCCAGATTGGCAATATCCGGATGCAAGTCGTGCATGGCGCGTTTGAACATCTCACGCGGTACCCACTCGGAATTGGATGACAGCGAGCCGAATTCGTCGTGATAGATCGTCGCAGTGGAAATGTCCGCGGGCGTCGATGCAATGGCGAAGACGCGCGGCCGAATGGCAGTCAGGTGCACTTGTTTCGCGCCGGCCATGATCAGCTGCCACTCGTTGCCTTGCGGCACGGCGATCAGCGCATAGGTATGATGCTGCGCCGTGAAAAAGCCGATTGAAATGGCCAGCATCGCCACCGCTGCGCGCGCGTTGGCGCTCAAAGTGCGGGTCAGAGCACTCACCGACGCCACGAGGAAACAGAGCAGCACGCCGGTCATCGCCAAGATGGTGCGATAGGTTGCATAGTGCTCCGAGGCGATCATGCTCACCGCGAAGGCAATGACGGGAAGGCCCATCAATCCCGACAGCCAGATCATGCCGCGCGCCCGTCCATGGCGGTGCCACTCGAGACAGGCGCCCGCGATCAAGATGGCACCCATGAGCGCCGCGCAGCCGAAGTACAGCGCATGGTCGCGATGATTGTTGTCGTTCAGCACGAATAGGCTGAGGGCATTCGGCAGGGGTTCCGCCAGGAACCAGGCGATCTTATCGCCCCAGTGCGATTCGAAGGCAACGCGGCCCGACTTGACGAAGACATGGGCGGCATAGAGCAGGGACATCACCACATAGGTCAGCGACAGCGCGCCGCCGACAAACCCCAGATGGATTCCCATCCAGCGGGCCGATTGCTTCAAAGAGCGTTGCCGCTGAACGATCAACGCGCCGGCGAGCGGCACCAGATAAAAGAGCGCGCTCGGTTGATAAATCAGCGCGCTCACGAGCATCAAGCCAAGCGCCACCGCCCACTGGCTCAAGGCACGCCCCAATCCGGCACGCAGGCCCAGGACCAGTGCGCCTTCGACCGTGAAGAATGCGCCGATGGCGAGCAGCGCCGTAGCCGCGTATGGCCAGCCGACCGCCCAACCGGCAATGACTTGCGCCGACGGTACCAGGGTCAGCAGTACTGCAAAACACAGGCTGGTGTTGACGGACCAGCCGACGGCTCTCAAGCCTCGGAAGCACACCAGAGAAAGCGCGCCGAGCAGCAGCGCCGCCGTGAAGCGCATCCATTGCAGATTCTGTACGGTGCCGGCCTCGCCGTAGGTCGCCTGAAGCAGCCAGCCATAGATGGGGCGGGCATGCGATGCGCAAAATTTGACCACCTTGCCGACTTCTTCATGGGCTTCGCGCAGATTGGAATAATCGTCGCGCAGGCCATAGTTGTGAAAGGTGGCCGGCCAGTAAACCACCACGGGTACCAGGAACAGTACCGCGGTGAGCATCCAGGCCCGTAGCCTAAGGCCGGCCCGTGGCGCCGCAATGGCGCCGGTATCGCCCAGCGGTACCGCGATGGCCGCTTCACTGAGTACTGTTTTAGGAACGCTGCTCATCGATGTAAATAACCCATGATGCTGCAATGCAATAAATCACAATCACCTGTTGCCCGTAGGCAATGACCAGATCAAGGAAATGCAGGTGATAAAAATCTCGGCTGGGATCTGATTCTATCGGCGACGCGCCAAAAATCAGTGCTGGATTACTATAAAATGCGTTAAATATCTGTTAACCAAGCGAGCGGGCGCCCCGGCAGAGCGAGAGGCGCGAGAGCCCACGGGGAATGTCAGGCAGGCCCTTTAGGCCGCGACGCATAGATTCTTGCCGGCCTGTTTGGCGCGATACAGCGCCGAATCGGCACGGTCAAAAACGGTCCCGGCCGCATCGTTTTGCTGAAGTTCGGCAAGGCCACAGGAGACCGTGACGCGCACCGGCGTTCCACGGAAGTGAAAGCGCAGCGCCTCCACCGCGCTCCGGACTTCATTCGCAATGAGCAGTGCAGGCGCGATCTTGGTGCCGGTCAACAGCATCACGAATTCCTCGCCGCCGATGCGCGCAACGAAATCACTTCCGCGCATTGCCGCCAGGAAGCAGCCCGCCACGCTTTGCAGGACGCGATCGCCCGCGCGGTGACCATAGCTGTCGTTGATGACCTTGAAATTATCGATATCCCACAGCAGCATCACGACCGCCGGTTCGCCGCCGGACTGTTTGGCCAGTTGACTGGAGAGGTGCTCCTCGAAGGATTTGCGATTCGCAACGCCGGTCAGGGGATCGAGCCGCGCACCTTGCTTCTCGCGGTCCAGTTGCGAATGCAGTTCGCCCGTCTCGCGCTCCAGTTCGGCGATGCGCGCCCGCATCTGTTCGGTGCGGCCCTTGAATTCCTGCAGTCGGATGGCCTCGCGGGCGCGGAAACCGCTGATGTGCTCCGAGACACGCTCCAGTCGCGCATTCACCAATGACTGCAATACGCTCAATTCCGAGGCGCTGCCGACTTCGTCGGTGAGTGCGCGCACCTGCGACAGGACCGTGTCACTGTGGGACTGCGTATCTTCGAAGTGGCTGCGATTGGCCTGATTGGCATCGGATAAATAGCCGGCCATTTCACCGAGGCGCTCGGTGACCTTGCCGAGGATCGCTGCGGACTGCAGGCGCTCCTGGGCCAGCCGCGCGCCGTGCTCGTGGATCAGGTCGGCGGTCCGCCTGACGATGCCGGCGAGCGCGGCATCGTTTTTCGCCGTTGCCAGTTCGGTGACCAACGCCTGCGCAATGGAACCGGTACCATTGCCCGCCGGCAGCCGGTCCAGCAGGGATTTGATGGCGAGGCGGGTGTGGGTGTCGGTGGGGAAGGTGATGGTGGGGACGGGCGATACCGCATCGACGGCGACCACGGTCGTGGTCAGGGATTCCGCGAGCCGGCCCAACTCATCCGTGTCGGCATTGCGTCGGTTGGCCGCCGCGAGTGCCATGAGTTCATCATCGAGCTGTGGATTTACCCCCATGCCGGCGGCGCAGAGGCGTCCGACCAGCCGGCGCAGCACCTGTTCGGTGTGCCGCCAGCGCGTCTCTTCCGCCTCCATTTCGATCAAGGAGTCGCGGTATTTTTGCTTCCACTCGCCGGTGTCGGACACGAACTTTCCCCGCAGCAAACCGGCATATTACCTTCAGGTCCGCGCCTTGGGATGTGCCGGACCTCCGGGATTATGGTCAAGATATCCCGGATGCGAACGCCGTCACAGCGGCGAGGAGGCGCACGGCAAGAGAAGGCGCGCGTACGACAGCGCAACCCCTGAGAAGGCACGCAACCTCGTGAGGCCGCACAATTCCGTGAGGCTGCACAACTCTGTGAGATGGCCGTGCTCTGCGATTTCCTTGATGCAGGTCCCATCGGGCCGCAATCCGCCGGGATAGATTGCAGGCAGGACCTGCCCAATGCGAATCGCACTTTTCATCACCGCCTTGCTGGCCGCCTCGAGCGTAGCGGCGAGTCCGAAGATTTACACCTACGTGGACGCGCAGGGGCTTCGGCACTACACGGATGTTCCCGACAACAACCGGTACCGGCTGCTGGTGCTATCACCGCAGGACAGAACTGCGAGCGGCGATCGCTACGATATGCAGCTGTTGGCGAAGGCCACCCGATACGATGCCATCATCGAACAGGCTGCAGGAGCGGCGGCGGTCGAAGCGAACCTGTTGCGCGCCGTCATCGTGGTGGAATCCGGATTCAATTCCCATGCCGTCTCCAAGCGAGGCGCAGTCGGGCTGATGCAGTTGATGCCGGCGACCGCGAGCCGTTTCGGCGTTTCCAATCCCTATGATGCACGCGAGAACGTGCACGCCGGCGCCCGTTATCTCAAGTTTCTCATCGACCGCTTCGGTCACAATGTCCGTTTGGCGCTGGCCGCATACAACGCAGGCGAGGAGGCGGTTGACCGCAATGGCGGCCAAATCCCACCCTTCACCGAAACCATGGCCTATGTGCCCAGGGTGCTCAAGATCTACCAGATGCTGGGTGAACAGTCCCGATCGACTACTTGACGTGTGGCTCGATCCGGTGTGATGGTGCGCGAGAGCGCTAGCCCCTTTTAGCGGCGGCGATCAGGGCTGATGCCCGGAGACTGTTCGACTTCCCACAGGAGCGAGATCATGACTGACTCCAGGGGCCTTTCTGAGAATTCCACGTGGCCGCGAGCGAGGCGGTTCTGGCCTCCGAGGTGGCACCGGCGAAGTTGGGTATGCTGCCTCGGTGTTCTGGCGATGGGTTCAGTGAGCAAGCCGGGGTTCGCGGAGGTGCAGAGCGCCGGCCCGAATGGCTTCGAGGTGCGCGAGACGGTGCACGTGCTCGCCGCCCCGGACAAGGCATATGCCGTGCTGCTGCAGCCGGCGCGCTGGTGGAGCCCCGAGCATACATTTTCTCGAAACGCCGCGAATCTTACCTTGGACGTGCGAGCCGGCGGCTGTTGGTGCGAGACACTGCCCGATGGCGGTTCAGTCGAACATCTGCGCGTGGTTTACGTAGTACCCGGCAAGGCGCTGCGCCTGCGCGGCGCACTTGGCCCGTTGCAAGGAATGGGCGTCGATGGTGCGCTGACTTGGACGGTGAACGGTACCGCGGCGGGAGCGGGTGGCGCAGGCGGAGCGGATATCTCGGTGACCTATGCCGTCGTCGGCTACGCCAAGGACGGTTTCGACGCCATGTCGAAGGGTGTCGATCAGGTCTTGGGCGAGCAGATCCAGCGGCTGAGGAAACTCATCGACGGCCAGAAGCTTTAAGGTTATACGGCTATTTTATTGCGCGCCGCGCGCGGCAAGCGTGCACAGGCCGATGATGTGAACGACCGTTGCTTTGTTCACATCACTTATCGAGGGTCCTCGGGGGCAGGCCTTAGGCCCGCTTGGCCAGGGAGTCCTTGGCCAAGAGATCGCGAATTTCCTCGAGAAGCACTTCCGACCTCGCGGGAGGAGGCGGCGGCGCGGCGCTCGCCGGCGCGGGCTTCTTCAGCTTGTTGATGCCCTTGATGCACATGAATAGAACGATTGCGATGATGACAAAATCAAAAAGCGTTTGCAGGAAGGTGCCGTACTTGATGAGGACGGCCTTGCCTGTGGGGTCGGCCCCCAGACTGATGGCCAAATCCGAAAAATTGACGCCGCCGATGACTTTGCCGAGAGCCGGCATGATGACATCCCCGACCAGCGAGGACACGATCTTGCCGAATGCCGCACCGATGATCACGCCCACCGCCAAATCGACCACGTTTCCCTTCATCGCAAATTCTTTGAATTCCGATGCGATTCCCATGGCAATCTCCTTTCGGTATGCAGAGGGGGGTTATATCTGAGCGTGCACTCTGATGGCAAATACCGATACGGGTCCTCGGTCGCGGTTGTAGCCGGGATGGTTGATCCATTGGTAGTCGAGGCCAAGATGCAGGAATTTCCCGACGGCCGCGGAGTAGAAGGTTTCAATGATTTGCTCGGGACCCGGATGCGGCAATTTGCCATCGCCGATCAAAATTCCCAACCCGCCGGCATTCAGGTAATTTTCGCGCGCCGCTGAGATGCCGTTGTCGATGACGGCCAGCCCAAGGGTGTCGCCGGCGCGATGCCAGCTCGATCCTTGTAGCGACAGGCCGGCGGCGACCGTGCGGTCGACGTCGGTGAATTCATACGTTTCCACGTTACCGGCAGCCTTGCCGGCGCGAATGAAGGCCCCCAGCTGCGGCGCGATCTGCTGCTCGAGGCTCAAGCTCGCGCCGGATCGGCTGCGATAGCGGCGAACCGCGGCGATGTCCACGGGGCCCCCTGTGCTCTGCGCCTCCTGCACCGCTTGATCGAGAAGCCCCATGCGCCCGCGGCTGTCGAATACCGTCACCAGCCACCGGCCGGGACGATCGCCGAATTCATGGCGATGTTCGAGTTCCAGGTCGGTTTGGTACTCGTGAAACCCGGGGTCCAAGTGCACGCTGTTCGGCACGTTGGAAAGATCGAACAGGCCGCCGCGCACGGTCCAGGCATTTTGATACCACTCCGCCGCAGCGCCCACCGTATAACCCCAGGCATCTGCCGCATAGTCGAACGTGCCCGTGTCGATCGCGGTCCAGTTGAGAAAATCGCTGCGCTGGTCATGTGCATACTGGTTGCCGTCGAACACATCTACCACGCTGAATTTACCGAGCCACAGCACCACCCGATTTTCACTATGAACGGCGCCCAACTGGATGGCACCCGCCTCGGTCTTTTGTTCGGCGCCGTCCAAATCCAGTGTCTGTCGCAGGAATGCACGCGGCAGACGGAAGTAGGGCTGATTCTTGCCCACCTTGTACGCTTCGCCGCTCGGGAAGCCGGCCGCGCCCAAGGTGTTATCCAGCCCGAACCCCTGGTCCAACTCGGCATTGAGCCAGGCCTCTGCGCCCGACCAGAGCCTTGCGCCCAGATACAGCGTGGCTTCCGTCGTCTCGGCGCCCCGGTTGGGCGAGAGGCTGTTGGGGCCACGGTAAGGTGCATCGAAGCCGCCCGTTTCCTGCTCCACATAGGTGAACTGGCCGTGAACGGCGAAAGCTTC
Organism: Gammaproteobacteria bacterium; assembly: GCA_021323735.1. Classification (GTDB taxonomy): domain Bacteria; phylum Pseudomonadota; class Gammaproteobacteria; order Steroidobacterales; family Steroidobacteraceae; genus Bog-1198. Next base: position 19,070 of record JAJPKM010000033.1, read on the forward strand.
GTCCTCAGATGCGGCGCCGGCCACCAATGGCAGAAAAGCCAGAGCGCATACAGTCCAGGAGTTGATCATTGCCGAACGAATGCCCGGGCGAGGAAAACACCGCCGAGGATCAAGAACAGGATGGCGGCTCCGTAGTGGATGGCCTTGAGCGGGAGGCGGCTCGCAAAGGCCTTGCCGAGGAAAACGACGGGCACATTCGCCAGCATCATGCCGGCGGTGGTGCCGGCCACGACTGCCAAGAGGCTGGGGTAGGCGGCCGCCAAGGCCAGCGTCGCAATCTGTGTCTTATCGCCGATCTCGGCGATGAAGAAACTGGTGAGCGTCGCCAGAAACGCGCCCATCGCGCCGGTGGCGCTCTCATTCTCGTCGAGTTTGTCGGGCTTCAGGGTCCAGAGCGCCATTGCTATCATGCTGATGCCGACCACCACGCCGAGCGTCTGCGGTTTCAACAAGCTCCCGAACCAGACGCCGAGTGCGCCCGCGACCCCGTGGTTGGCCAAGGTCGCGCACAGGATGCCGGCGATGATGGGCCACGGCCGGCGATAGCGCGCTGCCAAAACCAGCGACAACAGCTGCGTGCGGTCGCCGATTTCGGCAATCGATATCGTCGTAATCGAAACCAAGAAGCCTTCCATTAATAACTCCGCACCCTCATCAAAAACCCCGCGCCTCCATCAAAAACCGCGCGCTGGCCCAAAACCCCGCGCCTCCGCCAAGAACCGCATGCTGGTCCAAAGCTCTGCGCCATCATCAAGAACTACAGGCTCGCTAAAACCCCACACCCGACGGGTTGACCGACCATTATGAAGGGGGCAGGGTGTCAAAGGAATGTTGAAACCACAAATGTCCATCCAACAGTCCCGGCCGATTCGATGCCGAGGCCGTCCGGCTCTTTCGTTCATAATGGCGCGCTCGCGTGTCTGTATGGACGGTCACGCGCAATCTGCGCCGCGCCCTAAAGACGCGAGTGCATGGGTATTGAGTTCCGAATCGATTAAATCTCAGAGGACGCTGTCGAATGGATTTACCGGGCCTGCGCCGATTTATTGAAAATGTTTGGCAGAAAACCATCATCGGACGGCTCGAGGCCTATGTTCGCATTCCGAACAAGTCACCGGCTTTTGATCCGGACTGGGAACGGCATGGCTACATGGATCAGGCCGTTGAACTCATGGCGGAGTGGTGCCGAGCGCAGAGCGTGCCGGGCATGCGCGTCGATGTGCGTCGTTTGCCCGGCATCACGCCCTTGCTGCTCATCGACATTCCCGGTGAGCTGCCTGAATGCGTGCTTCTCTACGGGCATCTGGATAAGCAGCCGGAGTTTACGGGATGGTTGCCCGGGCTTGGGCCTTGGGAGCCGGTGATTCGGGACGGCAAGCTGTATGGACGCGGCGGCGCCGACGACGGTTACGCCGTGTTCAGTTCATTGACGGCCATCGCGGCGCTCAAAGCGCAGGCGGTTCCTCTTCCGCGCTGCGTATTGATGATCGAGGCGTCGGAAGAGAGCGGCAGCGTGCATCTGCCGGCGCATCTCGATGCGCTGGGCGAGAGCATCGGCGTGCCGTCCTTGGTGGTGTGCCTGGATGCGGAATGCGGCAACTTCGAGCAACTTTGGACCACGACGTCGCTGCGCGGCAATCTGGTCGGCAGGCTCAAGGTGCGGGTGCTCACCGAGGGAGCGCACTCCGGACTTGCGTCAGGCATAGCACCCACGCCCTTCCGGCTTCTGCAGCAATTGCTGGCGCGAGTCGAAAATCCCGTGACAGGCGATCTGCTGCTCCCTGCGCTGCATGCCGATGTTCCCAAGGATCGCCGCGCGCAAGTCGCGGCGGCGGCCGGCGTGTTGGGATCGCAGGTGCTGGAGAAGATTCCCTTCGCGAAGGGCGTTCGTGCGGTGTCGGACGATCCGGCGGAAGTGTTGCTGAACAATACCTGGCGGCCGGCGCTCGCGGTCACGGGCGCGGAGGGCTTGCCTGCCTTGGGCGCTGCCGGCAACGTGCTGTTGCCGGAGATATCCCTGAAGCTGTCCCTGCGGCTGCCGCCGACGGTGGACCCGGCACGTGCCGCTGAGGCGGTTCGCCAAGCCCTGGAGCGTGATCCGCCGTATGGTGCACAGGTCAGTTTTGAGCCGGAGTCCTCGTCGGGCGGGTGGAACGCACCGGCCTTCGCACCCTGGTTCGAGCAGTCGATGCAACGCGCCTCGCGGCATGCATTCGGACGCGATGCCATCAGCTTGGGCGGTGGGGGCACGATTCCATTCTTGAGAATGCTCGGCGAGCGGTTTCCCCAGACGCAGTTCTTCGTGACCGGCGTGCTCGGCCCGCACTCCAACGCGCACGGCCCCAATGAGTTCCTGCACATCGGCTATGCGACGCGTCTGACCGAATGCGTGAGTATGGTGCTCGCCGATTTCGGCACACGCGGTGCGTCCTAGCCTCACGGGCATACCCAGATTGACGAGTCGATTTTTATTGACACAACGTCAATAACTGACTATGATTCAGCCCATGTCCTACATTGCTCAACGTCGCGTGGAGGAGAAGGAGCGGCGGCGTGCCGAGATTCTCGATGCCGCCGAGGCCCTTTATGCCAAGGATGGGTGGGATATGGTCACGGTCGACCAAGTGGCCCGCGGGGCGCGCCTGTCGCGTGCCCTGGTCTATGTGTACTTCAAGGACCGGGAGGACATCCTGTCGGCCATCGGGGAGCGAGCCATGGGCTTGCTGCGCGATCGCTTCGTGGCCGCATCGGCCACGCAATCATTGGGGATGGATAAGATCGAGGCCATCGGCCGTGCATATATGCAGTATGCATTTGAATTCACTCATTATTTCGACTTCTGCTCGAAATTCAACGCAAGGCCCATGGCAGCGGATGCGGGTTCTCACGATCTTGCCTGCCAGGCGGCGGGCGAGGAGGCGATCGCCGTGGTGGTCCAGGCGATTGAATTCGGCATTCGCGACGGCAGCGTTCGCCCGGACATCGGTGACCCCATGATGCATGCGGTAACCCTGTGGTCCTTCACGCATGGCCTGGCTCAACTGGCCATGGCCAAGGCCGATGACATGGCGCGCCTAGGGATAGCGGTTCCCGACTTGAGCCGGTACGGCTTGGGTCTGTTGCGATTCATGACGGAGAACCCGAAAGCCGCAGCGGCCGGCCCACGGGGTTAGATTTTTTTTGCGCAGGTTTTGACAGATGTCTAATTTATATACAGGTGAGAAAGCAAGGGCAGTAAAACCCCCGGAAGGTGCGCCATGACAGAACATCTGTTGATTGTTTGGTTGGCCACCATGGTGGCTGCGTTTGTTGCGCTCATCGGCCCCGCGGGCAAGGACGGCGGGTGCCGTGACGCACAACCGCAGAGCGGACACAGTCTGAGGCGGCGCTGGTTTTAGCGATTACAGTACCCAGGTACGGGGCAACGGAGGGAACCCATTCCTTAAGCTGTCCGCGGCACAGAAGAACACCAAACGGGGACAACTCAAGGAGTAGCTATGAGAATTCGCTCTATGGCGGCGGGCGCAGCGCTCGGCGCTTGTGTATTGGCGGGAATTGCGGTTTCGCAGGGCGCGGCGGCGGCGCACATGGAATCGCTGGGCGCGGCAGACCAGAACGCGGTGGCGCGCTTCAATGTGTTCTTGCCTCTGACTCACGCCGACGCGTTGGAGAAGTTGCTGCAGAGCCAGACGGATACGAACTCAGCCAACTACCATCAATGGCTGACGCCGGCGCAGTTCAAACAGCAGTTCGGTCCCAGCCGCCTCGATGTCGCGAAGGCTAGGGCGCTGCTCGAGTCCAACGGCTTCACCGTCATCGGCGAGAAAACCCAAAACCTGGTGGTCGAAGGTCCCGTGTCGGCCGTCGAACGCATGTTCAATGCGCACCTCCAACAGGTGCAGTTGAGTCCCGGGCAGGTCAAGCTCGCCGCGGCCGAGCGGCATTTGACGCTTCCGCAGTCGCTGGCGGACATGGGAGCGGTGATTCCTGAATTCACGCCGCATCTGGCGGCGCACGTGCATTCGGCGCTGCAGCCGCTGGCAACCCCGAACGCTCTCCAAGACTTAGGCCCCGTGGCCGCCGCGTCAACGCAGGTGCGGCTGGCGGACACCTTCAGCTTCTACTACGAGAACGATCTGAATGAAGCCTATCAATTTCCCTCGTTCCAAACCGAGTCCCCGTCGCCGTTCTCGCGGCACGCGGCACAGATCGCCGGGGTGGGTGCGCACATCGGCATCGTGATCTCCTCGGTGATCAATCCTGCCGACCTCGCGAAGTCCTTCAACTCCACCGTCGGGATCGGTACTTCCGTGGATGTGCAAGCTTATTCGGCCAATTCCAATTTGCCGGTGCCCACCGTGACCATCCGTCCGGTCAACGGCGGCAGTGGTGCGTTCAATCCCAGGACGGGCGATGCCGCGGAAGCCTCTCTCGATACGCAGATGTCCTTGGGAACCGCGCCGGGTGCACAGGAAACTCTGTACAACATGCCGGATCTTACCGACGCTTCCGTTGCGGCGGCCTATGCGGACGTGGACGAGGACAACGCAGTCGATGTGGTGAGTTCGTCCTTCGGCGAATGCGAGTTGGATTTCACGCCGGCGTACAACAACGGCGTAGACTTCACCGGCATTCTCAAGGCCTTCCATGCCTTGTTCCAGCAGGGCAATGCCCAAGGCATCACCTTCCTCGCGAGCTCGGGCGACAACGGGGCGCCGGCCTGTATTTCGCCTGAACTGGCGAATTCGCCGGTTCCCCTCAACGGCACGAATTTCGTGCTCGGTGTGGAGAACCCGGCCTCCGACCCGAACGTGACGGCCGTGGGCGGCACCAACCTGCAGACGGCGGCAACGCCCACTGCGAACGACGTCACCTACGTTGGTGAGAACGCCGATTTCGATCCGCGGGTGCCGGTGGTGATCGATGCGGCGGGTGACGCGATCGGCAACAACACCTGGGGTTCGGGCGGCGGCTTCAGCCAGGTCTTCGCAAAGCCCGGCTATCAATTCCTGGTCGATACCGGCAGCAACGAGCATCGTGCGGTGCCCGATGTCTCATTGATGATGGGCGGATGCCCGGGAGATGCCGATCTTGCCGCGCAGGATTGCACCCAGCTGCCGCGCAGCGCCGCCATCGTGTGGATCGGCGGCAGGCCGTCGTTGGTCATCGGCACCAGTTCCTCATCGCCGGAAATGGCCGGTGTGCTGGCCCTGGCCGTCGAGTTGAATCACGGCCGTCTGGGCAATGTGAATCCGTTCATCTATGCGCTGTCGGCGCTGCAGACCATTACCGGTGGCACGCATGCGCCTCAGGAGCTGCAATTCTTCCATCGCAATATCTCGGGCAACAACAATGGCTTCACGGTCAAGCCGGGCCAGGCCTACAGTGAGGTGCTGGGCAACAGCACGCTCGATGTGAAGAACTTCCTGCAATTGCAGCGAGCCGCGCCGGCCGGCGCCCCGAGCACGCCGAGCAATCCGTGATTCGGAAGTTTCGCTAGGTAATCGCGGACGGCGGGGTTCAAACCCTGCCGTCCGCTTCGATGGTCAAGAGCTGCGTCACCGACAACACGGCGCCTGCGCGCGTAATATGCGCGACGAGCGTCATCATTATGAGACCAGGAACGCGTCGCAAGGTAACGCGCGGCGGGCTCAACTATAATCCGTTGAGTCAATCTCACCAGGACACTTCATGACCGCACTTCCCCTGCCGCAAGCCACGCCTGAGGACATCGGACTCTCGACCGCGCGCCTGGCACGTCTGGGGTCGGCGCTGCGGGCCGAGATCGAACGCGGCCGGGTACCCGGGGCCGTGGCATTGGTGGCTCGCCGCGGGCGATTGGCTCTCTTCGAGAGTTTCGGACGGCGCGACCCCGCACACGCCGACCCGATGGCGAAGGACAGCATCTTCCGCATTTATTCGATGACCAAACCCGTCGTGTCCGCGGCCGCGATGATGTTGTGGGAGGAAGGGCGTTTCCTGCTCAGCGACCCGATCGGAAAATTTCTGCCCGAGCTCAATCAGCTCAAGGTTGCACTGGTGCGCGGTGCCGAAATCGAACTGGTCGATGCGGAGCGGCCCATCACCATTCAGGATCTGCTGCGCCATACCTCGGGACTTACCTATGAGTTTCGCGGCAGCGGCCCGGTGCACAAGATGTACACGGCCGAGAGGATCTACAGCCGTAACCAAAGCAACGCCGATCAAGTGGCCACCTTGGGCAAATTACCGCTGCTGCATCAGCCGGGAACGCATTGGGAATATAGCCGCTCCACCGATGTACTCGGCCGTCTGATCGAGGTCCTGTCGGGAGCCACGCTCGGCGAATATCTGCAGCGCCGACTGTTCGCGCCGCTAGGCATGATCGATACCGCGTTTCACGTGCCGGCGGCGGAACATGGCCGGCTCGCCGAGGCCTTCGCCAAGGATCCTGACACGGGCGCGGGGGTGCAGTTGATCAATGTGCACGACGCGCCGAAATTCGAATCCGGCGGCGGCGGGCTCGTGTCCACGGCCGGCGACTATGCGCGCTTCCTGCAGATGCTGCTGAATCGCGGCAGCATGGACGGCATGCGATTCCTGAGTCGCAAGACCGTCGAACTCATGACATCCGACCATTTGGGGCCGATCACCGGTGCGCCCGACCTGTTATTGCCCGGCTATGGATTCGGCTTAGGTTTCGCCGTGCGGCTTGCGCCCGGCATCTCGCATGTTCCGGGTTCGGTCGGCCAGTATTTCTGGGGAGGTTTGGCCGGCACGACCTTTTGGGTCGATCCTGCGGAAGATCTTTTCGCCGTCCTGCTCATCCAGGGGCCGGGTCAGCGCGATTACTTCCGCACCTTGTTCCGCGACATGGTCTACGCGGCATTCGACGACTGAACGGCCAAGGCCGCTGCGGCTTCCGGCGCCAGCGCCGCCTGAGCGCGCCACCAGGCCGCGGTCAACAGGCATCCGTGATGGCGGACGAACACGTCGCTCAGGGCGGACGGTATCGCGAGAAATGGCAACCATTGCTCTGGAAATACGTCGCGCGGTCCGAAGTGAAACCACGGCTCGGCACTGGCTTCCTCCTCCTCGTTGCGCGCGCGCGGCAAATCTCGAAACACACAGTCGGATACCAGGCATAGCTCGTCGTAGTCGTAGAAAATGACGCGCCCATGGCTCGTGACCCCGAAGTTCTTGAGCAACAGATCGCCGGGAAACACGTTGCTGGCGGCCAGATCGCGCAAGGCGTTGCCATAGTCGAGGATCGCCGACTCCGCGGCGGCGGGCTCGGCCTCGCGCAGGAATAAATTCAACGGCCGCAAGCGCCGTTCGATGTAGCAGTGTTCGATGATCAGGTCCTCGCCTTCGACGCGGCAGCTCTCGCCGGCGTGGTCCAGCAGATCCTCGGTCAAGGCCGGCATGAAGCGGGCGCGAGGCAGCCGCAGTTGCTTGAATTCCTGTGCGTCGACCAGGCGGCCGGCGCGGTCGTGCCGAAAGACGAATTGATACCGTTCGATGACATCGGCGCGCGTGGTGGTCTTCGGCGCTCCGAAATTGTCGCGGATCACTTTGAACACCAGGTCATGGGAGGGCAGCGTGAAGACGATCATGACCAGGCCGCGTTCGCCGGGCGCGTGAACGAAACTGTCGATGGATTTATCGAGGTGGCGCTGCAGGGCGAAGTAACGTTCGGTCTTGCCTTGCTTGGCTCGCCCGAGCACCGTGTACAGCTCGTCGACGGGTTTTCGCGGCATGAAGGAGCGAAGCAGCGTAATGGCGGCGCTCACCACGGGCAGATCCACGTGGAAATAGGAACGGGCGTAGCCGAACAGGGAGCTTACGTCGGCGCGCGACAGCATCACGGCATCGACCCGTACCGTGTTCTGCAAATTGGCGAATGCCAGCACGAGCGGCGTGATGGTGCCGTCGCCGATCAGCCGCCCGACGACGAAGGCCTGCATGCCGCGGTAGAACACCGGCTCGATCAGTTCGATCGATTCCGGCGCGCCGCTGTGCCGGCCGGCCGCGAAGTAGTGGCCGATTTCCGCGCTGATGCGATGTACCGCCGAATCGACATCTGCGATCGCCGCGCCGAAGGGCAGATCCGCAAGGATCTCACGCACCGCCGTGGGCAGTGATCCGGCCACGCGGTAGACGCGGATGGGCACGGATCCTGCGGCGCGGCCCACACTGGTGGCGCAGAATTCCACGTCGGGGTTGACTCCCACGGTGCCGAACAAATCGCGGGTGACCGAATTGAAAAAGGTGCGGTAGAAATCGCTGTCGGGGCGGCGCGCCACCAGGGATTCATAGGCTTGTTTGATGCCGCTCCACAGTGCCGCCTCGGCGCGTCTGGCCTGCAGCCGGCCGCCGATAACCGCGACACAGCGCGCCACCCGCGCCTCGTACAGCTCGATGCGCGTCACCGCATCGCGTTGCGCTGCCTGCCAATCCTCGGCGAGAAAATACCCGGCCGCGCGCCGGGTAATACGCCCGAATTCTTCGTTGTAGAGGCGAAAGTGCTCGGCGATCTCCGCCGCGGCGGCGGCGGTGAAGGCGGCGTCCATGGGCTTCTATGCCACCACGCGTTGCGGGGCGGCCGGCGCCGGTACCGGCGGCGCCGTGAACTGTTCCGTCTCGGTGCTGCCGGCCATGGCCACGGTGGAACTCTTGGCGCTGATGGCGGTTTGCACGGCGTCGAAATAGCCGGTACCGACGAATGCCTGATGCTTGGTGGCCCGGTAACCCGACGCCTCCTGAGCGAACTCGCGCTGCTGCAATTGCGAATAGCCCAGCATGCCGTCGGCGCCGTACGCCGCTGCCAATTCGAACATCGACAGGTTCAAGGCGTGCCAGCCGGCCAGGGTGATGAATTGGAAACGATAGCCGAGCGCGGCAAGATCTTCGCGCCACTTCTTCATCGCCGACGCATTCAGCTTCGCCGCCCAGTTGAAGGACGGCGAGCAATTGTAGGCCAGCAATTTGCCCGGGAATTTAGCGTGAATGGCCGCGGCAAAGCGCTTCGCCTCGAGCATGTCCGGTTTGGAGGTTTCGCACCAGATCAGGTCGCAGTAGGGCGCGTAGGCGAGCCCGCGGGCGATGGCCTGCTCGATCCCGGCCTGGACGTAGAAGAAGCCCTCGCTGGAGCGCCGGCCGGTCAGAAACTTTTGGTCGCGCGGATCATGATCGGTGAGCAGCAGGTCGGCCGCATCCGCATCGGTACGCGCGATGATGACGGTGGGCACCTCCAAGACATCGGCCGCGAGACGTGCCGCCACCAGCTTGTTGATGGCCTCGGCGGTCGACACCAACACCTTGCCGCCCAGGTGACCGCATTTCTTCGCCGAGGACAGCTGATCCTCGAAATGCACGCCGGCGGCACCGGCGCGTATCAGCGCCTTGGTCAGCTCGAATGCATTGAGATTGCCGCCGAAACCGGCTTCGGCATCGGCGATGATGGGCGCCAGCCAATCGATGCCTGTCTTCCCTTCCAGATGGTGTATCTGGTCGGTGCGCAGCAACGCGTTATTGATGCGTTCCACCATCTTCGGCACCGAATCGACCGGGTACAGACTTTGGTCGGGGTATACCTCGCCCGCCGAATTCGCGTCCCCCGCCACCTGCCAGCCGGAACAATAAATAGCCTTCAAGCCGGCCTGCACCGTCTGGATGGCTTGATTGCCCGTCATGCAGCCCAAGCCGGCCACCACCGGTTCGCTGTGCAAGAGGCGCCAGAATTTTTCGGCACCAAGACGCGCCAGGGAATATTCGATTCTCACCGATCCGCGCAAACGCGCCGCGTCTGCCGGCGTGTAGGGGCGCTCAATGCCGTGCCATCGATCGTTCAATTGTGCATTCAAAGCCGTTCTCCTAAAGGGTCTTGCCAATGGTGATGCGACAAGCTTAGAGTGTTTATGTTGAGGATTTACACTATAGAAATTTAACAGTGTGAATTTCACAGGAAGGCCATGACCGGACTGATCAGGCAGGGGCATTTTCTCGGCGCCAAGCTGCGTTCGCTGCGCAAGCGCAACGGCTTGACGCTCGATGAACTCTCGGCGCGCTGCATTCAGGTGGATGCCGCCGGCGCTCCGTCGGTGTCCTACTTGAGCATGGTGGAAACCGGCAAGCGCATGCCCTCGGCGGAAATGCTGGGAATGCTCGCGGGAATCTTCAGCAAGGATGCGCGCTGGTTCTTGGACGAGAATACGGACGTCGAAGCGGCGCCGGCACCGCCCCAGCGCGGCGGATTGGAGGCCATGCCGCTCGAGCCGGCCTTCCTGTTCTCCAATGAGCTGCTGCAGAACGCGCTGCCCGAACTCCTGTCGCAGACCGGCACGACCGGGAGGCAGTTCGCGCAACTGCTGATCCGGGTCTGGCAGGAGACGCGGCACAATAATTTTCCCGACATCGAACGTGCGGCCGAGGAATGCGGCAAGCGGCAGATGCCGCTCGATCTTGCGGCCGTCATCGCCATCGGCAAGCGGCATGGGCTGGACATCAAATGGTTCGACGGCGATGGGCGCAAGTCCGAGGGCCCACTGGTGCGCTCTCGGTTCGAGGCGCCGGGCACCGTGTTGATCAACAAGCGCCTGCGCCGGCAGGAGGAGCGCCTGAAATACGAACTGGCGTTCTTCGTGGGCCACAAGATATTGCACAACGGCGACGGCATGATATCGCCGCACACTGCCGTGCAGTCCGGCGATGCGGAGACTCCCGGGTCGGTGCGCGGCATGGGCGCGCAGGACGTGCTCTATGCCTGGCGCGACTTCGAGTGCAGTTTTTTCGCCGGCGCGCTCTTGTGCCCGAGGATTCCATTCAGGCGCTTTTTGATCCGCGAAGCGCACAGCGTGAGCGCCTGCCGCAAAGTCGGCGTGACGCCCGCGCTGGTCATGCGGCGCATGACTGCCGTGTCTCCCTACCGGCACTGGCATTTCTTCGATGCCTATCCGCCGGGGTACCTGCGGGCGGTTTATCGCGGCAACGGCATTCCGCTGCCCTGGGGCAACATGAGCCTGGTCTCGGACCCGTGCCCGCGGTGGGCGGTGTTTCGCCTGCTGCGGCAATCACCCGAAGCGCCTGCGCCGCAGCGGCCTAAGTCGCAAATTTCAGTCATGCAGGACGGCAGGCGCGCGCGCCTATATTGCTGCCATTCATTGCTCACGCGCGATGCCTTGGACGAGTTGCATGTCTTGTCCGTGGGGGTGGATCTATTGCCGGCGCTCGATGCCCAGGGTTTTGACGGCGAAAGTCTGGTCGCGGCGGTGGCCGATTCCTGTCGACGCGGCGGAGGGGACGGCGTCATTCCCCCCGACGTCTCGACCGCCATTCGCGCCGTCTCTCAGGTACTGAATATTTCATGGGTTGCCGATGCCTTGAGCTCACCGGCCAGCGTCATTTGTCCGCGAAGCGGTGCCTGTCCGCGGCAGTCGCAGCCCTGCGCGGCTCAGTCGATCGGGGCGTAGAGTTCGGTGCGCAATTTCTCGACCGGGGTCGTCCCCGGGTCATCGACATACCAGGAGATGACCGGACCTTTCTGAACGTAGGCATGTGCGGCGATGAAGGCACGCAGCTTCTCCTGGGTTTGAGGCAGTCTGTCGTAGGGGCCGACATGCGTGACCTTCAGCGCCTTGCCGCCATAGCTTTGCGTGACGCGCACATTGTCGGTGCCGGGTACGTCGGCGCGGTCCACGGGCATGCCGGCCTCGAAGGTAAAATTGTCGGCTGCCATGGCGCCGTCCACGCCCATGGGCGCGCCGGCCTGGTGCAGCTTGTTCTTCGCCATGAACTTGCCGATTTGCGCGAAACCGTCGGCATAGGCCTTGCCGATGTCGGCAGGCGCCGCCGCCGCCTCCCGTACCAACAGCAGCGGTGTGGTGTGCAGCTCCGCCGTTTGTGCAGTGAATCCGGCGATATCGGCATTCGGCATGCTCTCGACCAGCGCTTTGAGCTTGCCGAGGCCGCTCGCAAAATCCTTGCCCATCATGCCGTCCATCGTGAGACCGATGTAGTGGCCGATGGGATTGGCGCCCATGTCCACATCGACTGCCCAGGTGACGCGAGTGGCGCTGCCGTCGGGCGCCAGAGTCATCGTGGATTTCGCGGTTCCCATCTGTCCAAAATCCAAATCGCTGGCCACGGATTGGTCCGCAACGGCTGCCGTGATCAACTGGGTGCCGGAGCCAACCTTGTCGTTTCCCTTCCAAAGCAGTTTTGCACCGACGCCGTCACGCGGTCCTTCGGTGGTTTGAATCATGTTGGGATCCAGGTCCTGCCACGGCGACCATTTCGGAAACAGCACGAAGGAGTTCACCGTGGCGTAGACCAGGCTGGCGGGGCGGTCGATACTCACGGAGCGTTTCACGACGACATGGCGCGGCAAGATCAGCCCAATGGCAGCGATCAACACCACGCCCACGATGATCACGGCGAGAAATTTCTTGAGCATATAGCCTCCCCTAAAATCGTATTTAAGTTTCGCTCCGCATGTTCTCGCCGTTGAGCTTCGTCAGGGCAATCGCCATGACCATCCACGCGCTGATGTTGGCCGACTCAGTCTTCGCCGCCGCCTTCTTCTAGGTCTCCGGCAGCACTCTGGATATAGTTCGCCAAGCCCATCTTGTCGATCAAGCCGAGCTGCTCCTCGATGAAGTCGATGTGTTCTTCTTCGCTTTTCTGGATCTGCACCAGCAGATCGCGGGTCACGTAGTCCTTCACGCTCTCGCAGTATGCAATGGCGGATTGATACATGGGATGCGCTTCCATCTCGCGGCGCAGGTCGCATCGCAGGATCTCTTGCACATCCTCGCCGATTAACAGCTTGCCCAGGTCCTGCAGATTCGGCAGCCCATCCAAGAATAGAATGCGCTTGACCAGTCGGTCCGCATGCTTCATCTCGTCGATGGATTCCTCGTACTCCAGTTTTCCGAGGCGCTTCATGCCCCAGTTGTCGAGCATGCGCGCGTGCAGGAAATACTGATTGATGGAGGTCAGCTCGTTCTTCAGGGCCTGATTCAGGAATTCCAATACTTTCGCGTCGCCTTGCACGGGGGCCCCTTGTCGGTTGCGGCTTTATTTGTTCCTGGATTGTAAGCCTGAACTCCGATGGGAGGAATCAGTCGGATGCTTCGCGAATCGGAATGAATGCCGCGGCACGCCAGGGAAGAGTGTGGCCTAGCGACGAAGACGAGGGTTGCGCAGGCAGGCTGGGGGCTGAGGCGAAGTCCGCTAGAGCGCGAATTCAGGGGTAGGCGAGAACATCGCCGGTCTCGAATGTTCGCAAGCTTCGAGAGAAGTTGACAGCGCTGCCTTAGCCTCCGGCAGGCACTTTCCGCAGCAAGTCCCCACGCCAAGGTCACGCGTCAAGTCGCGCAAGCTGACGGCGCCGCCTTTGACGGCTGCGCGGATCTGTCGGTCGGACACGGCTTTGCATACACAAACGATCATGGTGCTATTGTGAACGCGAATGCGAATGATTGTCAATACGGGACAGCGGGTTGTCTATAACGAGGCACTCGCCGCAGGGGTTTAGACGCTGCCGCTGCAGGGCCATCAAGGCAACTGTTGCAGCGCAGCGTCGGCGTGTCCTAGCCAAACGCTATCGCAATCCGCCGCGATTTGGAGTAGAAAAAAGCTCGTTATGGGCAGGAGCCTTGCTGTCAACCACATCCACGACAGAGGAACGCCATCATGAACACGCAACAAATCGCAGCCCGTTTGACCGAACTTTGCCGGCAAGGCCAGTTCGAAGCCGCTCAAAAGGAGCTATTCGCCGACGACGCAGTCAGCATCGAACCTCGCGAGACGCCGGACTTTCCCAAGGAGACGAAAGGGCTGCGCGCAATCATCGCGAAGGGTCACAAGTTCGATTCAATGGTGGAGCATATGCATGGAGTGAGCGCTTCCGCTCCGCTGGTGACGGGCAACGCCATCGCGCTTGCATTGACCATGGACGTTACGATGAAGGGACGCGGGCGTGTGAAACTCGAGGAGCTGTGTGCCTACGAGGTCAAGGACGGGAAGATCGTGTTGGAGCAGTTTTTTATGTAGCGCGCCGGCGAGCGCGTCGCATCTGCCAAACCTAAGATTTTAGCTGCTCCATTCCGGGATCAGCTCGATCGGGATTTTATGAACATTGCGGTCCGTGAAATCCCGATTCTTCGCATGCTCATGCCTATTTATTTTGAGGCTTGGCCCCGGCGCTCTGACGGACCCTGACCCTCTGACGCTCGCTTGCCGACTTCCAACGTGCTGAAAGGCGCCCGGTCATTTCGTTATGTCTAACTGGCAATCGATGTGTTGAAATGGCCTGCGCCTCGATTGCGTTGCGTGCCAAAAAAAGACAAAGGGACCTCTATGATTGAAGTCAGCAGGTTGCGCGTTTTTGGTGTCCTCGTTTGCATGGCGCTGACAGTCGCCGCCTGCGGCAAATCAAGCGGGCCCCAATCGCCACCCCCGCCCCAGGTGACCGTCGCCCAAGTGATCGAGAAACGAGTGAAGGACTGGGATGAATTTACCGGCAGACTCCAGGCCGTCGAGACCGTGGAGATTCGGCCGCGGGTATCGGGCTACATCGACAAGGTCGCTTTCATCGAAGGCAGTCTGGTCAAGCGCGGGACGCTGCTGTTCGTGATCGACCCTCGGCCTTACCAGGCCGACTATGATCGCGCGGCCGCGGACCTGAAGCGCTTCAAGACCGCCTTGGAGCTGGGCCGAGTCGAATTGGCACGCGTGCAGCGCCTGAAAGACAGCGGCGCGGTATCGCAGGAAGAGTTGGACGAGCGCAAGAGCACCGTGGCGCAGTCCGAGGCCAATGTGTCGGGTTCGGAAGCCGCCCTCGAAGCGGCGGCGCTGAACTTGAATTTCACCAAAGTCACCAGCCCCATCGACGGGCGGGTGAGCCGTGCGGAAGTCACCCGCGGCAACTTGGTCACCGGCGGCAGCAACGGCGGTACTTTGCTCTCATCGGTGGTATCGATGGACCCGATCTACCTGTACTTCGACGCGGATGAACAAAGTTATCTGCGTTACGCGCAGACGTCTCGCGGCGGCGAGCGCCCCAGTTCAAGCGCTTCGGGCAATCCCGTTCAGGTCGGATTGGCCAATGAGGAGGGATTTCCCCATCCCGGGACGGTCGATTTCGTCGACAATCAATTGAATCCCCAGACCGGCACCATCCGGGCGCGCGCCGTGCTGCAGAACAAGGAGGGTCGGTTCACCCCCGGCTTGTTTGCGCGCGTACAGCTCCTCGCCGGTGGAGAATATTCGGCGATCTTGATCGAAGACCGTGCCGTGAATACCGACCAGAGCCAGAAATACGTACTGCTGCTCGGTGCCAACAATCAGGTCGAATACCGCAAGGTAAAACTCGGGCGCGTGATCGACGGTCTGCGCGTCGTCCGGGAAGGCTTGAAAGCCGGCGACGTCGTCGTGGTCAACGGCGCGCAGCGCGTACATCCCGGCGTCACCGTGACGCCGCAGCGTGTGGCCATGGGTGCGGACGGCGCACCGGCCTCGTCCTGAGGGATAAACGATGAATATTTCATCGTTCTTCATCGAGCGGCCGATCTTCGCGACCGTGCTCGCCATACTGATCACGGTAGCGGGGCTGCTCGCCATGCCGAATCTGCCGATCAGCGAGTATCCTGAAATCGTGCCGCCCACGGTCGTCGTCAGCGGCCAGTATCCCGGCGCCTCCCCGAAAACCATCGCCGAAACGGTGATCACGCCGCTGGAGCAGCAGATCAATGGCGTGGAAAACGCCATCTATACCAATTCGACGGCGACACCGGACGGCACCTTCTCCATCACCGTGACCTTCAAGCTGGGCACCGATCTTGACATCGCGCAGGTGCAGACCCAGAACCGCGTGGCGCAGGCCGAGACTCGTCTGCCCGACGTGGTACGGCAAATCGGCTTGGTCACGCAGAAGCGTTCGCCCGATCTGACCATGGTGGTGTTCTTGAAGTCGGGCGACGGCCGCTACGACTCATTGTATTTGCGCAACTACGCCGTGATCCAAATCCGCGACGTATTGGCGCGTATTCCGGGTATGGGCGATGTGCGCGTCTTCGGTTCCGGAGACTATGCCATGCGTCTGTGGCTGGACCCCGGAAAAATCGCCGCGCGCAACATGGATGTCGATGAGGTGCTGGCCGCGGTGCGGGAACAAAACGTGCAGGTCGCCGCGGGCCAGATCGGCGGACAGCCGTCGCTGCCGGGAACGCAATTCGAGTACATCGTCAATGCGCAAGGCCGCCTGCAGACCGAACAGGAGTTCGGCGATATCGTGGTCAAGAGCGGTGCCAACGGCGAGACCACCTACCTGCACGACATTGCGCGGCTCGAACTCGGCCCGGACAACTATGCATTGCGCAGCATGCTGGACGGCGGGCCGGCGGTTGCGATTCCCATATTTCAGCTGCCCGGCGCGAACGCGCTGCAGCTCTCCGATGCCGTACGCGCCAAGATGAAGGAGCTGGCGAAGAATTTCCCGGAAGGCGTAAGTTACGAAATCGACTACGACCCCACGGTGTTCGTCCGCAGCTCCATCGAGTCGGTGGTCCATACCCTGTTCGAGGCGGTGCTTCTGGTAGTGCTGGTCGTGGTCGTGTTTCTGCAGACCTGGCGCGCCAGCGTCATCCCGCTGGTGGCGGTGCCGGTGGCCATCGTCGGTACGTTGGCCGCCTTGCTGCTGGCGGGATTCACCATCAATTCGCTCACGCTGTTCGGCTTGGTGCTCGCCACCGGCATCGTGGTCGATGATGCCATCGTGGTGGTGGAGAATATCGAGCGCAAGATCGAGCAGGGCTTGAACCCTCACGCCGCGGCGCATGCCGCGATGGGCGAGGTGACCCGCCCCATCATCTCCATCGCCCTGGTGCTGTGCGCGGTGTTCGTACCCGTCGCCTTCGTCTCCGGACTTACCGGCCAATTCTACCGGCAGTTCGGTATTACCATTGCCGCGAGCACCGTCATCTCCACGTTCAACTCGCTGACCTTGTCGCCGGCGCTGGCGGCGCTTCTCTTGAAGCCGAGAAACTCGCAGCCCGACATATTTCAGCGCGGCATCAACCGGGTGTTGGGCGGCTTCTTTCGTCTGTTCAACCGCGGATTCGAGCAGGGCTCGGAACTCTACGGTCATGGTGTGCGTCGGCTCACGGCCATTCGTATCGTCGTGCTCGCCGTGTTCGTTATTTTATTGGCCTGTACCTGGGGTATGTTTCAGCTCGTGCCCGGGGGCTTCATTCCCGCGCAGGACAAGCAATATCTCATCGGCATCGTGCAATTGCCGGATGCGGCGTCGCTGGATCGAACCGAAAAGGTCGTGCGGAAAATCTCGGCGCTGGCCAAGGAGACTCCGGGTGTCGACCATGTGATCGGATTTTCCGGCCTGTCGGTACAGGGCTTCGTCAATTTGAGCAATGCCGCGGTGTTGTTCTTTCCGTTGAAACCCTTCGAGGAGCGCACGACCAAAAACCTGTCTGCGGGAGCCATCGCTCAGGCACTCAACGGAAAATTTTCCGCCATTCAAGACGCGGTCATATTCGCCGTGCCGCCTCCGCCGGTTCAGGGCCTGGGAACCACCGGCGGCTTCAAGTTGTTCCTGCAAGACCGCGCTGCTCACGGCTATGATGAACTGGCGCGGGTGACGGCCGAAGTCCTGAGCAAGGCGAGGACCGAGCACCAATTGAATCCATATGCGACCTATACGACCTTCCAGAACAGCGTGCCGCAGCTGTTCGCGGATGTGGATCGAGTCAAAGCCAAACGCCAGGGAGTTCCGCTCTCGGAGGTGTTCGACACTTTGCAGGGCTATCTAGGGTCGGTGTACGTCAACGACTTCAATCGCTTTGGACGGACTTATCGGGTGTACGCGCAGGCGGAATCGCAGTTTCGCAACCAGCCGGAAGATGTCGCTAACTTAAAAATGCGCAATTTGAGCGGCAACATGGTGCCGATGGGGGCGGTCGCGGACATTCGCTTCGAAGCAGGGCCCGACCGGGTGTCGCATTACAATGTTTATCTGGCATCGGACATCAATGGACAGGGTGCGCCGGGCGTCTCGTCAGGCCAGGCGACCGCGACGATCGAGCGCGTGCTGAAGGACACGCTGCCCAATGGCTTCGGCTACGAGTGGACCGACTTGACGTTCCAGCAAAAAGCCGCGGGCAACACGGCGCTGCTGGTGTTTCCGATCTGCGTCATGTTGGTTTTCCTGATTCTGTCGGCGCAATATGAAAGCTGGGCGCTGCCGCTGGCGGTGATCCTCATCGTACCCATGTGCTTGTTGTCGGCGATGATCGGGGTTTGGCTCAAGGGCTCCGACAACAACGTGCTGACGCAGATCGGCTTCATCGTCCTCGTCGGGCTTGCCTGCAAAAATGCCATTCTGATCGTGGAATTCGCACGCGAACGCGTCGAACACGGCCTGGCGCCGGTTGAGGCCGCGATCGAGGCCTGCCGCCTGCGCTTGCGCCCCATTCTCATGACGTCGTTCGCCTTCATCATGGGCGTGATCCCCCTGGTGATTGCCACCGGCGCCGGCAGCGAGATGCGTGAGGCCATCGGCGTCGCGGTATTCGCGGGGATGTTGGGCGTCACGTCATTCGGATTGTTTCTGACGCCGGTATTTTTCGTGACCATCGAAACCTGGTTGGAGCGGCGCAAGAAGCATCTGGAGTATTCCGCGCCGCCGAGCGCCGCACTGTCGACCAGCGAGGAGCCGCCTCGTGCGTAGCTGGTTGGCGGCCGCCGCGGCGATGACTACTTTGAGCGGATGCGCCGTGGGCCCGGACTATCACCGTCCGGAAACACCGGTCGACGCGCGTTTTGCCAACGCCGGTGAACCGGGGCTTGCCGCGGGCGATGCCGTTGAAGCCTATTGGGTCGGATTTGCGGATCCCATGCTCACCGGCTTGATCGAGGACGCGCTGGCCCACAACAAGGATTTGAGCGCCGCCGAAGCGAATTTGCGGGCCGCGCGCGCCGCGAGGAGGCTGGCGGGTTTCGATCAATTTCCGACCGTCACATTCAGCGGCAGTTACACGCGCAATTTGGATTCGCTCGAGCAGTTGCCCGGCGTCGATTTCCGTGACCGCGAGTTCGACGCCGCGCAAGCCGGTTTCGACGGGCTTTGGGAGCTGGATCTGTTCGGCCGCGTGAGACGCAACGTCGAAGCGGCGCGAGCCGACGTGGGCGCGAGCGCGGCAATACTGCAGGACGCCCGCGTCAGCGTGATCGCGGAAGTGGCGCGCGATTATTTCATCTTGCGCGGTCTCCAGGATCAGTTGACGCTGACCGAGCGCAACGCCGACAATCAATTCAACACGCTGAAGCTGACGCGCAACCGTCTGGACGCGGGCCGAGGAAATCAGTTGGATACCGCGCGCGCGGAGGCACAATGGCAGACGACGGTGGCGTCCATTCCCACCTTGCAAGCCACGATCACCACCACTGCCTATCGACTGAGCGTTCTGACCGGGCAGCAGCCGACCGCGTTGAGCGCAAGCCTGACCGTGCGGACACCACAGCCCGCACTGCCGTCTTTGAACACAATCGGTACACCGGAACAGTTGCTGCGCCGGAGGCCCGATGTCCGCGCCGCCGAACGCCGGCTCGCGGGCGCCACGGCACGCATCGGTGTGGCGGTGGGCGATTTGTTTCCCAAGGTCACGTTGACCGGCCAGGCAGGGTACTTTGCTCCGACGTTCGGCGAGTTCGGGACCAGCGAGGCGCGCTTCTTCACTTTTGGCCCGAGTATTACTTGGGCGGCACTCGACCTAGGTAGAGTTCGTGCGCGTATTGGTTCGGCCAGGGCACAAACCGATGCGGCGCTGGCCGCCTATGAAGGCGCGGTGCTCGGCGCCCTCGAAGACACGGAAGGGGCCTTGATCAGCTATGGGCGATCGCAAGCGCGGCGCGATGCGCTCAAGGTCGCCGCAGCGGCGAGCGACAAGGCGGCCGACCTGGCCGAAAAGCGCTTCGAAGGCGGACTGATCGATTTCCTGGAAGTGCTCGACGCGGAGCGCACGGCTTTGAGTGCGGAGCTGCTACTATCGCAAAGCCGTACCGATGAGGCCACATCATTGATCGCGGTGTACAAGGCATTGGGAGCGGGTTGGGGCGCAACACACCTACGATGAAAATCTATTCCTGGAACGTCAATGGCATTCGGGCCGTGCACAAGAAGGGCCTGTTTCTCTCGTTTCTCGAGGCTCACAAGCCCGATATTCTCTGCCTGCAGGAGACCAAGGCCGAGCGCGGCCAGGTTGAGATCGAGGTGCCCAACACCTTTGAGCATTGGAACTCGGCGGTCAAGAAGGGCTACTCGGGAACCGCCATCTTTTCCAAACAGAAGCCGCTCAAGACCATCAATGGATTTCCGAACGACTTCGCCAAGCGGTTCACCTTTGCCGACGAACTGAAACGCGACAGTGCGGAGGAGGGCCGGGTCATCACCGCAGAGTTCGCCAAGTTTCATCTGGTCACCGTGTATACGCCGAACGCCAAGGATGACCTGAGCCGGCTCGGCCTGCGGCACAAGCATTGGGATCCGGCGTTTCTGGCCTATTGCAAACAGCTGGAGAAGACCAAGCCGGTGATATTTTGCGGCGATCTGAACGTCGCGCATACCGAGCTGGATCTTGCCAACCCAAAGCCGAACCGCGGCAAGAAGGGATTCACCGACGAGGAGCGGGCGGGCTTTCAGGCCTTCGTCGATGCCGGATTCGTGGATACCTTTCGTCTGTTCACCCAAGGCAACGGCCACTATTCATGGTGGAGTCACTTTGCCAATTCGCGGGCGCGCAACGTGGGATGGAGGATCGACTACTTGATGGTATCCGACGGACTGCGCGGCGCCGTGAAGAGCGCGCAGATCCATCCCGAGGTCATGGGCAGCGATCACTGCCCGGTGAGCATTACCCTCGATTCGACCTTCTGAGGCCGACTTTTAGAGCGCTTCCAGCACCGTGGCGATGCCCTGGCCGCCGCCGATGCACTGGGTCGCGAGCGCGTAGCGGCCCTTGGTGCGTGCCAGCAGCGACGCGGCCTTTCCGGTGATGCGTGCGCCGGTGGCACCCAACGGATGTCCCAGCGCCAGCCCGCCGCCGTCGAGGTTGATCTTCGACTGATCCAGTCCCAGTTCTCGAATACAGGCCAGCGCCTGAGAGGCGAATGCTTCGTTGATCTCAATGACGTCCAATTGCGCGGCATCCAGCGCGGCGCGTGCCAGCGCCTTGCGCGTCGCCGGGATCGGCCCGATACCCATCACGGCCGGATCGCAGCCGATGGTTGCCGCCGAGCGTATGCGTGCCAGCGGATGCAAGCCCTCACGCGCGGCGAATGCCTCGCTGGTAACGAGCACGACGGACGCACCGTCGGTCAAGGGCGATGAGGTGCCGGCGGTGACGACGCCGTCCGCCGCGAACGCAGGCTTCAAGCCGGCCAAGGCCTCGAGCGAGGTTGCCGGCCGGATGCAGCCGTCCTCGCCGATCAATTCTCCGGACTCGAGCCTGATCGGCACGATCTCATCGCGCAGCCGCCCCTGCTCGCGCGCCTGCGCGGCCTTGCGGTGAGATTCGACCGCCATGACTTCCTGATCGTGGCGCGATATCCCATAGCGCTTGGCGACATTTTCGGCCGTTTGGCCCATGCTGATGTAGGTGTCCGGGAAGCGGCTCTGTAATTCCGGATTCGGCGAGCGGTTGAATCCGCCCTGCGGCACCATGCTCATCGATTCTACGCCCACGCAGAGATAGGCCTCGCCGATGCCGGCTTCGATTTGCGCGGCGGCAATTTGTATGACCGACATGGAAGAGCCGCAAAAGCGATTGACCGTCATGCCGCCGACTTCGAGCGGCAAGCCCGCCAGCAAAGCCACGATGCGCGCCAGATTCGAACCTTGCGGTCCCTCAGGATAGGCGCAGCCCAAGATCACATCCTCGATCAGCTCAGGGTTGAGGCGCGTGCGCTCCAAGAGGCCCGTGACGACCTGCGCCGCCATGGTATCCGGACGAACCTGCGCCAGCGGACCCTTGCGCGCGAAATGCTGGGGTGAGCGCGCATACGCGGCTATCAGTGCTTTCAAGAATGACTCCTGGATGCGGTAGCGTTCGGGCGCTATTTCAATTCGGTAATGACCGCACGCTCCTGGCCGCTGACGAGCAGTTCGGTGTGTGTCCGGTCGCGGTGATTGAAGCGGATGTCGCCAAATTTGTAGTCGGTAGCGACGACCTTGCCGTCGGGCGTCGTGGATTGCAACGTGCCGGTCGCCTCGTAGACCACCAGCGCATCCTTGTCGTGGAAGTGCATGGGACTCGGCTGATTCGGCAGCCATGCGTAATCCCAGACGATGATCTTGTCGGTCTCCAGCAGTTTTTTGACATGCGGCCGCGGGAAGGCAAGCGGATATCCCGTGGTATTCGCGATGGGCGGCACCGCATGATCCTTGAGCTCGACGATCACCGTACGCTGACCCGCCTTGCCCGGCACATCTCCCCGGTGGTGGAAAACCGCATGGCCTTTTCGCGACAGCGAAACCGCGACGAAGTCGTGCTGGGCCGGCGGCAACACCTCGGTCGTGTCCCAGACCGTGACGCGCTCATTGTCTATAACCGGCTCGGCAGCGTAACTGAACGCGGCGAAGCCGAAGGCTACAATGCCAAGGATTATTTGTTGCATTTCACCGATTGTACACGTCGGGCTCGCGGCTGAAAATCGCATGGTCTGACTCGAGTATTCTGTTTGGTTGCGCTCCAGAGGGTGGGATAAGGGGACTGCCGTGACGATTTTGCTGCTGTTCGGTTCCAATGTATTCATGACGTTCGCCTGGTACGGGCATCTGAAATATGGCCATTCCTGGCCGCTGTGGAAGGTGATTCTCATCTCATGGGCCATAGCGCTCATCGAGTACTGTCTGGCCGTTCCCGCCAATCGGCTCGGCTTCGGCACATTCACCGGCTTCCAGCTCAAAATCCTGCAGGAAGCCATCACCTTGACCGTTTTCCTAGGTTTCGCGGTGACCTATCTGAAGGAGAGAATGGCTTGGAACTACGCGGTATCTTTTGCATTGCTGATTGCCGCCGTCGTGGTCGCGTTTGCCTTCAAACCCATCGCGGCGTCATAGTGTGCCCATGGCCAATCTGAAGCGCCGCCAGGTGATTCTCGCCACGACAGCGGTGATGGGCGGTCTGGTGATCGGCTGGTCGGCGGCTCCTCAGCGGCGCCGCTTGACGACCGACAAGCCCCTGGCTGTCGCCGATGGCGAGGCGGCATTGAACGGTTGGGTGAAGATCGGCTCCGACGGCACCGTGACGGTGATGATGTCGCAGGCCGAGATGGGTCAGGGTACGCACACCGGACTTGCCATGCTCCTGGCCGATGAATTGGATGCCGATTGGCAGCGCGTGAAGATCGAGCAGTCGACGCTGGATGCCATCTATAACAACCAGGCTGCGCTCATCGAATCATTGCCGTTCCAGCCGAATGACCACGGTATCGCAAAGCGCACCACCCGGCACTTGCTGGGCAAGCTGCTGCGCGAAGTGTCGGGACTTTCGGGAACCGGCGGGTCGTCGAGTCTGACGGATCGGTGGCTGCCCATGCGTGAAGCCGGCGCATCGGCGCGTGCCATGCTGATCGGTGCGGCGGCGATCCAGTGGCAGGTACCCGCCGCGGATTGCCGCGCCGAGAATGGGCGTGTGCTGCACGATTCGGGTAAGAGCAGTTCCTTCGGCGAGCTGGCGGCGCAGGCGGCGCGGTTGCCGCTGCCGAAGACTGTGACGCTCAAGACGCCGCGGCAATTCAAGTTGATCGGCCGGCCCATTGCGCGCATCGACAACCTCCCCAAGCTCAACGGGTCGGCGGTTTATGCCATCGATGTGCTGCCGCCCGGCCTGCTCTACGCCAGCATCACCATGTGCCCAACCTTTGGCGGCAAAGTGCTGCATTTCGACGGCTCGGCGGCGCAAGCCCTGCCGGGAGTGCGCAAGGTGATCGCGCTTGCGCCCGTGCCCGCCAGTTCCATCATGCCGGGAACCACGCCGGGCGGCGTTGCCGTGATCGCCGACTCGCCATTTCAAGCCATGCGGGCGCTGCGTCAGGTGAATATCGAATGGGATCACGGCGCAGCGGTCGCACTGTCCAGCGCATCGATCCGCGCGGAGCTTGCGCACGCGCTCGATACCCAAGCGGGTAGGGTGCACTTCGAGCGGGGCGAGGCGGCTGCCGCTTTGAAGTCGGCACCCAAAACGGTGCAGGCAGAGTACGAGGTTCCCTACCTCGCCCATGCGACCATGGAGCCCATGAACTGCACCGTGCAGTTCAAGGACGGCGCTGCGACAGTGTGGGCGCCGACGCAGGCAGCCGGGTTTGCCAACGCCGCCGTGGCGAAGGTATTGGGCATTGGGGCGGCCAAGGTCGATGTCAGGGTGCCGTATCTGGGAGGTGGCTTCGGACGGCGCTACCTGACCGATTTCATCGTACAGACTGCATTGCTGGCACGGGAAACCGGCGGCGCGCCGGTGCAGTTGCTGTGGCCGCGCGAGGAGGATATCGCCCACGACTTCTACCGCCCGGCCTATGGCCCGTTGCGCGGCGGGCTTGGGAGCGGATGGCAAGCTCCTCGCCTGGACGAGTACGTCCGCCGGTTCGAGCATGGGAGCACCCTCACTGCTCGACACCTCGACCGACGGCGCCTCCAACACCGCCTATGCCTTTGACAATGCCCGCATCAGCCACATTACCGTGGAGAGTGCGGTGCCCACGGGTATCTGGCGCTCCGTGGCGCATTCCCAGAACGCCTTTTTCACCGAAAGTTTTGTCGACGAATGTGCCGCCGCGGCCGGCCAAGATCCGGTGGCGTTTCGCTCGCAGCTGCTGCGCGGCGACGAGCGCCATTTGCGGGTTTTGCATCGCGCGGCGGAACTTGCAAACTGGCAACAGGCGCCGGAGCCGGCGCGCGATGGCTCGAGGCGTGCGCGCGGGATTGCCATCCATCGCAGTTTCGGCAGCGTCGTGGCACAGGTGGCAGAAGTGTCGGTGAATGAAAGCCGCCGGATCCGGGTGCACCGGGTCATCTGCGTCATCGACTGTGGGACGCCCGTGAATCCCAACCTGATTCGCCAACAGATGGAAGGCGCGATCGTGTTCGGCCTCTCGGCCGCGCTGCATGGAGAAATTACCATCGAGCGCGGCCAGGCGCAGCAAAGTAATTTCCATGACTATGCACCGCTGCGGTTCGATGAATGCCCCGCGATCGACGTGGAGATCCTGGCGAGCGATGCTCCTCCCGGCGGTGTCGGCGAGCCCGGCACGCCGCCCATCGCTCCGGCCGTCGCCAACGCGCTGTACGCGCTCAACGGCATGCGGCTACGCCGATTGCCGCTGAAAATTTCCGAGTCCGGGAGCGGCGCATGACCACGCTCAATATCAACGGCAAGGCGGTATCGGTGAACGCGGACCCCGACACGCCGCTGCTATGGGTGCTGCGCGGCGAGTTGCAGCTCGTCGGGACCAAGTACGGGTGCGGCAAGGCGTTGTGCGGTGCCTGCACCGTGCACCTCGACGGCGAGGCCGTGCGCTCCTGCATGCTGCCGATTGCCGCCGTGCAAGGACGAGAGGTTTGGACCATCGAGGGCATCCAAGGCGCGCAAATCGATGCGCTGCGCGAGGCCTGGTCGGCCATCGACGTCGTGCAATGCGGGTACTGCCAGAGTGGGCAGCTGATGTCGGCGTGCGTGCTGCTCCAGAAGACGGCGCGGCCCACGGACGAGCAGATCGATGCGGCGATGAGCGGCAATATTTGCCGCTGCGGAACCTATCCCAGGATTCGCGCCGCCATTCATAAGGCCGCGGGTGCGGGAAATGATCGACCGATGACCGTGACCGCGGAGCAAGGGGCAAGTAACAAGAAATCGGTGGCCGATGGCGGGAGTAAGTTATAAGTCGCCCAACAAACAGTAAGTGGTGGCCTCGGGGGGAACAATGAAACCTGAAAAGGATTGGCGCCTCGAGGGCGTGCGGGTCATCAAGAGCGATCGGCTGGACAGCAACACCCCGCAGACCCCGGGAATGCTGCGCGCCGCCGCGGTGAATTTCAGCCGGGTGGGTTCACAGAAATTGTGGGCCGGCACGGTGCTGATTCAACCCAACGCGAAAACCGGCGCGCACCATCACGGCGCCTTGGAAAGCGTCATCTACGTCGTGCGAGGTGCGGCGCGCATGCGCTGGGGCGAGCGTCTCGAATTCACCGCCAAGGCGGAAGCCGGCGATTTTATTTTCGTACCACCCTATGTTCCGCATCAGGAGATCAATGCGCGGAGCGATGCCCCGCTCGAATGCGTACTGGTGCGCAGCGACAACGAGTCCGTGGTAGTCAACTTGAACATCGATGCCGCGGAGCGCTTCGAAGAGGTCTACTGGATCGATCCGATCCATCCCGCGCCGCGTTAGCGCGGGCCAGATCCCTTGCGGGCGCAGGCGCGGCAATAGGCTGCGAATGGTTGGTACATCGCCGACCTTACGACAACGCTTCGAGGACCTCACGGATTCGTTCATCGGCTGCGGAGAGCAGGGCGATGCACTCCGCGGAATTCAGGCGCAGACTCAAGAAGGCATTCACTCCTTCCGTCCTGACGGACCTAGGCTCCGGTGTCTTCTGAGCTTCGGCAAGAAGCAGGCCGGCAACGAGGATGTCGGAGAGCCTCGCCTCATGCCGAAAGCGCCGCTCGAGATCGTCTTGTTCGCCCACCGCTTCGCACAGCTCTTCGGCAAATCCCCAACTTTGCAGCACCGCCTGCCCGATGGAAGCCTGCCAACCGCCGATCAGCTCCATCCATGGTGCAGGGCCAAGACCATTTTGCGCGC
>JAJPKM010000002.1 GCA_021323735.1 Gammaproteobacteria bacterium
CGGCCGCCACCGCGGCACGCGCCAGCACCGGGACGAATTCCCGCTGCCCGCCCGAGGAGTCTCCCCGGCCGCCTGGCAGCTGCACCGAGTGCGTCGCATCGAACACCACCGGGCAGCCGGTGGCGCGCATGATGGCCAGCGAGCGCATGTCCGATACGAGATTGTTGTAGCCGAAGGAAAATCCGCGCTCGCAGATCAGAACCTGCGCATTGCCGGTGGAGCGCGCCTTGTCGACCACATTCTGCATTTCCCAGGGCGAGAGGAACTGCCCCTTCTTGATGTTCACCGGCTTGCCCAAAGAGCACGCGGCGACGATGAAATTGGTCTGCCGGCACAGGAATGCCGGAGTCTGCAGAACGTCGACCACCGCCGCCACGTCGGCCAGCGGAGTATCCTCATGCACGTCGGTCAAGACCGGCACGCCAATTTGCTCGCGCACTTTGCCCAACGCCTTCAGGCCCTGCGCCAGACCCGGACCGCGAAAACTCGATCGCGAGGAGCGATTGGCTTTGTCGAAAGACGCCTTGAAGATGAAGGGAATATTCAGCGCCGCGGTCATTTCCTTCAGGCGGCCGGCCACCTCGATCACCAGGCTCTCGCTTTCGATGACGCAGGGTCCGGCAATCAAGAAGAACGGGCGATCCGCTCCGACCTCGAAGGAAGCCAGTTTCATGTGGTTAAGCGTTCAAGCGGTCGCGCGGCCCGGCTGCAGAGAAGCCCGGTACTCGCGCGCCGCCCTGACGAATCCCGTGAACAGCGGGTGGCCGTCACGCGGCGTCGAGGTGAATTCCGGATGAAACTGGCTGGCCACGAACCAGGGATGGCTGGGCAGTTCGATGAACTCAACCAGTCCATCGGCCGAGAAGCCTGAAAAACTCAAGCCCGCGCCGGACAACTCGTCGAGATAGTGATTGTTGAATTCATAGCGATGTCGATGGCGCTCGAAAATCGATTCCTTGCCGTACAGGGTGCGCGCGAGAGAACCGGGCCGCAGCTTGGCCTCCTGTGCGCCCAGCCGCATGCTGCCGCCCAACTCCGATTTTTCGTCGCGCACCTGTTGGCCGCGCCCAAGATCCTGCCATTCGGTAATCAGGGCGATGACCGGGTGGTTCGTGGCACGGTCGAACTCGGTGCTGTTGGCGCCCTTCAGGGCCAGTACGTTGCGCGCATATTCGATGATGGCGAGCTGCATTCCCAGACAGATGCCGAGATATGGGATGCCGTTTTCGCGCGCAAAGCGTATAGCCTGAATCTTGCCCTCGATGCCGCGGTCGCCGAATCCGCCCGGCACCAGGATCGCATCCATCTTCTGCAGGGCGGCGGCCCCGGAGCGTTCGATGTCCTGGGATTCGAAATAATGAATGTTCACCCGCGTGCGGGTCTTGATGCCGCCGTGCATCAGGGCTTCATTCAAGGAGATGTACGAGTCGCGAATCTGCACGTACTTGCCGACCATGCCGATGTCGACGACGGCTTCCGGATTCTGCTTGGCCGCCACCACCGCACGCCATTCGGACAGATCTGTTGAGGGTGCGTTCAAGCGCAGCTTGTCGACGACGATGTCGTCCAGATCCTGCTCGTGCAACAGCATCGGGATCTTGTAGATGTCGTCGGAATCCACCGCCGAAATCACCGCCCGCTCCTCGACGTTGGTAAACAGGGCGATCTTGCGGCGCTGCTCATCGGGCAGGGTTTGCGTGCAGCGGCACAACAAGATATCGGGTTGAATGCCGATGCCGCGCAGCTCCTTCACCGAGTGCTGCGTGGGCTTGGTCTTGATCTCACCCGCCCCGCCTAGGATCGGAACCAGCGTCAGGTGCATGTACAGTACCTTGTCGCGCCCGAGTTCCACGCCCATCTGGCGAATGGCCTCGAGAAACGGCAGCGATTCGATATCGCCGACGGTGCCGCCGATCTCCACCATGCAGACATCGGAATCGCCGGCGCCCATCCGAATCCGATGCTTGATCTCATCGGTGATATGCGGAATGACCTGCACCGTGGCGCCGAGGTAATCGCCGCGCCGCTCCTTCGCGATGACGCGCTCGTAGATCCTTCCGGTGGTGAAATTGCTGTTGCGGCCGGTGGTGGTGCGTACGAAGCGCTCGTAGTGACCTAGGTCCAAGTCGGTCTCGGTGCCGTCGGCGGTGACGAAAACCTCTCCATGCTGGAAGGGGCTCATGGTGCCGGGGTCCACATTGATGTAGGGATCCAGCTTGACCATGCTGATTTTGAGGCCGCGAGCCTCCAAGATCGCGCCGAGAGACGCTGAGGCAATGCCTTTACCCAGCGAGGAAACGACGCCGCCGGTGACGAAAACGAATCTATTCATGTAGCCACCGCCGATTTAAACGTTCGTGACCGCCGATACTTCAAGCGGATATCCAAACGAAGCCAGAAGGAAACAATGGGAATTCGACGGGAATTCAGGTTACCAGAACACGTCCATCTCGACAATCCTAGACCGAGTTATTAGCGAACGACGAGTAGCTCTTCAAGGAGGCCCGGAAAATACCCCTCCAATTCGGCCGCCGTCGGCATATGTGATTGTTCATGAATAATGCAGGCTAGAGGCACGAGCAATGCGCGATATCCGCGTGAAACATCCGCGTGGAACGCAGCGAACGCGCCGCTCCTAAATCAGGATGGGCGCATTGTTCCATTCGACTTTGAGCCCCGGCGCATCCGGCGCGGCGCGCCAGCGCGCGTCCATCCACAAATCAGCGACGGCGATCAATTCCTCGCCCGCGAATACCAAGGGCAGCGCATCCCGCATCCACGGCAACACGCCCTGCGACTGACACAGGTGCTGCACCGTCTGGGTTCTGGCCGTCCGGGCCGGTTTGAGCGTTTCGCCCCCGTTGCGCCCTCGCACCATCACGGCCGGCGGCAAGGCGTGGGCCGCCAATCCGCCGATCTGCGTGTTCCACGTGAGGGTGCCGAGATTCGCGCCCAGCACGATCGTCGATCCCGGTGAAGTATCCCAAGACCTTGCCTCCTCGAGGCGCGGGCACGCCGCTGCGGTGAGGAACAGTCTTTGCCGATAGCGGCGCAAGGCCTTGTCGCTCCACACGATGGCAGGCTGGTGATCGGCGTCTGCGTCGAACACCTGCCGCAGGGCCTCGGCGAGCCGAGCCGTCGACGGCGCTTCCACGCCGGCCTCGCTGAGCCAAAAGCGAACGACATTCACCCGCTGCAGTTGCGGCAGCACCCTCAAGCCGGGAACGGACAATGCGTCGCCGTCGCGCAGGCGCACCACGTCTCGGGCGGCGGCGACGTCCAGCAATTCTTGCGCCTCCGCCATGTGGCGAGCGGCGCGCGACAGTGCCGTTTCGGCACCCGGCCAGCGCGTCTCGATCGGTGGCCAGATCTCCCTTCGCAGGTAAGCGCGGTCGAAACGCAGGTCCTGATTCATGGGATCGATCGAGTGACGATTCTCGAGGTGCCCGCCCCATTGCAGCAGCTCGCGATGCGGCACATCGAGCACCGGACGCACATGCCATCCTAACCCAAAGGCGCGGCAGGCCGGCATGGCCGACATGCCCTTGACGCCGGCTCCCCGCAACGCCTGCAGCAACAGGGTCTCAGCCTGATCCCGGCGATGGTGCGCCGTCAGCAGGCATTCCCGCGGCTGAAGCTGCGCGGCGAGCGCCGCATAGCGCGCCTCGCGTGCGGCGGCCTCAATCGACAGCCCGGCCCCGCTTGGGACCTCGACGCGGATTATTTCCAATGGAACACCCAGGCGTCGGCAAAGATCCGTGCATGCGTCGCGAAATTCCGCGGCCGCGGCCTGTAGGCCATGATCGATATGCACGGCCCGCAGCGGCAAGCCGTGAAATCGCCCACCCATACCCGCCACCAAGCGGAGCAATGCGGCCGAATCCGCGCCGCCGCTCAATGCCACCACCAGGCCGGCCGCATCGGCGGGAATGCAGGACTCGATGACCGCGTACAGGGATGCCGCGGACGAAGCCATGCGCTTTAAGGGTCGCGGAACGCACCGAAGCCGCGCACGCGGGCCTGCCGGGCGTCGAGCAACTGGGTGATGGGTTGATTACGCAGCTCGGCCAGGTTCTTGACGATGCTCTGCTTCATCGCTTCCGCCATCGACTGCGGGTCGCGATGCGCCCCGCCGTGAGGTTCCTTCAAGACTTCATCGACCAGCCCGAGCTTGTACAGTCGTTCTGCGGTTCCACCCATCGCTTCGGCAGCGATTTCCTTCTTCTCGGTGCCCTTCCACAGAATTGACGCGCAGGCTTCCGGCGAAATGACCGAATACACGCTGAACTGCAACATGATCAGCCGGTCGCAAACGCCGATCGCCAGTGCGCCGCCGGAACCACCCTCGCCGATGACGATGCTCAATATGGGAGCGGCCAAGTTGGACATCTCGAACAGATTGCGCGCAATGGCCTCGCTCTGGCCGCGTTCCTCGGAGCCGATGCCCGGATAGGCTCCCGGCGTATCGATCAACGTCACCACGGGGATGCGAAAGCGTTCCGCCATTTTCATCAGCCGCAGCGCCTTGCGATAGCCTTCGGGCTTGGGCATGCCGTAGTTGCGCCGCACCCGCTCCTTGGTATCCCGCCCCTTCTGGTGACCGATCAGCATCACCGGCATGCCATTGACCCGGGCCAGGCCGCCGACGATGGCCAAGTCATCGCTGTACATCCGATCGCCGTGCAGCTTCTGCCAATCGCTGAAAATCATGGATACGTAGTCCAGCGTATAGGGCCGCTGCGGATGGCGCGCGAGCTCAGTGATCTGCCAGGGGGTGAGATTGGCGAAGATGCTGGTGGTGAGCGCCCTGCTCTTCGACTGCAGGCGCTTGATCTCCTCGGAAATGTTGACGCTGGCATCGGTGCCGATGAATTTCAGCTCCTCGATCTTTGCCTCGAGCTCCGCAATGGGTTGCTCAAATTCCAGAAAATTCATCGCCATGAGCTCGTTTCCTCGCCGCGGACATCATTTCGCGGACCATACACTAAATACCACCCCTCGCGCCCAACCGTGGCAGAAAGTCGATCCAAAAGCTCCCGCGTCGGACGCACCGACCAGGCGTCCGACAGGTTGAGCTTGCCGCTGTAACCCTCTCGCGCAACCGCCACACTGACGCCGCAGGGGCCGCGCAAATAGGGCTTGAGCATCTGCTCGAAACGATTCATGCCCTGCGGACCGTCGAACTCGGCAGGCCAGCGCAGCCACAGGCGGCGCGCGAAGCGCTCGCGCGCCCGGTCGATATCCATCAACGACTTCGCCTGCAACCGCCAAGCCTCGATGAAGTCATCGAAGCGCAACGTACCATCGATGATCAGGATGGCATCCTTGACGATGATATCGCGATGCTGCTGGAACACCTCCTCGTACAGGCTTACCTCGAGGCGCGCACTGCGGTCATCCAGGATCAAGGTCACACGGTTCGGGCGGCGCCGGATTTCGAGCACCAGGCCGGCTACGGTGGCCGGCTTGCCGGCCGACCAGCTGCGCGCACCTTCCGCGGGCGCAGCCGGTTTCGGGCCGCCCACATCGGCGAGGCGCGCGCTCACCAAAAACTTCAAATCCGGCTCGTACGGCGTGATGGGATGGCCGCTCAAGAACAGCCCCAGCGTTTCGCGCTCGCCCGCCAGTCGCTCCGCTTCCGACCAATCCGCCACCGCCGTGTTCTCCGCGGCGCTCAAACCGAACAGGTCGTCTTGACCCACGCTGATGGCACGGGAGTTCTGCTCTCCCAAGTGCATCGCGCGCTCGAGTTCCGCGGTCAGTGAGGCACGGTTCGGTCCGATGAGATCCAAACTGCCGGAGCGGATCAATGCCTCGAACACCCGCCGGTTCACCCGCTGCAAGTCGATGCGGCGGCAAAGGTCCGCCAGGGACGTGAACGCTCCGTTCTTCTCGCGCTCTTCGATGATGGCCTCGACCGCCGAGGCGCCCACGCCCTTGATGGCGCCCATCCCGTAGCGAATGCTCGAGGCACCCGCCACGCGAAACGCATAGACCGAGGCGTTCACATCGGGCGGAAGTACCTTGAGACCCATGTCGGTGCACTCGTCGATGAGCGTCACCACCTTGTCCGTCTTGTCCATGTCCGAGGACAGCACGGCCGCCATGTACGCCGCCGGATAGTGCGCCTTGAGCCACGCCGTCTGATACGACAAGAGCGCATAGGCCGCCGAATGCGACTTATTGAAGCCATACCCGGCGAACTTTTCCATCAAGTCGAAAATATGCGTGGCCTGTGTCTCGCGCACCCCTCGCGCCACCGCGCCGCTGACGAACACCGAGCGCTGTTTGGCCATCTCCTCGGGCTTCTTCTTGCCCATGGCGCGGCGCAGGAGATCGGCGCCGCCCAAAGTGTAGCCGGCCAATATCTGCGCGATCTGCATGACCTGTTCCTGGTACAGAATCACCCCGTAAGTGGCCTCGAGCACGGGTTTCAGATCCGGATGCAGGTAATCGATGGTTGCGCCGCTGGTGTCGTGCTTGCGGGCGATGAAGTCCTCGACCATGCCGGATTGCAGCGGGCCGGGCCGGAACAGCGCCACGAGCGCGACGATATCGC
Source organism: Gammaproteobacteria bacterium (assembly GCA_021323735.1). GTDB lineage: Bacteria > Pseudomonadota > Gammaproteobacteria > Steroidobacterales > Steroidobacteraceae > Bog-1198. The sequence continues at coordinate 6,560 of JAJPKM010000002.1, forward strand.
CGAAGCGGTCGGGTTGCAGGCGCCGGATCAGATCCTTCATGCCGCGCGATTCGAGCTGGAAGACCGCCGTGGTCTTGGTGCTCTTGAGCAATGCATAGGTCGGCGCATCGTTCATCGGCAATGTGCTCATGACGAGCGGCGCTTCACCGCCCGCGGTGCGCTGCTCATTGATGTCGCGCACTACCCAGTCGATGATGGTGAGGGTTCGCAGCCCCAGAAAGTCGAATTTCACCAGGCCCGCGGCTTCGACATCGTCCTTGTCGAACTGCGTCACCGGCGCGGCGCTGCCCTCTTCGCAATACAGCGGTGTGAAGTCGGTGAGCACCGAGGGCGCGATGACCACGCCGCCGGCATGCGTGCCGGCATTGCGGGCCAGTCCCTCGAGCGACCGAGCCAGGTCGATGAGATCGTGAACCTCGGACTCGTTGTCGTAGAGACGCTTCAGCTCCTCTTCCTGTTCGAGCGCCTTGTCGAGCGTCATGCCGATTTCCAGCGGAATCAGCTTGGCGATTTTGTCCACATAGCCATAGGGGTGCCCGAGCACTCGCCCGACATCGCGCACGACGGCTTTGGCGGCCAAGGTACCGTAGGTGATGATCTGCGAGACGCGGTCCCGTCCGTACTTGTTGGCCACGTACTCGATGACTCGATCGCGCCCGTCCATGCAGAAATCGACGTCGAAGTCCGGCATCGACACGCGCTCGGGATTCAAGAACCGCTCGAACAGCAGATCATGCTCGATGGGATCCAAGTCGGTGATGCCCAAGGCATAGGCCACCAACGAGCCGGCGCCGGAACCGCGGCCGGGACCCACCGGCACGCCGTTCTCGCGCGCCCACCGGATGAAGTCCGCCACGATCAAGAAATATCCTGCGAAACCCATGGCACAAATGACACCGAGTTCCAGATCCAGCCGTGCCTGGTAGGCAGCGCGCGTTGCATCATCGCCCGACGGAGCGGCGCCGGCCGCGCCGGCGGACAGCACGGGCGATGCGTCGATGCGTGCTTGCAAGCCGCGCTGGGACTCCGCGCGCAGGAATTCCTCGGTGTTCGATCCTGCCGGCACAGGATAGGCGGGTAGCATGGAGGCACCCAAGCGAATCTCCAGGGAACATCGCTTGGCGATCTCGAGCGAATTGGCCAACAGCTCGGGCGCGTCGTTGAACAGTTCCGCCATTTCCGCCGGCGACTTAAGATACTGTTCCTCGGAATAGCGGCGCACCCGGCTCGCATCGCCGAGCTGCGCGCCGTCATGAATGCAAACACGCGCCTCGTGCGCCTCGAACTCGGCGCGCGTCAGGAAACGCACGTCATTGGTGGCGACGGCCGCAACACCCCGGGACTGCGCCAGTTCCATGGTGCCTTCGGCGCAAACCTGTTCACCCGCGCGGCCGGTGCGTTGAACCTCCAGATAGAACCGGTCGCCGCAGAACGCCTGCCAACGCTCGAGGCAGCGCTGCGCCTCGTCGTCGCGGCCGCGTGCAAGGCAACGGCCGATGTCGCCCTCTGCCCCGCCCGACAGCACGATGAGGCCTTGCAGCACCTCGCGGGTAATCCAGCCACGCTCCAGCATGGGCGCGCCCCGCTGCTGGCCCTCCAGATACGACCGCGTGACCAACTGTGTCAGATGCCGATAGCCCATGAGGTTCTGGCACAGAAACACGATGCGCGAGGGTGCCGCTCGCTCCCCGGGCTCGCGAATCCATGCATCGACGCCGATCAGCGGCTTGACCCCCGCGGCCTGCGCTTCCTTGTAGAACTTCACCATGGCAAATAAATTGCACTGATCGGTGAGGGCAACGGCGGGCATGCCGGCCGCCGCGACAGCCGCCATCAAATCCGGGACGCGAACGATACCGTCGACCAAGGAGTATTCGGTATGCAGCCGCAGGTGAACGAAGCTCGTCAAGGTTCGCACCGCAAGGCAAGGCGCACCGGCTCGAAGGAACGGCGGTGCAAGGCACAGGGGCCGTGCAAGCTGAGCAGGCGCTGATGATCCTTGGTCGCGTAGCCTTTGTGAGTTGCGAAAGAATATGCAGGATATACCGTATCCATTTGATCCATAAAGCTATCTCTCGCGGTCTTCGCCAGAATCGAGGCGGCGCTGATCGCCGGTTCCGAAACATCGCCGTCAATGATGGCACGAGCCGTCAACACCTTGCCCAATCCGTGCAAATGGGGCAACCGGTTACCGTCCACCAGCACATGATCGGGCGTGAGGGTCATGGCCAGCAAGGCGCGGCGCATCGCGAGGAAAGTGGCTTGCAGAATGTTCAGCGCATCGATTTCAAAATGATCTGCCCAGCCGATACCGAAGCACAGTGCGTCGCGCTTGATGGCAATGCTCAGGCGCGAGCGCTCCTCGGGACTCAGCGATTTGGAGTCGGCAACGCCTTCGATGGGCCGGCGTGGCCGCAAGATCACGGCGGCTGCCACGACAGGACCTGCCAGCGGACCGCGCCCCGCCTCGTCGATGCCGGCGACCCGCCTCACCGCGACGATCCCGCCGGCGTATCGCCCTGCAAGAGTTCCAGGACGGCCTGCACCGCGCGCGCGCCGGCCCCGCGTCGCAGCTCGGCGTGGATCTTCGAGAACTCACGCTCCAAAGCGACGCGCTTGTCGGTATCGTCAAGCCACATCAAGAGCTCCGCTCCGATCGACTCGGGGACAATTTCGCCCTGAAAATATTCGCCGACGACGCGCCGATCCGCAAGTAGATTCGGTTGTGCAAAAAACTTGGATTTCACCAGATTCAGTCTCGCGATCAGCCAGCCCGTCAGGCACCCTAAGCGGTACACGACGACCATGGGGCGCTTGCACAGGGCAGCCTCCAGGCTGGCGGTGCCCGAAGCCACCAGCACCACGTCGGCGGCGCTCAAGGCAGTGGTCGCCTGGCCGTCGATCAGCCGCACGCCGATCGAGGGGGCGTCGCGCTCCAGCACGCGAGAGAAAATCTGCCGCGTCGCGGCGCTCGCCATCGGGGCGATGAATGTCAGGTTGGGCCGCCGTGCGGCCAACCAGCGCGCCGTGGCGGCGAAATCGCCGGCCAACCGGCCGACCTCGCCGCGCCGGCTTCCCGGCAGCAAGGCGACCACACTGGCGTCCGCACTTAACCCGAGGGCGCGACGGGCGGCGGCGCGGTCGATAGTCTCCGGAATGGCATCCGCCAACGGATGGCCGACGAATTCGGCGCGGATGCCATGCTCGTCATAAAAGCGCTTTTCGAAGGGCAGCAGGCACAGCACCAAATCCACCGATTCTCGAATACTGCGCGCGCGCCCCTGTCGCCATGCCCACACCTGGGGGCTGACGTATTGCACGGTCGGTATACCCGCGGCATGCAGGCTGCGGGCCAATCGCAAATTGGTATCGGGCGCGTCGATGCCGATGAAAACATCCGGCCGTGCCGTCAGGAACATACGCTTGATGCGCGCCAGAAGCCTTACCAGGCGCGGTAAATCGCGCAGTACGTCGAACAAACCCATCACCGCCAGCGACTCGGCCGGTTCCCAGCTCTCGCAGCCGGCCGCCTGCATTTTTGGCCCGGCGACACCGAAGAACTGCGTGTCCGGAGCGTGGCGGCGAAATGCGCGGATGAAGTCGGCGCCCAGGGTGTCGCCCGACGCTTCGCCTGCCACCAGACCCACCCGCAGTGGTGCGGACTTGCTAGCCGGCGACGCCGCCATCTTCCGACCCAGCTTCGTCGGTTCCGCTTCGAGGATCACCAAATCCGTCTCGATCGCGGCTACGGGGAATACTCAGACAAGCTCCTAGCGAACGATACTGCGTGAGCTGCGCTTGATGAAATCGACGAAGGGCACGATCTCCGGCTGCGACGCCGCCGCCTTGTCCAGCTGCTCCAAGGCCGCCTTCAATTTCAGGCCGGAGCGGTACAGCAGCCGGTAGGCACGGCGGATGTTCAGAATTTGTTCCGCGGTGAAGCCACGGCGCTGCAGGCCCACGGCGTTGACACTGTGGGGAACCGCGGGACGCCCCACCGCCATCACGTAGGGCGGCACGTCGCGAGTCACCGCCGCGTTGTGCGCGAGGAAGCAATGTGCGCCCACCTTGGTGTGCTGATGCACGGCCGACAGCCCGCCCATGGTGACCCAATCGCCGACCTCCACATGGCCGCCCAGCGTGGCGCAGTTTGCCATCACGATCTGATCGCCCAGCAGGCAATCATGGGCGACATGCGAATACGCCATCAGGAGATTGTCGTTGCCGATGCGCGTCACGCCTTTGTCGTGCGTCGTGCCACGATTCACGGTGACGGATTCGCGAAACACATTCCGATCGCCGATCTCCAAGCGCGTGGGCTCGCCGTTGTATTTCTTATCCTGCGGCGCGTCGCCGAGGGAGGCGAACTGGAAAATCTTGTTGTTCGAACCGATGCGCGTGGGGCCGTTGATGACGGCGTGCGGACCGATCCAGGTCCCGGAGCCGATGACGACGTCGGCTCCGATCACCGTGAAGGGTCCGATTTCAACGTCCGCGGCAATCTCGGCCCGCGGCGAAATCACCGCCCGCGAATCGATCATCCCGCCTCTCCCGCAGGCTTGGGCGCCTTGGTCTCGGGAGCGACCATGATTTCCGCGGACGCGACTTCCTGGCCTGCGACTTCCGCCACGCAATCGAATTTCCATATGCCTTTGAACGCGCGCTTCAAGGCGACCCGCAACATCAATTGATCGCCGGGTTCGACGGGCTTGCGGAAACGCGCGTTGTCGATGGCGACGAAATAAAAACGCGTATCGATGTCGGGCACCACTTTCGCGGTCTTGAACGCGAGAATACCGGCGGCCTGAGCCAGGGCCTCGATGATGAGTACGCCCGGCATCAGCGGACGGTGCGGAAAATGTCCCGGAAAGAACGGCTCATTGAATGTGACGTTCTTCAGCGCCACGCAATGCTGCCCCGCCACGCACTCCAGCACCCGATCGACCAACAAGAAGGGATACCGATGCGGCAATTGCCGCATGATCGCTTCGATATCCAACCTATCGGACTCCGACATTATCTCTCCTAGTGTCCAGTCGTCTCAAATGCGCGACCATTCGCCGCCACAATCTCGTTTCCACGGCCGGCATGCCGCTCGAATAGCTGCCGGCGTTCTTGATCGAGGCACTCACCAAGCTGCACCCCGTGATCACCACATCATCCGCAATGGTCAAGTGGCCGGCAAATCCCACCATGCCGCCCACCATGCAACGTCGACCGATCACCGTGCTGCCGGAAATGCCCGTGCAGGCGGCAATCGCGGTGTGGGCACCTATGGTCACGTTGTGGCCTACTTGGATCTGATTATCCAGTTTGACCCCGTTCTCGACTACCGTATCGTCGATGGAACCCCGGTCGATGCTGGTGTTGGCGCCGATTTCCACATCATCTCCGATTCGCACGCTGCCCACCTGCGGCACTTTCACCCACGTGCCGCTGTTCGGCGCGAAACCGAAGCCGTCGGCGCCGACCACGGCGCCCGCGTGCAGGATGCAGCGCTGTCCGACGGTGACGCCAGGGTACAAGTTGACCCGCGACACCAGCGCCGAGTCCGCCCCGACGCTGGCGCCACGTTGCACGATGCATCCGGGGCCGATCCGGACCCGCTCCGCAATCTGCACGCCCTCCTCGATGACGGCGAGCGGTCCGATGCTGGCGGAAGCGGCTATCCGCGCTCCGTTCGCCACCACGGCGCTGGGGTGAATCCCAGGCGCTTCACTCACGGGGGGATGCAGGAGCGCCGCGATGCGCGCATAGGCCAGATACGGGTTGGGATCGATCAGCGCAGCGACCGGACAGTGGGATGCATCTTCCGCGCTCAAGAGCACGGCGGTCGCTCGGGTGGATTCCAGCTGCCGGCGGTAGCGCGAATTCGCCAGAAAACTCAAGGTACCGGCATTCGCGTGCGATAGCGTCGCGACGCTGCGGACCGTCAGATTCGGCTCACCGCGCAGGGTGAGTCCGAAGCGGACCGCCAGCTCGCCTAGACTGAATTCTCCCTGCACTTAGGCTCCCAAGCTCCCGGGCACTCCCCAGGAGCCTGTCTGAGTATTCGTGAGCTCCGAGCGCCTATTTGGACCCTGGGGGCTTGGCCGGCGCGGCCGCGGCAGGCTTGGCAGGCGCGGTCGGCAGGGTTGCCGGCTTGGCCTTCAGCACCTCCAGGACCTGCGTCGTGATATCCAGCTGCGGCTTGTTGTAGAACACGCCCTCGCCTAGAACCAGATCGAAACCTTGGGCGCTCGAATAGGTCCGAATCTCTTCCAGCAAGTAGCGCTGCACCTTGCCGATCTCCTCATTCTTGCGGGTCGACAGGTCGTCCTGGAATTCCCCGCCCTTGCGTGAAAACTCGCGCTGCCGATCGCGCAGCGACTTCTCCGCCTTGGCGCGGTCGGCCTCGGCCATGATCGCTCCCTCCTTGGCCAATTTCTCATCGCGCGCCTTCAGGTCGTTCTGCAGGGCGAGCAATTCGCGCTGACGCGGCCCAAACTCGTTCTGCAGGGCCTGCATGGCGCTCTTGACCTGAGGCGCCTCCGTCATGAGCTTCTGGAAATCCACGTAGCCGATCTTGATTTCGGCACTGGCTTGCTGCGACACCATGATTCCGCACAGGCTCAATGCCAAGAACGGGATGCTGCGAAGATAAGTCGACATGTTGATCTTAAGACCTCAAATAACGGTCAAAACGCTTGACCGATGGAAAATTGAAAACGCTCCGTCTCGTCGCCGAATCGCACTGTATCGCCTTGAAACGCATTCAATGGGATGCCGTAGGAGAAACGGAACAAGCCCAGCGGCGCGAGCCATTGCACCGCAATGCCGGTTGACTGTTTTAGATTAGCATAATTGAAGTGATAGTCGACCGGCGTTATGTCATCGACCCCCAGGAATTTCACCTTGTTGCCCGTCTGGAACACATTGCCGATGTCGTAGAACATGCTGAGGCGGGCCGCGCTCTTCCACTTTTCGGGCACCGGCAAAATCAGCTCGTACCGGTTGACGACGCGGAAATTGCCGCCATACGGGTTGCCGACGCCGATGTTGTCCCGCGGCCCCAGGCGGCTTTCTCGATAACCCCTGATGCTGTCGGGACCGCCGGCAAAGTAATTGAGGTAGGGTGGCAACGAGGTGGTTTTGCCCAGGGCCGAGGCGTAGTCGACCGAGGCCTGCACCGAGAGCAGAAACTTGCCCCACAGCGGAATGTATTTGATGAAATCGAAATTCGTCTGGTAGTACCGTACTTCGCTCAAGGGCAAGGCGTAGCGGGCGGAGAGCGTGACCTTCATGCCGCGGTCCGGGAACAGGGCACGGTTGCGGCCCTCGTAGGACCAGCCGCCGGTCAGCTCGTAGGTATAGAAATCCGTACCGTAGACCGTGTAGGGATTGTCCAGGGAATTGAGCACGCCGTCGCCGTTGGTGTCGGTCAGATCGCGCTGGAAGGTGCTGCCGTTCTGCTTGACCCAGTCGACCGATTGCTGCGCGCTGTAACCCTGGGAGACCACCAGACTGTTCTTGTTCGCGGAAGTACCGAGGCTCAGGAACTGGTACTCGCTGATCGGATAGGACCATTGCACCGCACCGGTGATCTGCTTGGTCGAGAAGGCGGAGGATGCCGCCACGAACTGCGTGATGTCGCGCAGCGTGAACGACGTGGTGCGCGCCACGCCGTCGACGGTGGTATAGGGATCGGTGTGCGCGAGGGTGTAGGTCTTGCTGAACTTGCCCGCGTTGATCTCCAGGGCGACGCGCTCACCCGAGCCTAAGAAGTTGCTGTGGACGAAATTGCCGTTCAGGCTGAATTTCTGGGATTCGGAATAGCCGATGCCGCCGCCGAATTGCCCCGGCAGCCCCTCTTTGAGGTTGAAGTCGACGTCCACCAGGTCCGCGCTTCCGGCCACCGGCTTGTTCTCGAACTCCACCTTTTCAACGTACGGCAGCCGCTGCAGGCGCTCCTTGGAACGCTCGACCGCCGAATTCGACAACCATCCACCCTCCAGCTGGCGCATTTCGCGGCGCAGCGTTTCATCGTTGATGGCCGTGGTGTTGTTGAAATTGATATGCCGAACGTAGACACGGTTGCCGGGCTCGATGAAGAAGGTCAGCGACACGGTCTTCTTGTCGTTGTCGGGGGTCGGCACCGGGTCGATCTTGGCGAATGCATAGCCGTCGGCGCCCAGGCGGTAACTCATCAATTGCTGGGTCGAGGTGACCAGCTTGCGCGAATAAGTGTCGCCCGGCTTGATCACCAGCAGCCGGCGCAGCTGCTCCTCGGGCACGACCATGGTGCCCGCGAGCTTGATCTCGCTCACCTTGAACACCTCACCCTCGGTGATGTTCACGGTGATGTACATGTCGTCCTTTTCCGGCGCAATGGCGACCTGCGTCGACTCGATCTGGAAATTCGCGTACCCCCGATCCATGTAGAACGAACGCAATTTCTCCAAGTCGCCGGTCAATGACTCGCGCGAGTAGCGGTCATCCTGCTTGTACCAGGACAGCCAGTTCGGCGTCTTCAGCTCGAAGCTGTCGAGAATTTCCTGCTCCTTGAATTTCGTGTTGCCGACGACGTTGATCTGTTCGATCTTGGCGCGCTTGCCCTCCTTGATGTCGACGATGATGTCCACCTTGTTGCCGGGCAGATCGGTAATCTTGGTGTCGACGCGCACGGCATACTTGCCGCGGCTGAAATACTGGTCCGTGAGATATTGCTTCACCTCATCGAGCACGGAGCGATCGAAGGTCTTACCGGTCGCGAGACCTACATTGCGCAGGCTTTTTTGCAAGTCCTCGGTCTTGATGTCCTTGTTGCCCTTGATCTCGAACTTGGCGATCGACGGCCGTTCGACCACGACGACCAACAGAATGTTGCCGTCACGGCGCAATTCCACGTCGCGAAAGAACCCCGTCGCATACAGCGCGCGCATCGCTTCGCCGATGCGCGTTCCATCCAGATGATCGCCGATGTTGACGGGCAGATAGTTGAATACGGTACCCTCGGAGATTCGCTGCAATCCTTCGATGCGAATGTCGCCGACGGTAAAGGTCTCTTGAACCGCTTGCGCCTGCACAGCCGTGCAGACCGGTTGGCTGGCAAAGGCCGCCAACAGGGCTAGGCGAAATTCAAGCCGCACGCGGCAACGACCGAGTGCAAAGTCGATGGGCGAGGCTGCGCGCGCAGCGCCGCTCGTACGGCTGGAATTTGGGTTTGATCATGATTTCCCGTTTAATTCAGATGTCTTGATATATCGTTATAGAAAGCCAGACTCATCAGAACCACCAACAATGCGATGCCGACCTGCTGCCCGAACAGCTGCATTCGCTCGGAAATCGGGCTGCCCTTGATGGCCTCCACCGCTTGGTAGACCACTTGACCGCCATCGAGCAACGGCACCGGCATCAAATTCAGCACGCCCAGGCTCACGCTGATGATGGCCAAGAAGGCCATGTACGCCGTGATGCCGAGATAGGCGCTGATACCGGCGAACTCCGCGATGCTGACCACGCCGCTGATGTTCTTCGGCGACACCTGCCCCGTGAGCATGCGCCACAGCATCTGCACGGTCAGCGCAGACATCTCCCAAGTCTTCTTCACGCCGTTCGCAAGCGCATCGATCGGTCCTGAGCGATGCACTTCGAGCAGACCCGGCGGCCAGACCGCAGGCCCCTCTTTGAGCGAAATACCCAGCCTTCCGACCGCCCTACCCTGGTCCAGCACGCGCGGAACCGCCGCCACGATACGCAATCGCTCGCCGCGGCGCTCGACTTCGATCGAAATCTCGCGATTCGCCGCGGCACTCACCCGGGAGATGAATTCGCTGGCATTTGACACTGTTTGAGCGTCCACGGCCAGCACTCGATCGCCGGCCATCAAGCCGGCACGCTCGCCGGCGCTGTCCGCGGGGACCGAATTGATGATGGTGGCGGCGTTCCACGTGGCCAGATCGAAGCCCAGTCCCGGCAGCAACTTACCCGGCTCGGTCATCGCGCGCCGGTCTTCGGTAACCCGCAAGGCCAAGGACTGTTCGGTGCCGTCGCGCCGGACCCGCAGCGCAATCAGCCCTTCGGGCGAGAATTCGCGGAGCAAGGCAATCTGCAGCTCCTCGGTGTCGGCGACATTGCGCGCACCGACGCGCACGATCTGATCTCCCCGCTTCAGTCCCGCCGCCGCCGCCGGACTGTCGAGCCGTACCTGGCCCACCACCGGCTTGACGATTTCGGTCCGATCATGGCCAGGATCGCATACAGCAGCGAGGCAAACAGCAGATTCATCGCCGGTCCCGCCAATAGCACGGCAATGCGGTGTGAGATGGGGCGGCGCGTGAACGAGCGGTGCAATTCCGCGGCAGGTATTTCGCCCTCGCGTTCGTCGAGCAGCTTGACGTAACCGCCCAAGGGGATGGCCGCCAGGCAATATTCGGTTCGATCGGGATCCTTGCCGACGCGCGTGAGCAACGGTTTGCCGAAACCGATGCTGAAGCGCAGTACCTTGAAGCCGAGTTTCTTCGCGACCCAGTAGTGTCCGAATTCATGCACCGCCACCAAGATGCCGATGGCAATCAGGAAGGCGGCCGAGAAAACCACGATCTTCATGTAGAGGCTCCAGCGCTCTGCTCGATAAGGGTATTCGCCAGGCGTCTTGCCGCAGCGTCGGCCTCCAAAACATCGCCCAGGGCCTTCACGGGAGATGAATCGAGCCGCTGCAGTACCTTGTCAATGACCGTTGAAATGCCGACAAAGTTCAAGCGCAGATCGAGAAACGCCTGAACGGCGACCTCGTTGGCGGCATTGAGCACGGTCGGTGCGGTGCCGCCGGCGCGCGCAGCGGCTCTGGCCAGGGTCAAACTCGGAAAGCGATTGTGGTCCGGCGGCTCGAATGCCAGCTGTCCAACGGCAATTAGATCCAGAGATTGCACCCCGGAGGCAAATCTCGCGGGCCACGCCAAGGCCTGCGCGATGGGCGTGCGCATGTCAGGGGCGCCAAGCTGGGCCAATAGCGAGCCGTCCGCGTATTCGACCAGTGAGTGCACCACGCTCTGGGGGTGCACCACGACGTCGACCTTCGATTCGGGCAAGCCGAACAGCAGGGTGGCCTCGATCACCTCGAGCCCCTTGTTCATCAGTGTCGCCGAGTCGACCGAAATTTTACGGCCCATCTTCCACTTCGGATGCGCGCACGCTTCATCGGGCGTGGCGTTGGCCATCTTTTCGGCGCTGGTGCAGCGAAATGGGCCGCCCGAGGCGGTCAGTATGACGCGCGTGACGCCGTCCGCCGGATCGCCGGGCAGATAGCCGCCGGGCATGCATTGGAAGATCGCATTGTGTTCGCTGTCGATCGGAATGAGCTCGGCGCCGGCGCGGCGCACCTCATCCATCAACAGCGGGCCGGTCATGACCAGCGCCTCCTTGTTGGCGAGAAGTACCCGCTTGCCGGCACGCACCGCCGCCAGAGTCGGTTGCAGCCCTGCGGCACCGACGATGGCGGCCATCACCATGTGCACATTGGCGGCACTCACGGCATCCTTGAGCGCCTGCTCCCCGCTCTCCACTCGGGTGGCAGATCCCGCGTCGCGCAGCGCGGCGCGCGCCTCTGCGGCGGCCGCGGCGTCGACCAGCACCACGGTCTCGGGATGAAAAGCCTTTGCCTGTTCGACGATTGCCTGCCAGCTGTTGAAGGCGCCCAGAACCGCGACCTTGAACGCCTCCGGATGCAGCGCGATGACCGCGAGCGTACTGCGGCCGATGCTCCCCGTGGAGCCCAAGATGGCGATGCCGCGTGGGCTGCTCATACGGTCACCGGGTTCATGTGGACACCGGGCCGGCCAGTACCCCGGAGCCGAAAAGCCCAAGCGCGTACCAGGGCGCGGCTGCCGTCACGCTGTCGATGCGGTCCAAGAGGCCACCGTGTCCCGGCAGCAGCGTGCCGCTGTCCTTGAGGGCGGCGGCGCGTTTGAACATGCTTTCGGTCAGATCGCCGACGATGGAAAAGATTCCGACTGCCAGCCCGAAGGCTATGACGATGAGCGGTGCCAGGCCGAAATAGGCCGCACCGAGGCCTGCCACCAACGCGACCATGGCCAGCCCCCCGAGGGCCCCTTCCACCGTCTTGCCCGGACTCACGAGTGGGGCCAATTTGCGGCGGCCGAATGCGCGGCCGGCAAAGTACGCACCGATGTCGGCGGCGCAGACCATCAAGATCAACCACAGCACGATCACCGGTCCGCGCGCAAATCCCTGGGTGGAAGTTTGCAGCCTGGCCAGAGCCACGAAGGCCGGTGCCAGTACGGCAAAACCGCACACCAAGGTCACGACGCGCCGGTGCCGCGAAGGGCCGAGCAGCAGCCACCAAAAAGCGATGACCCACCACAGGCAGGCGATCGCCAAGAGAATGATCAAATGACTCCCCTCGCCGCTCCACCACCAACCGAGGAGCAGCACCAACGCGACACCCACGGTGTAGCCTGAGCGCGCCGCCGGACCCCGCAGCATGCCGAAACCCGCCCACTCCCAGGCGCCGATGACGAAGACCAGGCCGAAGGCCAGCACCGACCAGAAGGCCGGCAGGAGGAACAATCCCAGCAGCAGCACGGCGGCCAACACGCACCCGGTCAGTACTCGGGTCTTAAGCATCGGCCTTCGCCCCGACCTGCGCCGAGGTCTTGCCGAAACGCCGCTCGCGCAGCGCATAGTGCTCGAGCGCCGTCTTAAGATGGGCGGGTGAAAATTCGGGCCAGAGCGCTTCGGAAAAATACAGTTCGGTGTAGGCGAGGTTCCACAGCAAGAAGTTGCTGATGCGTTGTTCACCGCCGGTACGGATCAGCAAGTCCGGATCCGGGATCCCGGCCAACGCGAGGCGCGCCCCGATATGTGTCTCCGTGATGTCGGCGGCAGCAAGGTTGCCCGCCGCCGCCTCCGCGGCGAGAGACCGGCACGCCTGAGCGATGTCCCAACGTCCGCCATAGGCCACCGCCACCAACAACTCCAATCCGCCGTTCGCGCCTGTCAGCGCCTCGGCGTCGCGCATGCGTTGCCTGAGTTCCTGCCCCAGGGACTCCCGATCGCCGATGAAGCGCAAGCGGACTTGATTGCGGTGCAAGTCGGCCACTTCGCGCACCAGGGCATCCAGGAACAGCCCCATGAGCATGCCCACCTCATCGGGGGGCCGGCGCCAGTTCTCGCTGCTGAACGCGAACAGGGTCAAGTAGCGCAGCCGGTGCTCGGCGCAAGCTTCGACGATCTTGCGCACCACCTTGACGCTGGCGCGATGCCCGGCGACCCGCGGCATGCCGCGCGATCGAGCCCACCGGCCATTGCCATCCATGATGATTGCTACATGCTGCGGCAACTCGGCCATAGGCGTGGGTGAATGCGGGTCCTGGCGGTCAGACCTGCATCAGCTCCTTCTCCTTATCCGCCATCGCGTGATCGATCTCGGCAACATGCTTGTCCGTCAATTTCTGGACGTCTTCTTGCGCGCGCCGGTCATCGTCCTGGGCGATGAGCTTCTCCTTGAGCATTTCCTTCAATTCGGCGTTGATTTCCCGGCGCACTCCGCGCACCGCGACGCGTGCGTTCTCGGCCTCGGCCTTGACGACCTTGATGATGTCGCGGCGGCGCTCTTCGGTCAGCGCCGGCATGTGGATGCGAATGATCTGCCCGGCGGTGTTCGGCGTCAGCCCCAAGTCAGACTTGTAAATCGCTTTTTCGATGATCGGCACCATCGCTTTCTCCCAAGGACTCACGGTGAGGGTGCGGGCATCCTCGGTGGCGATGTTGGCCACCTGATTGAGGGGCATCTCCGAGCCGTAGTAATCCACTTTGATGTGCTCGATCAGGCTGGTATGCGCGCGGCCGGTCCGCAGCTTCTTGAGCTGCTCCTTGAATGCCGCCACGCATTTCTGCATGCGCACGGTGGCGTCCTTCTTTACATCCTCCAGCATGTCTCCCCCTCACCTGAACAATTCATGGACAACAGAAACGCACAAAGAAGGAAGGATCCGACCTTCATGCCTTCATGCCTTCATGTATGAGCATACCGATCGATCATGAATAGTTCAGGCAGGATAATCAAGGATCGGCCGATACGACCGTACCGACGTCTTCACCCTGCACGATACGCATCAAATCGCCGGCGTGGAACAGATTGAAGACTTGCAGCGGCAGATTGTTCTCTCTGCACATGACGATGGCGGTCGCATCCATGACATTGAGGCGGTCGTTGAGAACCTTGTCGAAGGTCAAGCGCGCATAGCGCTTGGCATCGGGGTTGCTCACGGGATCCGAGTCATAGATGCCGTTGACCTTGGTCGCCTTCAATAAAATCTCGGCGTTGATCTCGATGGCTCGCAGGCTCGCGGCCGTATCGGTGGTGAAAAATGGATTGCCGGTACCGGCGCCGAAGATCACCACGCGGCCCTTCTCGAGGTGGCGCACGGCGCGGCGCCTGATGTAGTCCTCGCAAACCTCATTGATGCGCAGGGCCGACATGACTCGCGCATAGGTCCCCAGGCTCTCCAACGCATCCTGCAGCGCGAGCGCATTGATCACGGTGGCGAGCATGCCCATGTGATCGCCCGTCACCCGGTCCATGCCGGCCCGCGCCAAGCCGGCGCCGCGAAAGATATTCCCGCCCCCCAATACGATCGCGACCTGAACCCCCATCTGGGTCAGGTCGCGAATTTCGCCGGCGATTCGCTTGAGGATGACGGGATCTATGCCGTAATCCTCATTCCCCAGCAGGGCCTCGCCGGATAATTTGACCAAAATTCTTCGATAACGCGCCGTGCCGGGTTTTGTGGTCATATGCGATGCAGCCGGCTAATGCTTCTCTTGCGCCTTCACCTGGGCCATCACCTCGCCGACGAAATCATCCTGCTTCTTCTCGATACCCGCGCCGACCTCATAGCGTGCGAAATTCAGCACCTTGGCGCCGGCCTTCTTCACCAGCTTCTCCACGGTCGTGTCCTCGTCCTTGACGAAGGGCTGGCCCATCAGAGTGATTTCCCCCAGGTACTTGCGCAGCCGGCCTTCGACCATCTTGGCGATGATATCGGGCGGCTTCTTCTCGCCCTTGGTCTGCTCGGTGAGGATCTCACGCTCCTTGTCGAGCATTTCGGCAGGCACATCGTTTGCATCGATGTAGGCGGGATTCGCGGCGGCGACATGCATCGCAATGTCGCGGGCCAGCGAATCGTCGCCGCCCTGCAGCGCCACTACGCTGCCGATCCGCGCACCGTGAATGTAGGTACCCAAGGCGCCGGGCGCACTGACGCGCACGAAGCGCCGCACCGCGATGTTTTCGCCGATCTTCGCAATCAGCGCGCGGCGCCGCTCATCGAGGCTTTGGCCCCCGTGCGACAGTTCCAGCAGAGCCTCCAAACTCGAGGGCGCGCCTTTCAGAGCTGCCGCCGCGACATCGCGCGCGAAGGCCTGAAATTCATCGCTGCGCGCCACGAAGTCGGTTTCGCAATTGACCTCGACCAGCGCGGCAACGTTGCCGGAGCGCTCGATCTGCACCGTGCCTTCCGCGGCGACTCGCGCCGCCTTCTTGTCCGCCTTCGCAAGGCCGCTCTTGCGCATGAGCTCAGCCGCGGCGTCCAAATCGCCCTTGGTTTCGACGAGCGCCCGCTTGCACTCCATCATGCCGGCGCCGGTGCGCTCGCGAAGCTGTTTAACTGCATCTGCCGTAATGTTCATCGGATCCTACGACCGCCCGGTAGGGCGGTTCCTCAATTGAGCAGGTTCAAAGGATGGGCGCGGGGTCACCACGCCTAACCTCACGTGATGTTATGCACCGCGCGCCGGCGTGCGCCGTCCCACGGGCCGGCGCCGCGGAGCGCTGGCCGGCCGTGTTTCCGCCGGCGGGGTATCCGGGGCGTCGACATCGTCGGTTTCGACTTCCACATCCTCGAGTGAGGCCGCGGCGGCGACACCGGGCGCCGTCGCCGGGGCTTTGCGTCGCGGCGGCGGTTTGCGTTGGCCGCCGCGCGATGCGGGTGCGGGGCGCCGGCCGGCCGAGCTGCGCTTTTTCGGATTGCCTTCCTCGTCCAGTTCGACGAATTCATCCTCGCCGACGGGAACCTCGGGAAGCGACGCCTTGCCTTCCAGTACGGAATCGGCAATGCCGCCGGCGTACAGCAGGATGGCGCGCATCGCGTCGTCATTGCCCGGAATGATGTAGTCGATGCCGTCGGGCGAGCAGTTCGTATCGACCACGGCCACCACCGGAATGCCGAGCTTCCGTGCCTCATGGATCGCGATCTGCTCATGGCCTACGTCGATGACAAAAAGCGCATCCGGCAGCGCCGTCATGTCGCGGATGCCGCCCAGGCTGCGCAGCAATTTGTCCATTTCACGGCGCAGCATCTGCGCCTCCTTCTTGCCGCGGCGATCCAGGGCGCCGTTCTGGGCCATGTCGTCCAGCTCATTCAATCGCTTGATGGACTGGCGTATGGTCTTGAAGTTGGTGAGCATGCCGCCCAGCCAGCGCTGGTTGACATAGGGCATGGCGCAGCGTGCCGCTTCCTTCTGGACTGCGTCGCGCGCCGAGCGCTTGGTGCCGACGAACAGCACTTTGCCGCCCTCGGAGGCCACACCCTTGATGAAGGCGGCCGCAGACGCATATAGAGGCTGCGTCTTCTCGAGATTGATGATATGGATCTTGTTGCGCTCGCCAAAGATGAAGGGAGCCATCTTCGGGTTCCAGAAGCGGGTTTGGTGTCCAAAATGGACGCCCGCTTCCAGCATTTGTCGCATGGACACGCTGGTCATAAAACACTCCTGTCGGGTTGAGCCTCCGCGTGCCCCAATCGGCAACCCGGTTCAGCCTTGAAATCGAAGGCATGGCCTTCAGTTTCGCCGTAACGCCGGGCACCCAGTCGATTGTGACGACACGCGTGCGGGGTTGTTAAAAATAGCCGCGCTTTATACCATGAACCCCTAGTGGAAACAAAGCCCGCCGTCGTTCCCAAGGGGTACTGGCCTTATCTATGAATGTGACCATCAAAACCCCCGCCGAACAGGCCAAAATGCGCGACGCAGGCCGCCTCGCCGCGAGCGTCCTGGATATGATCGGACCCTACGTGCAGCCGGGCGTGACCACCGATGAGCTGGATAAGCGCTGCCACGACTTCATCGTCGAGGAGTTGAAGTCCATTCCGGCCAATCTGAACTATCGGGGCTTCCCGAAGACCATTTGCACCTCGGTCAACCATGTGGTCTGTCACGGCATCCCGGGTGACAAGCGCCTGAAGAGCGGCGACATCATCAATATCGATGTCACGGTGATTCGGGATGGATTCCATGGGGACACCAGCCGCATGTACTTCGTCGGCGCTCCGGCCATTATCGCGCGGCGCCTGACCAGCGTCTGCCACGAGGCGATGTGGCGCGGCATTCGGCAGGTGAAGCCCGGTGCCCACTTGGGCGATATCGGGCACGCCATACAGACCTACGCGGAGACCAACAACTTCTCCGTGGTGCGCGAGTACTGCGGCCACGGCATCGGCAGGGTCTATCATGAGGACCCGCAGGTGCTGCACTACGGCAAACCTGGCACGGGCCTGGAACTGACCGCGGGCATGACCTTTACCATCGAACCCATGATCAACGCCGGGAGACGCGACGTGCGTTTGCTGCCGGACGGCTGGACGGTCGTCACCAAGGATCAGTCGCTGTCGGCGCAATGGGAGCATACGGTTTTGGTCACCGATGAGGGCTTCGAGGTGCTCACGTTGGGCGCCGGCGCCAGTTTGCCCGCGGCCGTAGGGGAGCCTGTCTAACAGGCGCCTGCTTGAACGCCCACGGCAAGTTTCTCGATCCGATCGCCGACTGGCCTTACTTGACGGCCGTCCCCGCGGCCCTGGAAGCGGGCGAATTCTCCCCCGTGGTATTTCGGCAGGTGCTGGATGAGGGCACCGACCTCCTGAAAGATCGCTTCGTCGCCGACGAGCCCATCGAGGATCTGGTGCGCGATCGGGCGCGGCTGGTGGACATGACGCTGCGCGCGGCGTGGGCCAATCATGCCGGCAAGTTTGCCGGGGACTTGAGCTTGGTTGCCGTCGGCGGCTACGGCCGCGGCGAGCTGCATCCGAGCTCCGACATCGACATCATGGTGCTCTTGCCGAAGAGCGATTCCGCCGACTGGCAACCCGACATCGAGCGCTTCTTGACCTTCCTCTGGGACATCGGCCTCGAGGTCGGGCACAGCGTCCGCTCGATCGATGACTGCCAGCGCGAGAGCTTGGCCGATATCAGCGTGGCGACCACGCTGTTCGAGGCGCGCCTGCTGTCCGGGCCGGAGCCGCTGTTCGCCGGCATGCGGCGCGCCCTGGCGCCCGACCGCCTGTGGTCGTCGCAGGATTTCTTCGAGGCGAAGTGCAAGGAACAGACCGAGCGGCATCATCGCTATTTCGATACTGCCTACAACCTGGAACCCAACGTCAAATCGAGCCCCGGCGGCCTGCGCGACATCCAGACCATCGGCTGGGTCGCCAAACGCCATTTCGGCACCGACACGCTCGACGAACTGGTTGCGCACGGCTTCCTGACGCGCGAGGAGCTGCGCAAGCTCAAGGCCGGGCAATCCTTCCTATGGAAGGTCCGCTTCGGGCTGCACCTGCTCACCGGCCGGCGCGAGGACCGGCTGCTGTTCGACTATCAGATCAAGCTCGCGAAGCTGTTCGGCTATGAAGACGCCAGCTTCACGCTCGCCGTCGAGCAGCTGATGCAGAAGTACTACCGCACCGTGATGGACGTCAGCCTGCTGAACGAAATGCTGCTGCAGCTGTTTCGCGAGGCCATCTTGACGCAGAGCGCGGCACCCGTGGCCATAAACGCGCGCTTTCAGATCCGCAACGACTATCTGGAAGTAACGCACTCGGAAGTCTTCGCCCGCTACCCTTCGGCGCTGCTCGAGCTATTCGTGCTGCTGCAACAGCAGCCCGAAGTGCGGGGGTGCGCGCCGAGACCATCCGGCTGATCGGAGCGCACGTCGGGCTGATCGACGAAGAATTTCGCCAGAATCCGCGCCACCACCGGCTGTTCATCGACATCCTTCGCGCGCCGGTCGGTGTCACGCACGAATTGCGCCGCATGAACTTGTACGGCGTGCTGGGCCGCTACATCCCCTCATTCGGCCGCGTCGTCGGACGCATGCAGTACGATTTGTTTCACGCCTATACGGTGGACGCGCACACCCTGTTCGTCGTGAGCAATCTGCGCCGCTTCGCCATGCCTAAGTACAACGAAGAATTTCCGGCGTTGAGCCAGATCATGCAGTCCCTGCCGCGCCAGGAAATCGCCTATCTGGCGGCGCTGTTCCACGACATCGCCAAAGGACGCGGCGGCGATCACTCGGAGCTCGGCGCGGTCGATGCCGAGGCCTTTTGCCTCGAGCAGGGACTAGGACGCTACGAGGCGCGCCTGGTCGCTTGGCTGGTGCGCAATCATTTGATCCTATCCATCACCTCGCAGAAGAAGGACATCAGCGACCCCGCCATCATCCAGGAGTTCGCGCGCCACATCGGCGATCAAGTCCACCTGGATTATCTGTACGTGCTGACCGTGGCCGATGTACGTGGCACCAATCCAAAGCTTTGGAATTCGTGGAAGGCCCGGCTGTTCGAGGAGTTCTACGAGCGCACCAAGCGGGCGCTGCGCCGCGGCCTGGAGACGCCCATCGATCAGGATGAGCTGATCCGTGAAACCCAGGAACAGGCGCTGTCGATCATGTCCGAGAGCGTTACGCCGGATCAGGCCGCGGAGGTCTGGACACAGTGGACCGAGGCTTACTTCCTGCGCTACACGGCCGAGGAGATCGCCTGGCATACCGCCCTGCTCACCTTGAGAAAGGCGGGCGACGACTCGCCGCTGGTCGCCATCCGCCAGTTGACCGATCGGGGCGGCACCGCGGTGCTCACTTACACGCCGCGGCGGCTGCGCAGCTTCGCGCGCACCACCGGCGTACTCGATCAAATGGGTCTCAACGTAGTCGATGCCCGCCTGATCACCAGTGCCAACGGCTTCTCATTGGAGACCTACGAGGTGCTCGAGGACAACGGCGCCGTCATCGCGGACGCGGAGCGAGTGCAGGAAATCGAACGCGGCCTGCGGCGCGCGCTGAAGCAGGTTGAGGATGCGTCACCCGCCGTCACCCGGCGCGCGGCCCGCCAGGTGCGCATGTTCTGGACGCCC
Organism: Gammaproteobacteria bacterium; assembly: GCA_021323735.1. Classification (GTDB taxonomy): domain Bacteria; phylum Pseudomonadota; class Gammaproteobacteria; order Steroidobacterales; family Steroidobacteraceae; genus Bog-1198. Next base: position 26,747 of record JAJPKM010000002.1, read on the forward strand.
ACACAGGTCAACTTCAGCGTCGATAACCGCAACGAGAGGACTATTTTGGAACTGATTGCAGCCGACCGCCCGGGCCTCCTGTCCGAGGTGGGTAAAGTGTTTCGAGCCGAGCGCGTCGCCATCAACGGCGCCAAGATCATGACGGTGGGCGAACGCGCGGAGGACGTGTTCTACATCACCGGCGCGGACGGGGGCCTGCTCACGGAGGAGGTCTGCCGGCGCGTGCAGGATGCCCTCACGCAGGCGTTGGATTGCCGCGACGTGTCCCGATCTTGAGTTCTCACGACGTGCTCAAATCAGTCATCGAGGACGCCTACGAGGCGCGTGCGCAGCTCACGCCGCGCACGGTATCGAGCGAGGTACGCACCGCCGTCGACCGCGTGATCGACTTGTTGAACGCCGGGGAACTGCGCGTCGCGCAGCCCGAGGACGGGGCGTGGCGGGTCAATGAGTGGCTGAAGAAGGCCGTGCTGCTGTCGTTTCGCATCAACGACAACCAGGTGATGACGGCCGGCGGGATGAACTTCTATGACAAGGTTGCGCTCAAGTACGGCGGCTGGAGCGCGGAGCGCTTTGCCGGCGCCGGGGTGCGCGTGGTGCCGCCGGCGACGGTGCGCCGCGGCGCCTTCGTCGCCCCGAACGTCGTGCTGATGCCGAGCTATGTCAACGTGGGTGCCTACGTGGACACCGGCACCATGGTGGACACCTGGGCCACGGTCGGTTCCTGCGCGCAGATCGGCAAGAACGTCCACCTGTCCGGCGGCGTCGGCATCGGCGGCGTGCTGGAACCCCTGCAGGCAAGCCCCACCATCATCGAGGACAACTGCTTCATCGGCGCGCGCTCCGAAATCGTCGAAGGGGTAGTGGTCGAATCCGGCGCCGTGATCTCCATGGGCGTTTTCATCGGTCAAAGCACACGCATCTATGACCGCGAACGGGACGAGATTCTGTTCGGCCGCGTGCCCGCGGGCGCCGTGGTCGTACCGGGCACGCTGCCGGCGGCGAATGGCAAGTACGCACTGGCCTGCGCCGTGATCGTCAAACGCGTCGATGCTCAGACTCGCGCCAAGACCTCGCTGAACGATTTGCTGCGCAATACCGATGATTGACGCAGCGGACAAAGGGCGCTGCCGTCCTGCGAATCTCCGGTTGCAACTATTTTCGGCATGGCGGGTAGTAATGATCTGTAGCGATGATCCAAACAGCAGCGGCCGAGGACCGGCCGCAAACACGGGGAAGGTATGAAACGATCGAGATTCGCGATTTTCCTGAGCGCCCTATCACTTGCAGCAATGAGCCAACAGGCGGGCAGCCAACAGGCCACGGGTCAACAGGCCTCCGGCGGCGAGCATGCCGAGAAGGCCTGGGTCAAACAGAGCAACGATTTCACCAATATGCTGCTCAAGATCCAGCTCGAGCACTCTCCCGAAGGGGGCTCGGCGCAAGGGGTGGCGGCATTCGATGAGCGCATCTCCGATCCTTCGCGCGCGGACGAGGTGGCTGCGCGGCGCGAACTGGAAGCCGCGCTGGCCAAGCTCAAGGCCGCACGCCCGACAGTGGCGGACAAGAACGTCCAACAGGACATCGCCATCCTGCAGAAGAATTTCAATCTGCAGTTCCGTACGGAGGACTTCGAACTCGCCCATGAAGTGCCCTTCGCCAATGCCAGCGCGCAGATATTTCAAGGTTTGCGCGTGTTGCTGGATGACCAGGTAGCGGCATCGCGCCGCTCCGCCGCGCTGGTTCGCTTGAAGAAGTACGCCGGCCTCGAAGCCGGCTACAAACCCTTCACCGAGCGCTTGAAACAACGCGAGCTCGAGCAGATCGCCAAGCCCGGAGTGATTTTCCCCTCCAAGCAGGAGGTCGAGACCGAGCTTGGCCGCAACTCGACCTACGTCGAAGGCATCGCGAGTCTCTTCAAGAAGTACAGCCTGACCGGTTGGGAGCCCGCATACGATGGATTGAAGGTCCAGTTGGCCGAGTACGACGCCTGGGTTCGGGCGAATATCCTGCCCAAGGCGCGCACCGACTTCCGTCTGCCGCCGGAAAAGTACGCGCTGGCGTTCGAAGGCTACGGCATCGATATCCCACCGGCGCAGATCGCCAAGATGGCGCATGCGGCCTTCAAGCAATACCAGGGGGAGATGGCCCCGCTGGCGGCACAAGTGGCGAAAGCCAATAGTTACGCCTCGAGCGACTATCGATCCGTCATTGCCGAGCTGAAGAAGAAGCAGATCACCGGCGAGGCAATCCTGCCGTTCTATGAGAATCGGCTGCACGAGATCGAGAAGATCATCGCCGCCCAGAATCTCGTGACGCTGCCGAACCGCCCGGCCATCATCCGCCTGGCAACCCCGGCGGAAACTGCGCAGCAGCCGGCGCCGCACATGACGCCGCCGCCGTTTCTGCACAACACCGGGCAGCGCGGCGAGTTCGTGCTGCCGCTGAACATTCCCTCCGCGACCGGAGGTGCGGAAGACAAGTACGATGACTTTACGTTCGATGCGGTGGCCTGGACGCTGAACGCGCACGAAGCCCGTCCCGGGCATGAATTGCAATTCGATTCCATGGTCGAGCACGGCGTCAGCCTGGCGCGCGCACTCTACGCCTTCAACTCGACCAACGCCGAAGGCTGGGGCCTGTATTCCGAATACATCATGCAGCCCTACGAGCCGGCGGAAGGCCAGCTCCTGACGCTGCAGTTGCGCCTGCTGCGCGCCGCCCGGGCCTTCTTGGATCCCGAGCTGCAAGGCGGGGCGGCAACCGAAGCCCAGGCCTACGCGGTGCTCGAGAAGGACGTCTTGCTGAGCCACGCCTTTGCGAAGGAAGAGGTCGAGCGATTCACCTTCCGCAGCCCCGGGCAGGCAAACAGCTACTTCTACGGCTACACCCGGTTGTTGTCCTTACGCAAGGAGACCGAGGCTGCCCTGGGCAAGAAATTCGACCAGAAGAAATTTCACGACTTCATCCTGGGCCAGGGCCTGCTGCCGCCGGACCTGATGCGCACCGCGGTGCTCGAGGAATTCATCCCCTCGCAACGATAGGATCACCCGTAGGATCACCCGGGCGATGGCGGTCCATGGGGCGTCATCGCTCGGGCATGAGGGCACGGCCGCCCGGACGATTGTCTGGGCCCGACTCCATACCGATAAAAACTCCTTCGACCTGCAAACCATATGCCCTGCGCACGCCTCTAACCTCGAATGCCTTTTCAACAGGAACGATGATGCGCCCCCGACCGAATCGACTGATCGTGTGTCTCTGCCTCGTTTTCAGCGCATGCCAAACCATGACCCCTGAACCCAACGTGACAGTCGATCCAGCGCAGTGGCGCGCTGATTTGGAGTTTTTGAAGGTCAATTTGCCCAAGCGGCACATCGATGCCTTCCATGCCGTTTCTCGAGAAGTATTTGATGCCGCCATTGACCGCCTCGAAACTCAATCGGCCAACCAGAACGCTGATGAGCGTTTGGTGGGCCTATTCCGCATCCTTAATTTGATAGGCGACGGTCACACCGGTCTGCGTTTTCCGCTCGATCGAGCGTACTTTCCGATCGAGATTCAAGAATTCGCCGGCGAATTTCGCGTGACCCGCGCAGCTCCGGGATTCGAGCAAACCCTAGGCACTCAGATACTCAAGATAAACCAGATGGCGGTTAGCGAGGTCATGGACCGCGCATTGGAGCTTACGCCGGCGGATGAAAACGCTTCCCTCCGTCGCGCGTTGGCCGTGAACTATCTCGGGGTCGGGCTCATCCTGCACGGCCTCGATGTCATCCCTGATCGCGCGGCAGCGCCATTCACGTTCCGCGGTGACGATGGACATGTATTCACGATGGATCTGCCGTCGAGCCCCACGCGCAACAAGGCCGGATGGGCCCGACCTCACGCACACGCTTTCCTGTCCGATCAACACCAGGACGAACCTTTCTGGTGTATGAGTATCGCCATTGCGCGCGCTGTTTATTGCGATTTCCGATCCTATAAGGGCCTGCGTGAGCGCAGCGCCGCCATGCTCGAGTTGATATCGCAGGATGCTCCCGACAAGCTCGTGATTGACATGCGCGACAATGGCGGCGGCGATTATACGGTCGGCGAGCGAAATCTCATCGAGCCAATCCAGCGGCTCGCGTCCATCAATAGCAATGGTCACCTGTTCGTACTGATCGGATCACAGACATTTTCCGCGGCCATGAACAATGCAGCGCAGTTCCGCTCAAAAACGGCGGCTACCCTGGTTGGTGAAACGATTGGCGAAAAGCCCAACAGCTATCAAGAGCCCCGTGAGATGCGACTGCCGAAATCCAACCTCGTGATACGGTATTCCACGCGCTGGTACGCGTTTGTCAAAAACGGCCCCAATGCGATCGAGCCTGATGTACCTGTGGCGCAGTCATGGACCGACTATGCCAACGGACAGGATTCCGCGCTCAACTATGTCCTGGCGTCCTCACCCCACCCCTAGCCCGACGTATTCATGAACGACGGGTAAGCAGGTTCGCGCTCCAAGCGCTCAACCGAATCGGCCCGTAATATAGTCTTCGGTGAGTCTCTGCTGCGGATTGGTGAAGACACGGTCCGTGGGACCGACTTCGACCAAGTCGCCCATGTGAAAATAGGCGGTGCGCTGCGATACGCGCGCCGCCTGCTGCATGTTGTGCGTGACGATGGCGATTGCATAGTTCTCGCGCAGCTCATCGATCAGATCTTCGATCTTCGCGCTGGCGATCGGATCCAGCGCCGAGGTGGGTTCGTCCATGAGGATGACCTCCGGATTCACGGCGATGGTGCGGGCAATGCACAGGCGCTGTTGCTGGCCGCCGGACAAGCTGGTGCCCGGCGTGGACAGGCGGTCCTTGACCTCGTCCCATAGGCCGGCGCGCGCCAGACTGACCTGCACCAGTTCATCCATGTCGGCGCGGTGCCGCGCCAAGCCGTGAATTCTCGGCCCATAGGCGACATTGGCATAGATCGAGTGCGGAAACGGTGTGGGCTTCTGGAAAACGATGCCGACCCGTGCCCGCAGTTGCGCCACGTCCTGTTTCTTGCCGTAGATATTCTGCCCGTCCAGCGTGATCGTGCCTTCGACGCGCGCACTGGGAATGGTGTCGTTCATGCGGTTGAGGCAGCGCAGGAACGTGGATTTCCCGCAGCCCGACGGTCCGATCAAGGCGAGCACCTGATTGCGCCCGATATCGAGGCTGACATTGCGCACCGCGCACTTGTCGCCGTAAGTCACGCTGACCTTATGTGCGGTCATTACCGGGTTCGACAGGCTGTCGTCGTTCATGGGCTTAGCCGAAGCGTCCGGTGATGTAGTCGTCGGTTTTGCGGTCCTTCGGCGAGGTGAAAATCTCGCTCGATGGACCGATCTCGACCAGCTGTCCCATGAACATGAAGCCGGTGACGTTCGACACACGCGCAGCCTGCTGCAGATTGTGCGTGACCACGACGATGCAATATTTTTCGCGCAGCACCTGCAGCGTCTCCTCGACGCGCAGCGTCGAGATCGGGTCGAGAGCCGCCGTGGGTTCATCGAGAAGCAGCACCTCAGGCTGCACGGCTACCGCGCGGGCGATGCAGAGCCGCTGCTGCTGGCCGCCTGACAGACTGCGTCCATCTGCATTGAGCTTGTCCTTGACCTCGTCCCAGATGGCGGCATCGCGCAAGGCGGATTCGACGCGCACCTTGAGATCCGCGGCGCCGATGCCCCCGGCCAGACGCAGGCCAAAGGCCACGTTCTCGAACACCGACATGGGAAATGGAGTGGGCTTTTGAAATACCATGCCGACCCGGTAGCGCAGTTCGGCCACATCCACCGTGGGCTTGAGTACATCGCGCCCGCCGATCAGCACCTCACCCTCGGCCCGCTGCCCGGGATACAGCGCGTACATCCGGTTCATCACCCGCAGCAGCGTCGACTTGCCGCAGCCCGATGGGCCGATGAAGGCCGATATCGAGCGGTCGGCCAGTTTCATGTTGATGTTGTGCAGCGACTGCGCGGCACCGTAGTAGAAATTCAGCGAACGGACTTCGATTTTCGGCGGCCCCGAATCCTGCGACGGCTCCGCGGCCAAGGGCTGGGGCACGCGCATCTTCAAATGTTTCGGCGGCTTGGTCGAGGGAATCACGCTCAAGAACCTCGTTGCGCTTGCAGCAATGCCAACAGTACGCGCGCTGAAATGCTCAGCACCAGGATGGTCACGGTGATGATGAGCGCCCCGGCCCAGGCAAGATCCTGCCAGTCATTGTAGGGACTCAAGGCGAATTGAAAAATCACCACCGGCAGATTCGCCATCGGAGCAGCCAACCGGGTGCTCCAGAACTGATTGTTGAGAGCGGTGAACAGCAGCGGCGCGGTTTCCCCGCTGATGCGCGCGATCGCCAGCAGCAGGCCGGTGACGATGCCGCTGCGCGCCGCCGGATACAGGACGCTCAGTATGGTACGCCAGGGATACGCGCCCAGCGCCGCCGAAGAATCCTTCATGCCGATCGGCACCAGATTCAGCATGTCCTCCGTGGTCCTCAAGGTGACGGGGATGGCCAATACCGCCAATGCCAGTGCGCCGGCAATGGCTGAGAAATGGCCCATGCGCACCACCACGATCTCGTAAATAAACAAACCGATGATGATCGAAGGCGCGCTCAACAGGACGTCGTTGATGAAGCGGATGGTCAAGCTCAAGCGCGAATTCCTGCCGTATTCGGCCAGGTACGTGCCCGCCAGCACGCCGATCGGAGACCCGATCAAAATTCCCAGCAAGGTCATCACGCCGCTGCCATAGATGGCATTGAGCAATCCCCCTTGGCTGCCCGGGGGTGGTGTCATTTGCGTAAAGAGGCGTCCCGACATACCCGATACGCCATGCGATATCAGCGTCCAGAGAATGGCCGCCAGACAGGCGAGCCCCGTGAGGGTGGCGACCAAGGACAGCGACAGGAACGCGCCATTTTTGATCTTGCGCAGGACCCGCCGATTCATACGACTGCTCCCGAGCGCCGCTCTAGCCTGCGCAGCATCGCCTGCGCCGCGGCGATCACGGTGAATGTGATCAGAAACAACAGCAACCCGAGCGCGATGAGCGCCGAGGTGTACATGTCCCCCACCGCCTCCGTGAACTCGTTGGCGATCGCCGAGGAAATGGTGGTGCCGGGCGCCAATAAAGACGAACTGATGCGATGGGCGTTGCCGATCACGAAGGTCACGGCCATGGTTTCGCCGAGCGCACGCCCCAACCCCAGCATGATGCCACCGACGATACCCACCCGAGAATGCGGTACCACCACGTTCCAAATGACTTCCCAGGTCGTGGCCCCGAGTCCATAACCGGATTCCTTGAGCATCGGCGGCACGGTGTCGAAGACATCGCGCATGGTGGCCGCGATGAAGGGCAGCACCATGATGGCCAACACCACACCGGCCGTGAGAATGCCGATGCCGTAAGGCGGCCCCTTGAATAGGTGGCCGATGGCAGGCAAATCGCCGAAAACGCGGATCATCCAGGGCTGTATATGCCGCTGCAGCACCGGTGCCAGCACGAACAAGCCCCAGATGCCGAAGATGATGCTCGGCACCGCCGCCAACAACTCGACCGCAACACCGATCGGCCTTTTTAGGAGCGGCGGGCACAGTTCGGTCAGAAACAACGCGATGCCGAATCCGGTCGGAACGGCGATCGCCATGGCGATCGCCGAGGTCATCACCGTGCCGTAGATCGGCGCCAGTGCCCCGAACTGATCGGTCACGGGATTCCAAATCTCGCGAGCGACGAAAGAGAATCCGAAGTGGGCCAACGCCGGCCAGGCACCCCGCAACAGCGAGACCGCAACCCCGCCCAGGATCAACAGCACCAAGACCGCCGCGATCAACGTGGCGGAACGGAATATTCTCTCGTAAATCAGCTGCTTTGCGGCGTGTCTCGGATCTATGATCGCCACGATGTCAGTTCCGCTCCCGCCACAAGGTAAAGGCCCGCCGGCAATTGCCGGCGGGCCCACCGTATCTTAACGACCTCAATCTTGGCTAGCTAATCCGTATAGCGTCTATTGTCCGCTCCACACCGGGTGGCCGCCCGACGTGACCTGCGAGGTCCAAGTTTTCTTCACCTGGGCAATCAACGCCGTGGGCAGAGGCACATAGTCCAGCTCGGACGCCATAGTAGCGCCATCCTTGTAGGCCCAGGCAAAGAACTTCAGCGCTTCGTTGACGGCCGCCGCGTCATCCGGCTGTTTGTACACCAGGATGAAACTCGCTCCCGTGATCGGCCAGCTCTTCGCGCCGGCTTGATCGGTCAAAATGAGGTAGTAACTGTCGGCACCCGCCCAATCGGCCGTCGCCGCCGCGGCCTGGAAGGATTCCGCATTTGGCTCCACGGCATTGCCGGCCTTGTTGGTGAGCATGGTGAATGCCATCTTGTTCTGCTTGGCGTAGGCATATTCGACGTAACCCAGCGCGCCATCGGTCTGGGTGGTCATGTTCGCCACGCCTTCATTGCCCTTGGCGCCGATGCCAACCGGCCACTGCACGGAAGTGTTGGCGCCGATGTTGGATTGAAATTTGGCGCTGGACTTGGACAAGTAATCGGAGAACAGGAAATTCGTCCCCGACCCGTCCGAGCGGTACACGGGCGCGATGGCGGTGCCGGGCAGAGTCAGTTTGGGATTGAGCTTCTTGATCGCCGGATCATTCCACTGGGTGATATCGCCCAAGTAGATGCTGGCCACGGTCGCACCGTCAAGATGCAACTGACCCGGCCCGATACCCTTGATATTCACCACCGGCACCACGCCGCCGATGATCATGGGAAACTGAATCAGCCCCGAGCTTTTCAGATCGTCGGGCTTCAGCGGCATGTCGGAGGCACCGAAGGTCACGGTCTTGGCCTTGATCTGCTTGATGCCGCCGCCCGAACCGATGGACTGATAATTGAGGCCTACGCCGGTTGATTTCTTGTAGGCATCCGCCCATTTGGCATAAATCGGATAAGGGAATGTCGCGCCTGCGCCGGAGATATCCGCGGCAGAAGCCGCCACACCCAAAGAGGCTGCGACGCCGAGTAACAAAAGGCGTTTATATATTTTCATTGATGACCGCTCCCAGTTGAATCGCCCGCCTTGGGCTCAAGGCTTTAAGTCGATCGATTATCGGGATGGAATGTGACATTTTTGTTACAGTGCAATTAAAACAAAGGCTTATCCCGTTCGGCCGCGTTTCAGTAGCGGCCTGTGCCGCGGGCCCCAACTACCGCACGCCACCGCCAGGCAAACCGGCGAGTTTCGCAGCAACGGCCGGTGCCGGTTCAACGAGCCCCGGTACTCAACCGGCGCCCTTCCCGTCCGATTGGCGGACTTGGTGGCGGAATAAATCAAGTTCGAATCGAGTCTATGTGTACAGACCAGTGTTCAAAGTCCCGATTCCGAGGAGATTGCGTCATGGAAACCGCATTGGTAGTGCCGTCTCGAGTCCGTTGGGCCGCCTCGCTGGTTGAACGATCCGTTGCGAATGACGATGCATATCTTAAGGCCGATGATTCGGCCTTCTGTGCACTGACCGACTTTCGAAGCGAGTATCCCATTACCGTCGACACACGCACTTCGATCGATGATGCACTTGCCGATATGAATCGGCTGTGTGTACACGCACTACTGGCCACCCAGGACAGCACAGAGGAGGCAGACCCGCAGGTGGTCGGCCTTATCACCGCCTACGACATCGAGCGCGAACGTCCGCACAGTTCCTCGCGTGAAATAAGTTTCAAGCCGCGCAAACCCGCGACAGTGGGTGAAATCATGACACCCACGAATGAACTTTCGTTGGTCAACTATGAGTCGCTCGAGACACTCACTGCGCTCGATCTTTATGAGATGTTTCAGGGCACCGGTTTGACCCACCTGCTGGTCGTTGAAATGCACGGCGATGATTCGGCAATTGCGCGGGGGTTACTGTCGCGAGCAGCTCTCACGAAGCGTCTTCGGCGCCCACACCGCACCGGTTAGCCGATGCCGAAAGTCCGTATGAGGATTATTCAGCGAGCGACATTTGGAATTGCCCGCTACTGAAGTCGTCCTGCCGTTGAAATTTCCTGCTGCTTTCCAATGTCGCAGAAAAACAGCGCGAGATTGTCGGGCGCGGGTCAAGCTTGCCGATCAGGCTTGATAGTCGGCCGCCACCGTCTGATCGACGCGCTGCTTGTTCGCCGCCATCGCATTGAACACCGGCGTCAGTACCACCGTCACCAGCAGATTTAAGATCACACTGTACACGGCGCTGTAGCCGGGGAAGGTATGATCGCCGATGTGCAGCGGATAGGTGTTCGTCAGTTTCACCGCGATGGCCATCCAAGTTCCGGCGAACGTCCCCACCGCCCAGCCTGCAAGCAGTGCCCAGGGATTGAACCAACGCGTGTAGGCGCAGAGCATGACCGGCGGCAAAGTTTGAATGATCCAGATGCCGCCCAGCAGCTGCAGCTGCACGGCGTACTGAGTGGGCACGAACAGGATGAATATCAGTGCGCCGACCTTCACGATCAGCGAGGTCAATTTCGCGACCTGGGATTCCTGCTTGTCAGTGGGATTTTTATTGACGAATTCACGGTGGATATTGCGCGTGTACAAATTGGCCGCGGCAATCGACATGATGGCGGCCGGCACCAAGGCGCCGATGCCGATGGCGGCGAACGCCACGCCGGCAAACCAAGCCGGGAAACTGTGCAGCAACAGCGCCGGCACCGCAAAATTGTTGCCGAATTGCTTGAAGCCTGCGGCGTATTCCGGCAGCTTGTCCACGCCGCCGGCGATCACGAAGAAACCGAACAGCGCCAGCAATCCCAGCATGAAGGTGTAGCCCGGCAGCATGGCGGCGTTGCGGCGGATCACCTTGCCGCTGCTGGCGCTCAAGATACCGGTCAGAGAATGCGGATACAGGAAAAGCGCGAATGCCGATCCTAAGGCCAGAGTGGCATAGCCGCTGTACGAACCGGTGGTATTGGGACCCGGCACCGCCAGCAACAGCTTCTGCGCGGGCACGGAGGCAAATATCTTGCCGAATCCGCCCAGTTCATAGGGGATGACGATGACCGCGGCGATGGCCGTGATGTAGATCAATAGATCCTTGACGATGGCGATCGATGCCGGTGCGCGCAGACCGCTCGAGTAGGTGAATGCGGCCAGGATCACGAAGGCGACGAACAGCGGCATATCGGCCATCAGGCCCGTCCCGGAAATACCGAGTGCGCCGATGACCACCTGCAATCCCACCAGCTGCAGGGCGATATACGGCATGGTCGCGACGATGCCGGTGATCGTGACCGCGAGCGCCAGCCAGCGATTGCCGAAGCGGCCCTTCACGAAGTCGCCCGCCGTGATGTAGCCATGCTTGCTGCACACATTCCACAGCCGCCGGAAAATGAGGAACATCAAGGGATAGATGATGATGGTGTAGGGGACGGCGAAGAATGCGACCGCTCCTGCACCGAAGGCGAGCGCCGGAATTGCAATGAAAGTGTAAGCGGTATAGACATCGCCGCCCACCAGGAACCAGGTGACGACGGTACCGAAGCGCCTGCCGCCCAAGCCCCATTCGTGCAGCAGATCAAGGTCACCCCTGCGCCAGCGCGCTGCCGCGAATCCCAGCCAGGTGATGAAGCCGAACAACAAGGCAAAAATGCTCAGCGCAATCCAGTTCACTTCCTGCACGGGTGTCCCCTCACTGCTTTTTATTCTGCTTCGACAGCTATGCTTCGACCGACAGCTATTCTTCGACGGCGAAATAGACGATCGCCGTGAACACGGCACTGACGATCACCCAAAGCAGCTGAAACCAATAGAAGAACGGAATGCCGAATAGATAGGGTTCCGCCTTGTTGTAGAACGGCGGCCAGAGCGCCACGGCAAACTGGACGACGAAGAGCAGGTACCACCAACTCCAGCCAGCGCGTTTTGTACTCGAGGGTTTCATCGCGAGGCCGCCTCCTTTTATATTTATAAGGCTGATCCTACCCGCGTCGACAAGGCGTGTCGAGAACGCTAGAGGCGACGCACGAAGCCCGAGTGGGGCTCGAAATCCGCGCGTCGCGAAAGGCGGTTCATGGCCGTTGAGCCATGAACCGCACACCATCGATTTAGAAGTTGTAACGCACGCCCACCATCGGCGCGTATGAAGAGGTGAACAGGAAGCCGTTGGACAAGCCGTTCGTCACGCGCGACCAGTTGACGCCCGCATAACTGTCGAAGCGCTTGGTGAAGTGGTAGTCCGCCACCAAGGACAGGTCCAGCTGTTCGCCTGCGCAGGAGCCGGCGCTGGCATTGGTGCAACCATTGGCCGCAAAGCTCTTCTGATTGTTGATGTAGCCCGCTCCCGTCAATTCGAAATTAGGCGTGACGGACCAGCGCGCACCCGCCCAGGAGATCTGCAAGATCTTTTGGATGTTGAACGCCTTGTTGTTCACGACGCCCAGAAGGTACCCGCCGATATCCAGCGTGCCCACAGGGTCCGGATGCGCGGGATTGTTCATCTTGATCCGCTCCCAGCCGGCGTAGAACTTGACCGGGAAGTAATCCTTCGCGTTGTAGCTGGCCTGCACCGTGTAGCCCGTGTCATCCGAAATGGTCGCCGCCAAGGTGTTGCCCAACGACCAGCCCGGCAACGGCTGCGGAGCCGTATTGAGCGCGGTGACGTTTGCGGCGCTCAAGGACGCCGCGGCCACGGCGCCATGCACCAGGCCGTACAGAGCATCGATCGAGAAGCCGCCCAAGTCCGCGCCGACGCCGAACTCGTTGGTGCTTTGCGGGACGTTACCGTCGCTGCCGAAGCCGTGCAGGTAGCCCACATGCGCTGGGCCGATTTGTAAGTTGTACTTGAGCGACCCGTCCAGGCGATTGGTCTGCGTGGTGCCGAACCCGCCCGCCGTGCCCGACAGCGCGATGGGAGAAAACGCCTGCGACTGCTGCTGCGGATCGTACTTGGTCAGCAAATCCAGATTGAGTCCGTTATGACGGCCGAAGGTCAGCGTGCCGAAAGTCAGGTTGCTCACGCCCGCAAAGGCGACACCGTTGATGAGTTGACCTGCACGGCTGGAGTCGCCGGCGGAGGTCTTCACCGCATTCGCTTTGCCGTTGTCGTTGGCCAGGGATCCCGGTCCGTCGACCAGCTTTCCGTCCCAGGGGTTGAAGCCGGTTTCGAGCCTGAAAACGCCGTTCCAACCGTCAATGCCGGGAATGGGCTCTACGCCGGAGATGCCGAGCTTCGATTGACTCAGGCCGTTGCCGTTGATGGAGACAATCGACTTGTTGCTGAAGTTCTGAATGACCGAGGGCAGGCCAGGGCTCCAGAGCTGACTCAACGGCGCGCCGTGAGAGATGTACTCTAGCCCGATATCCACGGTGCCGTAGATGGTGATGCCATTCCAGGTCAGCGAGCCCGAATCGTTCTTCGCCGCGGCCGGCTTAGAGGCAGGGGTCGCGGCAGTCGAGGCTTTCGGACCGCTCAGCTGATCGATCTTTTGCTGCATCGTGCGCACTTGATCTTTAAGCTGCTGAATATCTTGGGCATTGTCTGCAAGGACTATCGCCGGCGAGATGCCAATGGTGGCGCAGGCCCCCATCGCAGCCAGGATGGACTTGCGCAGTTGAAACGTATGCATTGCATTGACTCCCGCGGGTTTTCGATTGTTGGATTTAATCGACGTATTGTTACGGCAAGATGACAATAGGTTTTTCTGTAATTCTATCGTCTTTCGGTGAGAAAGCCACATATATCACATACGTGACAAGTATAAGAACAATGTTGTGTCTTTTTAGCTACAGAAATACACGCGCCGAACGAGCCGCGCCCTGCGCTGAGCCCATGGAGTATCTCCAGTAGGCCTGCAGCGCGTGGCCGCCGGCCGACAGGCATTGGCTGGTTAGAAACTCTCGCTAGCGGCTGTTGCTGCGGGGGTAGAGATTATTGTTCACGTCCTTGACGTTGGCGACTTGGCGGGCGAGCGCTTCGGCGTGTTGCACTTCGAATTCGGAATTAACAGGACCGTTCATATACACCACGCCATTGATGGTCTGAATGTGCAGCTCCGCGGGCGCACCCAGTTCCGTATGCTGACCGAAAAGCTTGCGCACCTCGGCATTGATCTCTTTGTCGGAAGCGCAATTCTCCGGTGTGCATTTTGGAAATACGGCGCAACCATTGAGACCCGCGCCAAGAATCAACAGGCCGACTGCTGAAATGATTTTGATTTTTTGCATTTGAAGGATCCGCTGCTATGACTTAAGTTGTGTTCGATTCCATTGCTCGGGCAGGCTTCTAGACATTATGAACCCAGCGGGAGTTCCAGCGCACGCCGATATCGAGTATGGGCGATCGATGTCCGCGCGATCGATGCCCGCCATGCGCGCGCATGCGTTCACCTCGCGGATGGAATCATGATGTAGCTACTACCCGGTATTCATCGGCGCCTTATTCAATGCCATATTCAGTGGCCCATGTTGTCTTTTTGTAACAATGGGTTCGGTACCGCCTCCGCCTCCCTCTGCCGACTTGAGCCAACTGACGACTTGCCCGCCCTCTTCGACTCGGGCCTCCTCCAATTTCTAGCCCGCGCCGAAAAAGTGTCGAAAGTCATGCGCAGGAACTGACCAAGGTCACTTCCCATCGTCGGGCCGCGAGGCTCACTATCGTGCCATGACGTCTACCGAACATTCGCCAATCCGTGTGGTCATCGCCGAAGATCAAGCGCTGGTGCGCCGTGGAACGGCGCTGTTGCTGTCGATGGCCTCGGACATGGAATGTGTGGGTCAGGCCGGCGACGGCGAAGAGGCGGTCAAATTGACCTTGCTGCTGCGCCCGGACGTGGTGTTGATGGATTTGCACATGCCGATCAAGGGCGGCGTTGCGGCCACGCGGGAAATCACGCTGGCGCTGCCGCAGATTCACGTGCTGGTGCTTACCACGCTGGACGACGATGAGACGGTCTTCGAGGCCGTCCGAGCCGGCGCTCATGCTTACTTGCTGAAAGATGCCAGTGAGGATGAACTTCTGGAGGCCATCCGGGCGCTGCGCCGCGGGGAGTCACGCCTGACGCCGCAGATAGCGCGCAAGGTCATGGATCAGTTCGCCCGCCTCGCACGAAGCACGGACCCCGCGAACTCATCGGCGGCCGCGCCGAACAAGTCGATGCCGGAGGGCTTGAGCGAGAAGGAAGAACGCGTCCTCAGCCTCATCACCGAAGGATCCAGCAATCGGCAAATTGCCCAGGCGATGTGCCTTGCCGAAGGAACCATCAAGAACTACGTCAGCCGCATCATGGAAAAGCTCCATGCCAATACGCGCACCGAGCTTGCGGTCATGGCCAGCCGCCAGCGGCGCCGCCTGTGAGGGACGGCACTTAGCCCATGTCCATCGTCGAAAATGCATTGAAGCGGCCCTATACGGTAATGGCCATGTTGATCCTCATCACGCTGATGGGGATCGGCGCGGCGCTGCGCATGCCCGTCG
Organism: Gammaproteobacteria bacterium; assembly: GCA_021323735.1. Taxonomy (GTDB): domain Bacteria; phylum Pseudomonadota; class Gammaproteobacteria; order Steroidobacterales; family Steroidobacteraceae; genus Bog-1198. Next base: position 42,234 of record JAJPKM010000002.1, read on the forward strand.
ACATATTTCCGGAAATCGACATTCCGGTGGTCGCGGTGGTATGGACCTACAACGGCATGAGCGCGCAGGACATGCAGAACCGCATCCTGACGCTGCATCAGCGGCAACTGGCCTCCCTGGTGGACGACATTTCGCGCATCGAGGCGGTGAGCTACCAAGGCGTGGGCGTCGAGAAAGTTTATCTGCACGAAGGTGCCGATGTGACCCGCGCGGTTTCGCAGCTCGCGAGCAGCGCGCTCGTCGTGCTGAAATACATGCCGCCGAATATCACGCCGCCGCTGGTCCTGCGCTACGGTGCCACCGACGTGCCCATCATTCAGCTTAGCTTGTCGAGCAAATCCCTGCCCGATTCGAAGCTCAACGACCTGGGTCAAAATATCATCCGGCCGGCGCTTGCCGTGGTGCATGGTGCCGAGGTCCCCTACCCCTACGGCGGCAAGCCGCGCGTCATCATGGCCGATTTGGATCTGAACGCATTGTCGGCACGCGGTCTGTCCGCGGCGGATGTAAGCGCGGCCTTGCAGCATCAGAACGTCATCCTTCCCGCGGGCGATGTGAAAATCGGCGACAAGGACTATGCGCTGGCGATGAACAACTCGCCCGATGTCATCGAATCCATCAATGCATTCCCGATCAAGGAAATAGCCGGGCGCATGGTGTTCATGCGCGATGTGGCGCATGTCCACGATGGTTTTCAGGTGCAGACCAATGCGGTCTCGGTCAATGGAACGCCGGGGGCGCTGATGACCATTCGCAAGACCGGCGGCGTGTCGACGCTGGCCGTGATCGACGGCGTGCAGGCGGCGCTCAAGGACATTCAGGCCTTGCTGCCGAAGGACGTATCGATCAAGGCTCTGTTCGATCAATCGGTATTCGTCCGTGCCGCGCTCAACAGTGTGCTGCTGAGCGCGGGAATGGCCGCCGGCCTCACCGCGCTGGTCATCATCCTCTTCCTCGGCAATGTGCGGCTGTCGCTGATCATTCTGGCGGCAATTCCGCTATCGATCGTCACCGCGGTGCTGTTCATGAAATTCGCCGGGCAGACGCTGAACACCATGACATTGGGCGGATTCGCACTGGCGATCGGCATCCTGGTGGACAACGGTACCGTGGTCATCGAGAACATCGAGCGCCACGTGGCGCTGCGCGAGCCCTTGCATCAGGCCATCGTGAGCGGCGCGAGCGAGGTGGCCGTACCCACCTTCCTGTCGACCCTATGCATTTGCATCGTGTTCGTGCCGGTATTCCTGCTCGAGGGCACCGCGAAATACCTGTTTTCACCCCTGTCGCTGTCGGTCATCGGAGCCTTGCTCGCCAGCCTCGCCCTGTCGTTCACCATGGTGCCGGTCTTGTTTGATCATCTGATGCGCCGAGCGGTGCATGAGTTCGACGCGGGATCCGCACAAGCTGCATCGGTGCACCCGCCGGCCGTGCAGGCGGCGCACGGGGGTACTCGAGGCAAGAACATCCTGGTGCGATTTCAAGCCGGATTCGAGCACCGGTTCGAGAGATTCCGTGAAAGCTACCGCAATACGCTGTCATGGGCTCTATCGCAGGCACGCATGACGGTGGCTGCCTTTCTCGGGTTGATCGCGGTATCCGCCCTCCTGTTCCCCTTCCTCGGCCGTGATTTTTTCCCGCAGGTCGACGCGGGCCAGATGCGCCTGCACGTCAGGGCGCCGGCCGGCACGCGGCTGGAAAAGACGCAGCAGTACTTTGCGGATGTCGAGGCGCAGATCCGCAGACTGGTCGGCAGCGAGCAGATCGACGTGATGCTCGACAATATCGGGCTGCCCTACAGCGGCATCAACGTGGCCTTGAGCGACTCTGCGACCGTGGGGCCCATGGATGGCGAGATACTCATTTCACTTACCCGGGAACACACGCCGACGGCGATCCTGATCGCCAAATTACGCCGCGAGCTGCCTGCCAGGTTCGCGCAGCTGGAATTCTTCTTTCAGCCTGCCGACATCGTCGATCAGGTGTTGAACTTCGGACAGCCGGCGCCCATCGACGTACGCATTTCCGGACCCGACCAGCAGGCGGCATTCGCGCTGGCCTCGAAGATCGCGCATGACATGGGCCGCATCGCGGGTGTGGTGGATTCGCATGTTTTTCAGGTGCCGAATGCGCCGGCGCTGACGGTCGACATGGACCGGGCTCTGGCGACCGAGAGCGGCGTCACCCAGCAAGAGGCGGCGAACAGTGTGCTCGTGGCCACCAATTCGAGCGCGCAGACCGCGCCTAACTTCTGGGTGGATCCGCGCAACAGCGTGAGCTACCCGCTGGTGGTACAGGTTCCGACGTATCGGATCGGCTCGTCGCAGGACCTCAAGACGATGCCGGTGACATCCGGAAGCGGAACGAATGCCTCGCAGCTGCTGTTGAACTTGGCTTCGTTCGGCCGCGTATCGGTGCCGATGGTCACCTCGCAGCTGAACATTCGCCCGGTGTTCGACGTGCACGCCGATGTTCAGGGCCGGGATTTGTACGGAGCGGCAGGCGACATCGACCGGCTGCTTAAGGACGAGCGCGCCAATGTACCGAATACCCTGAAGATCATCTTGAGCGGCCAAGTGGAAACGATGCGCGACAGCTACAGCGGCCTGTTCACCGGCATCGCGTTGGCCATCGTTCTCGTGTATCTGTTCCTGGTCATGAACTTCCAGAGCTGGATCGATCCGCTGATCGTCTTGATGGCCGTGCCGTTCGCGCTGGCGGGCGTCCAATGGATGCTGTTCCTGTCGCAGACCCCCATGAGCGTTCCGGCGCTCATGGGCACCTTGATGTGCATCGGCTTGACCACGGCCAACAGCATCTTGGTGGTGAGCTTTGCCAACCAACGCATGCAGGAGGGCGACGACCCCCTGCGCGCGGCCATCAGCGCCGGCCACACCCGGTTGCGGCCGGTGTTGATGACGGCGAGCGCGATGATCTTGGGTATGGTGCCGATGGCTTTGGGTATAGGTGAAGGCGGCGAACAGAACGCACCTTTGGGAAGGGCTGTGATCGGCGGATTGCTGTTCGCAACCCTGGCCACGCTGATCTTCGTGCCCATCATGTATCGTCTGTTGCGCCGCCAAGCGATTCCCGTCACGCATTCCGTCATCGAAGGCAGCCCCCATGCAACCGCATGATCCGAACCGACCCGCCAACCGGGAATTGCTCAGCGAACAACCCCATCGTGGGAGCTTTCCCGACGAGTCATCGCGCGCGGAGACCGATCCGGTATCCTTGGGCTATACACCGCAGACGGCTCAGCGTATCCGCAGAGGCGTGCTGATAGCCGGGGCCGCCCTAGGCTCAGCCTTTTTGCTGGTGAGCGTGCTGCGCCTGCTTCATGCCCATGCGGTGGCGCACGCCGGTGAGGCGGCCTTCTCGAAACCGCCTCCCGTCGATATCGTCATCGCCCAATCGGCCACCGCCGGGCAGGATCTGGTGCTTCCCGGCGAGACGGCCGCTTGGTATGAATCCACCATCTACGCGCGGGTCAGCGGCTACGTGGCCAAGTGGCGCGTCGACATCGGCGATCGCGTCAAGAAGGGCGACATACTGGCGACGATCGAGACGCCGGAACTCGACGCAGAACTCGCGGCGGCGCGGGCGCAGCTTCAGTCATCGGAAGCTCAGGTCGAAGCGCGCAAGGCCGAGGCGGCCTTCAGCAAGTCCACCAACGAACGCTGGCGCGATTCGCCCAAGGGCGTGGTCTCCGAGCAGGAACGAGAATCCAAGAAGGCGGACTACGAGAGTTCCGAGGCCCGGCTGTATGCGGCCAACGCCCAGGTCGCCCTGGACAGATCGAAAGTCGATCAATACGCCGCGCTGGCCGAATTCAAACAGGTGAGAGCACCCTTCGACGGGACCATCACGGAGCGCAAGATCGATGTCGGCAACTTGGTCACGGCCGGCAGCGGTTCCAACACCACGTCCCTGTATCGCATGGCGCTGACCGATCCGCTGCGCATCTTCGTCGAGGTACCGCAGAGTGCGGCCGGAGAACTGATGAACGCCGGCGTGCCGGCGGAGATCCGCGCCGCCGGCGCGGTGGGCGGGGTGTTCTCGGGCAAGATTGCGCGCTCTGCCGAATCGCTCAATTCGCAGGCGCGCACCATGCGAGTGGAAGTCGACATGCCCAACCCCAGCCACGCACTGGTCCCCGGCATGTACGTCAACGTCGGATTCAGGCTGCCGCCGAGAGGAGCGGTCCAGGTCCCCGCAGCGGCCCTGATTTTCCGCGCCGGCGGGGCGCAGGTCGCGACAGTGGACGCAAACGATAAAATCCAATTCAAGAATGTCGTCATCGCCCGCGATGACGGCAACTGGGTTGAATTGTCCTCCGGCGTGCAGCAAGGCGACCGGCTGGTGCTGAACATCAGCAGTCAAATCGCGCCCGGTCAGGTCGTGGCCGCCAACCAGCCTGAGGCGCCGGTGCCATCCAACGCAAAATCGGTACCGTCCAACGTCACGCCGATGCCATCCGACGCGAAACCGGTACCGTCCAACGCTAAATCGGTACCGCCCGGCGCGACGCGCTGAGTAGATGGCCGTGAAGGCGCCGCAGTTCATTTTATTATCCGTGGCCGCCGCCCTGGCCGCGACTCTGCCCGGGTGCGCCGTGGGACCCAGCTATCACGTGCCGAAGCCGGACGTACCTGCGAGCTTCGCCGCGGCCGGTCCGACCCCAAAGGCCGCCGGATCGAACCCCGCGGTCGCCACCGGTGCATCCGCGCCGGCAGCGGATCTGGCGACCTGGTGGCGGGCCTTGAACGACGAGGAGTTGAATTCCTTGGTCGATCGCGCGGTGAGCGCGAACTTGGATTTGAGAATCGCACTGGACCGGCTGCAGCAAGCCCGTACCTACGAGGCCGTGATCGTCGGCAAGGCGCTGCCCGACGTGGATGCCAGCGCTGCGGCGGCGCGCGGGACCGGCAGCGACCTGTCCAAGGGACGCGCCGATCAGATCCTGCGATCCGCCGACACCGGCGCGGGTATCGAGCACATCAATACGCTCGCCGGCTTCTCCGCGCTCTGGGAACTGGATATCTTCGGAAAATTCCGCCGCGAGTTCGAGGCAGCTCGCGCCGACACCCAGGCCGCGCGCGCCGCGCGCAATGACGTTTTGACGGCCGTCATTGCCGATGTGGTGCGCGCGTACGTGGACCTACGCGGATTCCAGGTACGTGCCGCCGTGCTGCACAAGGCGGCCGACGTGCTGCGCGAGTCCTTGCGCATCGTCGACATCCGCTACCAGCGCGGCATCACCAACGAGCTGGATGTGGAACTGGCCACCCGGGAACTGGCTACCCTGGAGGCGCAGATTCCGCCCATGGAAGCCCAGGCCGGCGCCGCGCAATACACCTTGGCAGTGCTGCTCGGCGAGTACCCGGAACAGATGATTCGAGAGCTTTCGCGCCCGGATCTCATTCCCTCGATGCCTCCGCCCACCGCGGCGGGGGTACCCCTGGATCTCTTGAAACGGCGGCCCGACATTCAGCAGGCCGAGCGCGAACTCGCCGCCACCACCGCCCGCATCGGCGTCGCTACCGCCAATCTGTTCCCGCAGGTTTCCCTCAGCGCATCGATCGGATCCCAAGGACAGGGCTTGGGCGCCTTGCCCCATGTCGGCAAACATGTCTGGTCGTTCGGACCCGGCGCCGTCTGGCCGCTGCTGGATTTCGGCGCCCTCGATGCCGAGGTCGACATTGCCGATGTCGCGGCACACGCAAGCCTGCTAAATTATCGTAAGGTCATTCTGAATGCCGTACGCCAAGTCGACACCTCGCTTGATGCCTATGAAGCCGAGCAGGCCCGCATGGACAAATTGGGCACCGCCATGACGGCCGGGCAGCGCGCGGTCGATCTGGCCAATGCGAGGTACGATCGCGGCCTGACCGACTTTCTCAATGTCGTCGATGCCGAACGCCAATTCTACGATTTGCAGATTCAGTATGCCGACGCCCAGGTGGCCCAAGGAGAGCAGTTCGTACAGCTCTACCGGAGCCTGGGCGGCGGCTGGGAAAACTACCAGTCGGTTCCTGCCATCCGCCTGCCGCAACCTGCCATCATCGCCGCGTTTCGCCGTGCCATCGGCGGCGGCCCGCATTGAGTATCCATAGACAGCTACTGCATGACTTGAATCCGCGGCACAGTCTGGTCGCCGGCATCATCTGGTTGGTGGTGGCGCTGGCCGCCAGCTTTGCCATCGCGGCTTCGCTCTGGGCCGGACGTGTCGCGCGGGAAATCGTCGTGCAGCAGCACGCGCGGCGGCTGGTTCTGGAAACCGGTCAACTCGGCTCAGATTTAGGACAAGCGGTGAGCATGCGGCTCGATGCCATACGCGCGGTGGAGAGCCTGACACCCTCCTCCGAGGTGTTCAAACGCCTGCAAGCCGTTTATCCCAGCCTAGGATGGGTGGCCATCGCGGACCGCGACGGGACCGTGATCGGCACAGCAACCCCTGAGGGCACCTCTGACAAGCCGCAATCCGCGGCCAACGTCGCGGACCAGCCCTGGTTTTTGCGTGGGCTGGCAGGACCATGGATCGGCGTCATCGACGAATTGCACGGCGCGGACCAAACGCCCCTGCTCGGCGATCTGGCTGCGCCCTTGCACGACGGATCAGGCCGCATCATCGGAGTGATTGCGGCGCATTTGACCTGGCATTGGGCCCGCACCGATGTTCAGCGCCTGAGCGGCGCCTCGGGCGGCAGAGAAGCGGCGCAGACCCTGGTGCTGAATGCCGCCGGAGAGGTGGTGGTCGGGCCGCCGCCCCTGCGCAACCGGCCGTGGAGCGCTGACATACTCGATGCGGCGCCACCCCTCGACCCGCCACTTGACCCGCGGCCCGAGCGCGTAAGCACACCGCGCTTCGAACGGCTGGCCAACGGCGCGACGGTTCTCGTGGCCCGGGCACCGGTTCTCATCGAAGGCGATGCGCTGCACGATGCATGGCAGGTGCAGCTCAGCGAGCCGAAGGAACTGGTCTATCAACGCGCCGATGACCTAGGCCTGCGCATCGTGTGGATTTCAATCTGCCTCGGGCTGGCGACGGCCGTCCTCGGCGCGCTGGGTGCACGCCATCTCACCAACCGCCTCAAGGGCTTGACCCGTTCGGCCGCGGCCGTGGGTCGCAATGAAATCGCGCGCATCGAAGTGCCGAGCGGACGGGACGAGGTGGCGCAGCTGGCGGCCGCCTTTGCGAAAATACTGGATGACTTGACCCAGGAGCGCAGCGAGCTGCTCAAGCTCAGCGGTGAGCTGGAGCGGCGCGTCGCGGTGAGAACGCGCGAGGTGTTACGTCTTGCGGAGGAGTCCCGCTACGCGGCCATCGTGCGCGAACGCCTGCAGATCGCCCGTGACCTGCACGATACCCTGGCACATTCCATGATGGCCATGCTCAGCGAGGTACGCTTGCTGCGCAGACTGCAGGCGCATGACCCGAATTCCGTGGCGGATGAACTGGTACGGGCCGAGCAAGTGGCCCAAGCAGGCCTGAATGAAGCGCGCTCGGCCATTGCGCAAATACGGGTCAGTTCGGTGCGCGACATCGGTTTAGGCCCCGCACTGTCAAAGGCGGTCGAGCGCTTCAAGGACCATACGGGGGTCCCGGTGGAGTTCGTGCTCGATGCGGAAGCGGCGCGCTTCGGCGATGAGCGCGCGGAAGTGCTGTTTCGCATGACCGAGGAGGCGCTGCGCAATATCCAGCGTCATGCGGCGGCCACGCATGTCCGCGTCGCGCTGCACAGCGTCGCCGACGCGCAGCTCGAGGTTGAAATAGAGGATGACGGTGTGGGCTTCGATACGGCCGCTTCACGGCCGGGTCATTTCGGATTGATCGGCCTGCGCGAGCAGGCACAGCTCATCGGCGCGGCATTCGAGATCACGAGCGCGCCCAACCGCGGCACGCGATTGCGCTTTACTCTGCGTATCGCGCCTGAAGTACTTGTCTAGGCGACGCGCCAACTTTCAACGGGTCGATGCGATCCGCCTGATAGGCGCGCTGCGCGCGTAGAAGGCAGGGACAATTGAAGAGACGCGGGGAACCTATCGGCCGGCGTTGCGCATCCTGCGGCACGCAGGACTCGTCACGCCAGCAACAGCTCCAAAGTGCGCCGGTAGATCGAATGCAAGCGATCGATATCCGCGATGCGCACGCATTCGTTAACCTTGTGGATGGATTCATTGATCACGCCCAGCTCGATGACCTGCGCACCCATGGGGGCAATAAACCGTCCGTCCGAGGTGCCGCCGCCGGTGGTGAGCTTGGGGCTGATTTGCAGCTGCTCTTGCACGGCGCGGCTGACGGCCTGCGACAGGATCCCGGGAGCGGTGAGAAAGGGATGCCCGGAAATGAACCATTCCAAGCTGTACTTGACCTTGTGCCGGGCCAGTATCGCCTCGACGGTCTCTTTCAGGCCCTCGATCGTTTGCTGAGTCGAGAAGCGCAGGTTGAAGCGCGCCCGCAGCTCGCCGGGGATGACATTGGGAGCCCCGGTGCCCGCGGAGATGTTCGACACTTGGAAGCTCGTGGGCTGGAAGTGCTCATTACCCTGATCCCACACGCGGGAGGTCAGTTCCGCCAGTGCCGGCGCCAAGGCATGCACGGGGTTGTCCGCGAACTGCGGATAGGCGATGTGCCCTTGAATGCCGTGCACGGTGAGCCGGCCGCTCAAGCTGCCGCGGCGGCCGATCTTGATGGTATCCCCCAGCGTGCTCTCGCTGGACGGCTCCCCCACCAGGCACCAATCGATGCTCTGATGGCGTTCGCGCAGCACCTCGACCAC
>JAJPKM010000042.1 GCA_021323735.1 Gammaproteobacteria bacterium
CCCAGCCTCAAGGCGGCTGGCGCTTCGTGCGTCCGGACGGGCGGCATTACGAGATGATCCGCCGTCCGGCGCCTCGCGCCTACACGGGGGACGAACTGGGCCACGCGCATGCCGAGCTGGGCATTCGCATCGATTGCCACACCGCCGCCACCCGTTGGCGCGGCGAGCGCATGGACTATGAGCTGGGGGTCTGGGTGCTCTGTCAGCAGGCCGCGCGTGCCCGGCGGTTTCGCGACGGCAACGCTTCCGGCGTGTCCAGCACTTCCAGCAATGCCGACGTTTCCGCAGAAACTGTTCAACAGCCGGTCAATCCGTGTTTCCGCGGAAATTCGTGCAGCGCGATAGGTCAGAAAGTCCGGCTTCCCCGCGCGCCGCGCTGACTTTCGCGCCCACCGGGCGGCGAGGACGGAAATTCCGATGGTCCCCAGCAAGACGGCCAACACAATGAGCAATGGCAGGACTTCTTCCATTTAGGTAAATCCGTGCCCTGAGCGACTCTTCCCACCTTCGGGGCTGCCCCTCGGATTGCAAGTGAGCATGCCGAATATTAAGGCGCCCTTAGTACCTTTGGGCCGAGCAGTGTGCAAAATTAACCCGCGCTCAGTAGCGCCGCCCGTACTTGGGATCTCATAGCCTCATCGACGCCGACTTCCCTGCGAAGATACTCAAGCACGTTGCCCTGATCACGTACCATTTGATCAAACGCAGCGTTGAGATAATCGACGTGCGCCGCGAACAACACACTGCGTATGTCATCTGGCATGGTCTGGAGCGGATGATCGCCGGCGGCCACACCCAATTGAGCTTGGTATTGCGCGATAGTGAATTGCAAAATGTTGCACGTATTCGTCAGCAAGTAATCTTCGACGATGGTCTCGTGCGGTACATCGAGCAACGCCAACAGCAACGCAATGGCAATGCCAGTGCGATCTTTACCCGCCGCGCAATGCACCAGTACCGGTACCTCGCCTTGCGCAATACACGAGAAAAAGCCACGTAGGCGCGGCACCATCCACGCGGGCAAGACGCGATAGAGTTCAATCATGCCCGCGTGCATACCCTCAGCTGTATAGGGATGGGCATGGTTGGCAGCGATCGAGCGGATGGTGGGTGGCGCACTGCCGTCCTCCCAACTCAAGTGCTGTGTGCTGGCATCCAGCCAGCGTGTCGGCTCAAGCTCGCGCTCCTCCGCGCGGCGCAAATCGCAAATAGAGCGCACGCCAAGCTGATTTAAGTACTCATGATCAGCAGGCGTGAAATAACTTAAGACGCCGGTGCGAAACACGCGGCCCCACTTGAGTTCCCGACCGTCGCGCGTGCGATAGCCGCCAAGATCTCGAAAATTGCAGCCGCCTTCGAACTTGAGAATGCGCAAGAGCTGTTCTGGCTGGAGTGGGATAGTCATACAGAAGAGTTCTACTCAGTTGGGCGTCGCGGCTACGGCAGACGACCGGCAGTCGAATTTCCCTATTGCGTGCACCCTATTGCGTGCATCCATTTTAGCAAATCCCCCTCTTAACCTTTTTATCTCAAAGGCTGGGGATCATTTGCGTAGTAATACCCTCCAAGTCATCCAATGCCGCCGGCACATGGCGGCGAAGCAGCGCGGTCTTCGCCTCCCACTGCTCCTTCGGCGGCAGCTCTTCCATGAAGTGAACTTCGCCTGCGGCAAGCATGGCCACCGGCAACCCATCGCGGTACAGCAATCGATTGCCGGCCAGCGACGCAAGCCTCGGTCCGGGCGTCAAGATGCCGATCAAGTTCAGGGGATCGGCGGCGGACAGGGAAAGGTATTGCGCGGTCGCAGGTTTGCGGCGCACGTCGCGCAGCAAGCCGATGGCTTCCGGCGTCGCAAATTGCTCGCCTGAAAATCCGGCCACGAAACGGCCGCCGCGAATCTCTCCCCGCGCTTCGAGTCTGCGGCAGCAGCTTAGAATCTCGCGCCACGGCGGCAGCCACTCGGCCTCGCGCACCAGCAATTTCCAGAAAATCACGCCCCAGCGGCGCAACAGGGTGCGCACGATCTGCTCGACCGCTTCGTCATGACGGTCCTGCGATTCTTCGCTCGGGCGGCGCACCAACGCCCACCGGCCCGCGTCCGCCATGCCGAACAGCGCGAGGCGCCGCTTGTGACGCGTCGCGTAGGAATTCGGCCTGCCCGCACGCCGCCCGCTCGGCATCAGGAGCACGCGCAGGCCCGCAAAGCTGTCGGAATTGACCAGGCCGACCGCCACCAATTCCGCCAGCGCCTCCTCCGTCTCGCTGGGCAGCATGCGCACCTCATCCGTAATCTCGTCGAAGAACGAGGCACCGTGCTCGCGGATGAAATCCGCCACCGCCTGCGCCTTGGATGTCAGATGGGCAGGATCGGATCGATCCGCGAACAAAGACCAGTGCAGCACATTGCGCCGGCCGAGCAGCACGATGGGCGTCGAGCGGATGGGCGATGCGCCGCGCGCGAACGCCTCATCGGCGCGCGCCGCACTGCGTGCGGCCAGCCGCGTCCATATGAATCGCCCGGCTCGGATGTTCTCATCCAACCACTGCGGTTCGTACTCGGTGATTCGCGACGGGATGACTTCCGTCTCCCAGGCACCCGCGGGCGACTCGAAGCCTTCGAGCTGCGCCAGTATCACCGCCAGCGCATCCGAGCCCTGCATCCGGGCCCCCGGTAGAACCCGCTGCCATTCGCACAGGAAGCGCAGAAAATCCCGCGCCGCCACCGGTTCGATCTCGGCCCGCAAGCGTTTGACGGTGTAGCGATGAATCCGCGCCAGCAGCCGGCGTTCGCACCATTCTTCTTGCGCGCCCGCGGCGCTGAAGCGGCCGCGCATGGCGAAGCCTTCGGCCTCCAGCGCGATGAGCGCCACATTGATCTGCGCCTCGGCCAGCTTGAGCGAATCGGCGATCTGCGCGGCGGTGATAGGTCCCAAACCCTCGAGCCGGCCGCGAACGATGTCCACGAGCGACTCATCCAGCGGCTCGAACAGTGCACGTCTTTCCGTGGCCACCCACAGCCCGTGTTGTCCCAGCGACATGCGCAACACCCTGCCCTGCAGCGCCAGATCGTCCATCAACCGGGGCCACGCGGCATTGGAGCGGCTTTCCTCGTCGGTCATGAAGGTCAGCCACAACAGTGCGTCGTGCAACTCGTCGGGTGTGGCGGCATCCGGCCAGGCCTCGGTGCGCACGCGCGCGACCGCCTCCGGATCGAGCTTGCCGATGTCGGCGGCGTCGGTCGGGTCCAGCCAGCGACGGCTCATCACCGCCTGGGTTCTGCGCTCCTCGAGCGGTGCATCGTCGAGATAGGCATAGGGGCGTGCGTTCAACGCCTCGAGAGCCAGCGGCGAAGGCTCGGTCAGGTCGCGGGCGACGACGCGAATGTCGCCGCTCTCCAGCCGGCGCAGCACACCCTCGAATTCATCGATATCCATGGCCTCTTCCAGACAATCGCGCACGGTCTGCCTGACCAAGGGGTGATCCGGCACTTCGATCTCGCCCGGCAGATTCTCGGCGCACGCGACCTGGTCGGGGAACACCGAGGCCAATAAATCCTCGGCATTCATGCGGGCGATCTGGGGTGGAATCTTCTTGCCGCCGCGAAACCGCGGCAGCGCCAGCGCGATGCCGGCATCCCAGCGCCACCTGACCTCAAACATCGGGGCCGCGCACAACGCCTGGATCAGCACGTGCCGGACCGAATTGGAATTCAAATAGCGGGCTGCTTCGGCCAGTTCGAAGCTGTGGGCGTGAGTGAGCGAGAGCACGATGTGATCTTCGGTGGCGGCAGCCTGCAGCTCGAAATTGAAGGTGCGGCAAAACCGTTTGCGCAGAGACAAGCCCCAGGCCCGGTTCACCCGGCTGCCGAACGGCGAATGGATGATGAGCTGCATGCCTCCCGATTCATCGAAGAAGCGCTCGAACACCACGGTATCCCAGGTCGGCAGGCAGCCCAGCGCCGCCTTGCCGGCACTCAAGTACTGCACCAGCTGAACGGCGGACGCCTCATCAAGACCCACGCTCTTGCGCAGCCACTCGAGCGCTGCGCCCGGCACACCCTCGATGCGTTGCTGGAATTCCTCGCGCAGCCGCGACACGGCTTGGGACAGCTCCATGCTGCGGCCCGGCGCCTCGCCCAGCCAGAATGGAATCGAGGGCGGCTGCCCGTGCGCATCCTCGACGCGTACCGTGCCGCGCTCGACGCGCAAAATTTTGTACGAGGTATTTCCCAGCTGGAAAATATCGCCCTGCAAGCTTTCGACCGCGAAGTCCTCGTTGACCGAGCCCACCAAAATGGACTCAGGTTCCAGCATGACTCGATAGTCGGCGTTATCGGGTATGGCGCCGCCTGATGTGATGGCCGTCAAGCGCGCGCCCTTGCGCGGCCGCAGCATCTTGTTCACGGCATCGTGATGCAGCAGCGCCCCGCGGCGTCCGCGCCGGGTGCTGAATCCCTCCGCGAGCATACGCACGCAGGCGTCGAACTCCTCGCGCGCGAGACGGCGGTACGGATAGGCACGCCGCATCAGTGCGAACAATTCATCCTCCGGCCATTCACGCGCGGCCACCTCGGCCGTGATCTGCTGCGCCAGAACGTCAAGGGCATTCTCGGGGATCTTGAGCCGGTCCAACTCGCCGCCGCGGATCGCCTCGAGCAGCGCCGCGCACTCCACCAGTTCATCGCGGGACAGCGGGAACAATCGGCCCTTGGACGTGCCGCCCACCGAGTGCCCGGCGCGGCCCACGCGTTGCAAAAAGGCGTTGATGGATCGCGTGGAACCGATCTGGCACACCAAGTCCACATCGCCGATATCGATGCCCAGCTCCAAGGAAGCGGTGGCCACCAACACCTTCAACTCGCCGCGTTTCAGGCGTTGCTCGGCGTTCAGGCGGCGCTCCTTGGACAGGCTGCCGTGATGGGCAGCGACATGCTCCTCCCCGAGACGCTCCGACAAATGCCGTGCCACTCTTTCGACCATCCGGCGCGTATTCACGAACACCAGCGTGGTGCGATGCTCCAGGACCAACGCCGCCACTCGATCGTAGACCTGTGTCCATACCTCGCCCGACATCACCGCTTCGAGCGGCGAGGCGGGAACTTCCAGCGCCAGATCACGGCGCCGGCGATGACCGCTGTCGACAATGGTGCATGGCACCTCCTGCGCACCGGTCAGAAATCTCGCGACCTCTTCGATCGGCTTCTGTGTCGCCGACAAGCCGATGCGCGTCAACGCGCCGTCGGTCAACGCCTGCAGGCGTTCGAGCGACAGGGCCAAATGGGCGCCGCGCTTGTTGCCGGCAACGGCATGGATTTCATCGACGATCACGGTGCGACAGGTGATGAGCATGTCCCGGCCGGACTGCGATCCCAAGAGGATGTACAGCGATTCGGGGGTGGTCACCACGATGTGCGGTGCGCGGCGCCGCATGCCGGCGCGCTCGGACGAAGTCGTGTCACCCGTGCGTACCACCGCACGAATCTCGACATCCGGCAGACCCAACGCAGCGAGTTCTTCGCGAATGCCGGAAAGCGGGGCCTCGAGGTTTCTCTGAATGTCATTGGAGAGGGCCTTGAGCGGCGACACGTACAGAACGCGCGTCTCATCGGGCAGCGGGCCCTGCAATCCCTCTCTGACCAGCTGATCGATGGCCGCCAGGAACGCGGCGAATGTCTTGCCGGAACCGGTCGGCGCCGCCACCAATACATGCCGCCCACATTGAAGCGCCGGCCACGCCGACACCTGCGCATCGGTCGGCGCATCGAAAACACGGGAAAACCACGCGGCGACGGCGGGATGAAACGAGTTCAGTACGCTCATGGGTTCTCTTGGCTGGAGCAGTTAGAGCGCCCCGACAGCGCGCAATCCTGCAGGCGTGACATACCGCTCAAGACATGGGTCAACAGCAGGCCGCCGACAATCAGCAGCACGATCACCGCCAGGCCGATGAGCGCGCCGCGCCGCGTGGCGGGTGCCGGATCCGGGTCCCGGTCAGGAGGCTGCCAGGGGTCTGGATTTCTCATGTGTCTTTCGCGCAACGACCATCATCGGAGCTTCCAGGCGGATAAATCCAGCAAGTGGCGCCGTAGGTCAAGCAAATGTCGCGCAAAGCGTGTTGCCTGCGCCACGGCTTCAGGCTCAAGATACGCAAACGGGGGAAATGCGTCCAGGGTGCGAGGTGTGGCAGCCTCGATATCGGCTTTGGGGGGCAATAACCAGAACAGTTGCGGGTGCGGAGGCTGGCGCCAATTCGCATGAGCAGAACTCAATAGATCAATGTCGGGGTGGTCTCGCAAGGCGAGGCCTGGCCGGTAGTAGCCGCCAAGTACATACCGTCCAATCTTCTTCGAGAATCGTCGGAATAAGGCGAGGAGAGGGAAAAACATGTTGTCCAAGAACAGCAAAATCAGCGGTGGAATTCGTTCGCACGGAGGGAGTGCGGCACTCATCAAAGCAGGCTCACTGAGCGGTGCATCCGCGCTCACCCTTGCCGTGCTGGCAACCCTGCATGGCACACCGGCCAGGGCCGCCGATGCGGCGGAGGAGGACACGGCACTGACCGAGATCGTGGTCACGGCGGAAAAGCGCTCGGAGAACCTCGAGCGAGTACCGGCATCGATCAGCGCGTTTACCGCCAAGGCGCTCGATCTGCAGGGCATAGCGTCGGTTCAAGACCTGACCAACTACGCGCCCGGTCTGTACTACACCACTTACGATAATCGCCCCTACATTCGCGGCATCGGCCGGAACACCGACAATCTGGCGGTCGAGTCCGGCGTCGCCGTGTATGTAGACGGCGTCTACAACGGTGCCAACGCCTCGACAATCTTGCAAGATTCGACGCTGTTCGTCGATCAAATCCAGGTTCTGCGCGGTCCGCAAAGCACCTTGTTCGGCCGCAACGCCGATGGCGGCACGATCGACTATGTCTCCAAGCGCCCCACGAGCGACTTCGAGGGTGAGTTTCGCACCGGCTACGACAATTTCCAGAAGGCCTTCATCGAAGGCGCGGTGTCGGGACCGATCAGCGACTCCGTCCGCTATCGGTTCGGGGCCAATTACACCAACCAGACCAGCGACGGCTTCTACAAGAACTTGAACGGCGTCAGGGAGGGCGGCGACGTCGCACAGGGCGGTAACGGCACCAGCTATCACATCGAGGGACAACTCGAAGGCAGCATCGGTTCGAGCTTCGACTGGTGGACCAAGCTTGCCACGAGCGACTACGACGTGAGCTATCACACGGAAACGCTATTAGGGCCTTTGGATACGCGGGAGTTCCCCAACCCTCTGTTTCCCAACGCCAATTTTGGCACTTGCGCGCTGCCCGGAGGCGCCGGCGGCTTAGGCTGCGCCGGCAGCCCGGACAAGATCGTCAGCGTCCTTGCCGGCAAAAACACCATCGCGGGAAATCCCAGCGCGCTCGGGACCGGCACATTCGACTCGGGTTTCCAGTCGCAGGCCAAGGAGCAGAACAATTGGATTTTTGCCACTCATCTGACCTTCCATGCCGATGGCTTCGACGTGAAGTACTTAGGGGGATATCAGAAGTTCAACTTCGACCTCACGGCGCCGTGGAACAACAGCCAAGGCGTTTCCAGCGGAATCCTGGGATACACCCTGCAGGGACCTGCCGCGCCTACGCCGCTGTGCGGGCTCTTCTTTGGTGCCAGCAATCTTGCTGGATGCGCCCAAAATCTGGCGATCAACTCGGCTCACAACGCCTTCACGTTCGATGAGTTCGAACAATTTTTCAGCAATGAGCTGAACATCGCCTCCACCGGCCAGGGACCGTTGCAGTGGATTGGCGGTCTCTATCAATTCCACGAGAAATACACGCAGCCCATCAATCTGATCAGCCCGGACCAGGCGCAGATCGCAACGCCCTATTCGCTCGGTAGCCTCATAGCCGGAATAACAGGGGCCATACCCATCGTCGGCTCGCTCAAGCCGGCGCCTGCAAACCCATTGCGCTCGACTTACAACGAATTCACCGCACTTGCCGAGGACTCCTACGGCATCTTCGGCCAGATCGATTGGCAGGCGAGCAGCCAATTCAAGTTCACCACCGGCTTGCGCTACTCCTACGACAAGAAGGACGGCGGCCAGGCCTTTCGGAACGTCCTGTTCAACGTCGATGGGCTCATTCCAGGCCTGCCGCTGGGCGTGAATCAATTTGGCGCCAACGCGCCGGCGTTCGATGCCACGTCCTGCAAGACCGGCGCGTACAGCGGTACCGGCAAGTGCACCATCGATCCCGTTACGGGTGCAGCCACCAGCACGCTGGACGCGCATTGGGGTGCCGTCACGGGCGTAGCCGGCGTATCTTGGACACCGACCACGGACATCCTCGGCTACGCGAAATACAGTCGCGGCTACAAGGCCGGCGGGTTCAACTCCGGTATCAACGCGATCAACCCTGAAACGGCGCAGGAGACCGTGGACGCGTTCGAAGTCGGCTACAAGCAGACCTTTGCGCGGACCTTCCAGGCGAATGCGTCTGTGTTTTACTACAACTACAAGAACGATCAGCAGCCGCTGGGACAGCTCGATCCGGCCACGAATGTGATCAACACCATTATTGTGAATATTCCCGTGGCGCACACCTACGGTGCCGAACTGGAGACGATTTGGAACCCGATCACCGACCTCGATATCTCCCTGAACTACGCGTACCTGCACGCGACCATCTCCAGCACGAACGGAGTGTGCTATCAGGATGCCGTGGATCCGCTGGCGCTTACGCCCGGCGCGAACACCCGAGGCTGCGCAGCAGGCCTGCAGAACCTCGTCGGTGCGACACTACCCGCATCGCCGCGCAATAAGGTCGCATTGAACGCAATCTATACACTGCACTTCAATCCGGGTTCCCTGGCGCTGTCCGGCGCCTACATCTGGAGGGATCAGACCTACGACTCGGTCTTCAATCGTCCGTATAACCTGTCGCCTTCCTATTCCCTGGTCAACTTGCGCGGGACCTGGACCGACACCGCCAATCGCTACAACGTGATTCTTTATGCCAACAACGTCTTCAACAAGATCGGCCAGGACGCCTCGGCCGGCTTGGCGGTTACGAACCCAGGTCCCGGGCAGGTCATCGATCCCTTGGTTAGCTACACCCCGCCGAGGGTCTACGGCGTGGAACTGCGCTACCGCTTCCACTGATCTTAAGGTGGCCTGCTGACTCGAGTCCGTCCACGCACTACCATCCAGCGTGTTGCAACGCTGGATGGTGCATGGGCAAATTGACCGAGCCGCGAGATGTGACGGCACTTTTGAACGGCGCCGCCGCCTTTTATGCGCAGGGTCGCCTCAACGACGCTGCCGATCTCTATCGACAGGCTGCCGCTGTCGATCCTAAGGACCTGCGGCCGATCTATTCGCTGGCACTCATCGATATCCGGCGCGGCCGCCTGGAAGATGCCCGGCAACAGCTGCGGGTAGTGACCACGCAAGATCCCGATTTTTACCCAGCGCAGCAAAATCTCGGCGCGGTTTGCCAGAACCTCAATTTGTGGCAGGAGGCGGCCGACGCGTACCATCGAGCCCTGCGCTTGAATCCCGCCGCCGCGGAGACTCATTTCAGCCTGGCACGCGCACTGACCGTGTTGGGTAGGATCGCGGAATCCACCGCCTGCTATCGCGCCCTGGCCGCCAATCCGTCGGTGCGGCTTCGAGCCCTGACGCGCCTCGCGATGCTCGATCCGGCGCTGATCGACGAGCAAGATCTGCCTGCGCTGCAGCGCGCGGCCGAGGATGGCACCGAAACCGCCGCGACGCGGATCGAAGCCTGTTTCGCACTTGGCATGAGTCTCGAGCAGCGCAGCGCCTACAAGTCCGCATTCGCCGCCTTCAAGGCCGGCAATCGGCTGAAGCATGACGCCCTGATGGCTTCGCAGGATCTTGCAGCACGGCCTGACGCATTGGAGCGTACCCACGACCTCGCGGCGCACTTCGTGATGGATCGTTTTGACGAGGCGTTCCTGCAGAACCGATCACACCGCGGCAGCGCGTCGGCGGCGCCGATCTTCATCATCGGCATGCCGCGCTCCGGCTCCAGTCTCATCGAACAAATCCTGTCGAGCCATCGGGACGTTCAAGGCATGGGGGAAGACGCGGCGCTGTCCATGGCCGATCAGAGCTTCACCGAGCCGGGAGCGGCGGCCAGCCTTGGCGACCTGGCTCAAACCTATCTAGGCTCAATGCGCCAACGCGGTTGGAAAGGTGCCGGCCGCTTCGTCGATAAAACCCTGGAGAATCATTTGCGCGTCGGCATGATTCACTTGATGTTCCCCAAGTCGGTGATCATCGACAGCGCGCGCGCCCCGGTTGACACCTGCCTCTCCTGCTATCGTCAATTGTTCACGGAGGGAAACGAGACGCTCTACGACCTTGGGCAAATCGGTCGGGCCTACGTTCGCTATCGCCGCGTGATGGAGCATTGGGACCGCGTGCTGCCGGGCCGGGTGATCCGGGTCGAGCACGAAAAACTCGTGGCCGACCCGGAAGGCCAAGTTCGCCGGCTTGTGGACGCGTGCAAGCTAGAGTGGGACCCGGCATGCCTACGCTTTTATGAGACCGCCGGTGCTGTCCGCACCGCCAGCGCCGCTCAAGTTCGCCTTCCGGTGTTCTCAACGTCCACTGGGCGGTGGGCGCGATTTGCAAGCGAACTTGGGCCCCTTTTTGAGGCATTGGGACCCTATGCTTCACAGCAGAATGCAGGCTGATGTGTCTTATATGCCACTAACATGCCTACGTCTTTCCAGCGCTCAAATCAAGCACCTGACGCCATTTGTCAATCAAATGTCGCAGAAAGCGTGGTGCTTGCGCCACGCTTTCCGTAGGCTCAAGATACGCAACTGGCGGGAGTGCGTCCATGGGTATGGATGCCAATCTTAAAGAGTCGCACGGGGCCTACAGCCCGGTGCAACGAAGCAGCGCAGCTGCACCAATAATTCTATCGATCGAAAGGTGAATGACCGTATGACAAATCAAACTGTGTCCTCCCGGCGAGCTTTTTCACTCGTCCTCGCCCTAACCGCGAGTTTTGCCGGCGCCGAGGCGCTGGCGGCGGACGCTTCGAACGCACCGGCACTGGAAGAAATCATCGTTACCGCGGAAAAGCGCTCGGAAAATTTGCAGGACGTGCCGATTTCCGTGGTCGCTCTGTCCGCACAGCAGATCAAGGATGCCGGCATCACCGATATCAGAAATCTCACCATCCTCACCCCCGGACTCACCGTCACCTCCGAGGGCAACGAAGCCATCACCACCGCGCGTATCCGCGGCATCGGCACGGTCGGCGACAATCCGGGACTCGAGTCCTCCGTGGGCGTCAACATCGACGGCGTCTATCGACCCCGCAACGGCGTCGCGTTCGGCGACTTGGGCGAGATCGAGCAGATCGAAGTTCTGTACGGCCCCCAGGGCGAATTGTTCGGCAAGAACAACGATGCCGGCGTCATCAACGTCACCACCAAGCGACCCTCGAATACCTTCGGCGTGACCGCCGAGGTGACGGGCGGCAACTTGAACGACCGGGAGTTCCGCTCCTCCGTCACCGGACCGCTGAACAGCATCATGTCGGGACGTTTGTATGTGGGTTTCGAGGAGAACTCCGGTTTCCTGCAAGTCAATGACGGTGTCGGCCCCAGCACCCAGAACAACACCAACGACCGCCACGCCATCAACGGCCGGGGCCAGCTGCTCATCACGCCCAGCGACGATTTGGAGGTCTTGCTCATCGCCGACTATTCCAAACGCATTGAATCCTGCTGCGGCGCCGTGGTCGAGTATCCGGGCCCCTTCCAGGGGCTGGTCAATTTCTTCGCGTCGACACCGATACCTGGCCTGGGCGGCAAACCCGGTGCGCTCGGCGATTCTCCGCTCATCGGCCAGCCCGGCGTGAATCGGCTGCCCCAGAGTTACCTGGCCTATGCCAACCAGCCTGCCGCTCAGGATGTGCGCGACACGGGCCTGTCGGCACAATTTGACTGGAATCTGGGCTTTGGAAAATTCACCTCGATCACCGCCTGGCGCGACTTCACGGTATCGGGCGGCAATGACGTGGACTACACCGGCATCGATCTGTTCTACTTCCCGAACAACGGCGACGCCAACTTCACCGATTTCAAGCAATTCAGCGAGGAGCTGCGCTTGGCCGGCAAGGAGGGCGCGTTGAGCTGGTTGGTGGGCTCATTCTTCAACAACGAAATCCTCTCGACCCGCACCACGGGCTCCATCGGCAATCAATTCGAGGGCTACTTGAGTTCGGTGGCATCCTTGGCCGCAGGACCACCCCCGGGCGGTGGACCACCCCGAGCCAACCCTTTCCTGATATCGCAGATCACCGGCACTCCGTATGGCAGCACCTTTGACGGTACCGGCTATGACGACGGCTATCAGCAGACGGCCAGAAGCTTTGCCCTGTTCACCAACGAGACTTGGAACATCACCCAGGGGCTGGACCTGACCTTCGGCTTGCGTGGCACCGAAGAGAAGAAAACGGCCGTTGCGGCCTTCAACAGTATCGGCGGCGGCCCGGGCTGTTCCGCGTTGATCAGCCCTGCCAACGTGGGGAAGGTCATCACGCAACCGGGTAACGCGGCACCCTTCCTGATCGGCTATGGGTGCTTCAGCGGACTAGACCCGGCATTTACCGGTACGGGATTCAACCAGTCGAACACCGAGAACAACTTGTCGGGCACGGTCAAGCTGGCCTATCACTTCAACCAGGACGTGATGACCTACGCCTCGCTGGCGGACGGCTACAAGGCGGGCGGCTACAACCTGTCGCGCGTCACCAACGCGCCGTCGGCCAAGGATCCTTTCGGTCTTGCGCCGGACTACAACACGCACTTTCCGCGTGAAACGGTCGACTCGGGAGAAGTGGGCATCAAGACCACGCTGTTCGACAAGACACTGCGCTTGAATGGCGCGCTGTTCTATCAGCGGTACAAGGATTTCCAGCTCAACACGTTCACCGGCGTGCAATTCGTGGTCACCTCGCTCGACCGAGTGGTGTCCAAAGGCCTTGACCTGGATTTCGCCTGGGCCACGCCGATCACGGGGCTGACCTTCGCCGGCGGTGTGACGCAGGATCTGACCAACATCGACAATTTCGGCAACGCCTTGCCGGATTTCTGCGGCGGCCCGGGAAATACCGCCTGCACCCACCGCAACAACGATCGCCTGTCGTTTGCTCCCCTGTGGTCCGGTGCGCTCTCCGGTACCTACCAGGTCCCGCTGTCGAGCACGTTGACCCTGCGTACCAGCCTGGAGGAGAAGTACAACACGTCGTACAACACGGGCTCTGATCTCGATCCGCGCAAGATTCAATCCGGCTTCGGACTGCTGAATGGGCGTATCGGACTGGGTGCGCCGGATGAATCCTGGGCGATCGAGGCATGGGGAGCCAACCTGGCGAATCGATACTATTACGCCGTCGCCTTCGACTCACCGTTCCAGTACAACACCATCTCTTCCTACCTGGGCGAATCGCGGACCTTCGGTCTGACGGCGCGGGTGAAATTCAAATAGCAGAGGTCTTGTATCTGACTGGACTCAAAGCGGCGGGCCTGAAAAACCCGCCGTTTTTTTTTGCTCGGTATCATTCGGTAGTTCGTTCGCACTCCGATCTACCGATCTGTCGTTCTGTACTTCGTTACTTCGATCCGTGCTTCGATCTGAAAAGACGCAATTCTAAGAACTGAAAAGGGGGTTCTCGTGGAGAAGAAATCAGACACCCAGACCGACGAGGCTACCAGTCGTCGTGAGTTCCTGAAGGCCTCGGCGCTCAGCATTGCCGCGGCAGGCGTGACATCGTTGGCGACGCGGCCTACGGCGCAAGCCCAGGCGCAGCCGGTGGCGGGTCACCCGGCAACGGCTCCGGCCTCGGCGTCAGCACCGCCGGCACGCGCCGGAGACGGCCTGTTCGTCGAGACCGACACGGCCTACGGCAGGGTGCAGGGCATCCAGAACATCGGCATCAAGGAGTTCAAAGGGATCCCCTACGGGGCGCCCACCGGCGGCCGCAATCGGTTCATGCCGCCGAAAAAACCGGTGGCGTGGAAGGGAGTCCGCGAGTGTCTGGCGCACGCCCAGATCAGCCCGCAAGTGCCGGCCGATCTGCGCTCGGACTACGCCATGATGATTCACTGGGACTATCAGCCCGGGGGCATGGGTGAGGATTGCCTGTCGTTGAACATTTGGACGCCCGGCCTCAAGGATGGAGCCAAACGTCCCGTGCTCGTGTCCTTTCATGGCGGAGGCTTCACCGCCGGCTCCGGTAACGCCATTGGCTACGATGGAGCCCAGCTCGCGCGTTTCGGCGATGTCGTCGTGGTCACGGTCAATCATCGGCTGGCGAGCTTCGGCTACCTGCACCTCGCCGACTTGGGTGCGCCGCCCGAGTTCGCCCATGCCGGCGTCAGCGGCATCATGGACCTGACGGCATCGCTCGAATGGGTGCGGGACAACATCGAGAACTTCGGGGGCAATCCTCGCAACGTCATGATATTCGGCCAGTCCGGCGGCGGCGCCAAGACCAGTACCATGCTGGCGACCCCCGCCGCGAAGGGCCTGTTTCATCGCGCGGCGGTGCAAAGCGGTTCATTGTTGAAGTTCATGCCGCGGGACCGGGCGACGCAGAACGCCGAAGCGCTGTTGAAGCAGCTCGGCATACCCAAATCACGCATCGCGGATTTGCAGAAAGTGTCATGGCAACAACTGCTGGAAGCGCAGGCTGCGGCCGTCGCCGCGGCGCCGAGCTTGGGCAACGGGCCCGTGCTCGATGGCAACTATCTGCCGCATGACCCCTTCGATCCGGCCGCACCGCCGGAGTCGGCGGAAATTCCGCTCATCGTGTCGACCACGCTCGAAGACGCCGCGCTCAGCCTGACTAACTTCACGCTCAACGAGGCAGATTTGAAAGCGCTGATCGACAAGCGCTTCAAGGACAAGGGCAACGAGATCCTGGCGTTGTACCGCAAGTACTATCCGGAGAAATCGCCCTACTTGATCCAGGCGATGATGCTCACCGACTCAGGCTTCCGCCGCTCCGCGATCAAGCAGGCGGAGCTGAAGGCGGCACAGGGCAAGGGTGCCGTCTATATGTATCAATGGGACTGGCCGACGCCCGCCTTTGGCGGGCGCTACGGCGCGGTGCATGGACTCGATGTGTCCGGATCCTTCCGGGAAGCTCGGGAGGGCAACGATATGGCGCGCGTCGCCGATCAGCTCTCCTCCAGCTGGGTGGCCTTTGCCAAGACCGGCAACCCCAATAATTCACGCATACCGCCGTGGCCGGTCTTCGACCTAAGCGCGCGTGCCACCATGGTATTCGGCACGCCGACCCAGTTGCAAAACGACCCACGCGGCGAAATTCGCAGCTTCTGGGAACACATGCCGCCGCCCGGTGGCCCGCTGGGTTGATATATAAGCGTGAGCCCCCGATGTGCGGCACACTATGGAGCGAGGGCAGGTCATTGTTGGGGAGTAGAATAAATGTCTGTTAGTCCGCAATCGCTCGAGGCCGGCGTCCCCGTCGGCCCTACGGCTGGCGTCGGGATTGGCGCAAAAGCCGCCACAGGTGCGAAATTTGCGCTGTTCCTCCTGTTCGCCATCAATCTGCTGAATTTCTTCGACCGGCAATTGCTCGGATCCTTGGGCGAACCGATTCGCAAGGAATTTTTGCTGAGCGACACGGCGCTGGGATTCTTGGGCAGCGTGTTCATCTGGATGTACGCCATCGTTGGGCTGCCCATGGGCCATTTGAGCGACAAGTGGCATCGAACCAAGCTGATTGCCATCGGCACCACGGTATGGAGCCTACTCACGGCCGCAACCGGCATGGCGCAGAATTTCGCGCAGCTATTCGTTGCGCGATTGGGGGTGGGTTTGGGCGAGGCCACCTGCGCGCCCGCGGGTCAGTCCCTGATCGGGGATTTTTTCCCGCCGAACAAACGCGCCTTCGCGATGGGCGTATTCATGCTCGGCCTGCCCGGAGGGCTGTTTCTTGCCTATGCCGCTTCCGGAATCATTTATGCGCACCTAGGATGGCGCGCCGCTTTTTATATCGCCTGTGTTCCCGGATTGTTGCTCGCTCTCCTGGCGCTGCTCATGCGCGAACCGCTGCGCGGTGGGCTCGATCCCGGCCGTGTGGTGACCAAGCCGAGCGGATCGCTGATCGCGCCGTACCTCGCCGTCCTGCGCCTTCCGACCATGTGGTGGATCATCCTTTCCGGCATTTTCCACAACTTCAATATGTATGCCTTGGGATCCTTCAACTCGGCATTCCTGCAGCGTTTTCATGGAATGAGCGTACGGGACGCGAGCGTTGCGTCATCGTTTGCGGTGGGCGCGGTCGGCGCCATCGGCTTGATCGTGGGCGGCTGGCTCGCGGATAGAATGAGCATCAAGCGCCGCAATGCCAGGCTGGTCCTGTCCGCCTGGTGCATGAGCATCGCGGCACCGTGCATTTTCTTCGCCGTCAATCAGCCCAAGGGTTCGATCACTCCGTACATCCTGTTGATGGCCATGGGTACGGTCACGATGTATGTGTATTACTCGACCGTTTACACGGCGATACAGGATGTGATCGAGCCGCGCCTGCGCGGCACCGCGGTCGCCATCTATTTCTGCTGCATGTATATCTTTGGCGCGAGCATGGGGCCGGTCGGAACCGGCATATTGAGCGATCACTTCGCGCACAAGGCGATGCTCGATGCCGGCGCCACCACCATGACCGAGGCCTTCAGAGCCATCGGCCTGCATAACGCGATGTATGCCATCCCCGCGTTGGCTCTGGCCGCGGCCGCGGTGCTATTTGCAGCCTCGCGTACCATGGACAAAGACGTACGCAAGCAAGAGCTAGCGCACCATGCCTAGCGCGCATCAAAGTCATTTCATCGCCGCTTGCGCATATTCAAGATCTTTCAGGGCCGCACCGCTCGCGTTCTTGCAATTGGCGAGTAGGGTTCGGTAATACCCTACTGCCAATTTGCGGCGCCCCAGGCGCTCGGCGGCCTTGCCGGCCCCCAGCAGCGCGTTGAAGCGATTGGGATCGCTCACAAGCACCCGCTGATACTCGCGCAATGCCTCGACGTTTCTACGCGAAAGTAACAGCATTTCAGCGAGCATCTCGCGAGCCGGCAACTCTACTTCGCCCTTGCCGATTTGTGTCTGTCGATCGGCAACGGGGCGAAGCAGTTCGATGGCGCCTTCCAGGTCACCTTGGGAGAAGCGCGCCCAGGCGCGTATCTCGTCGGGCAGTGAAGCGCGCGGGGCGCCGGCCCGCATGCTGGGCTGAGCCTCCGCCAAAGCCTCGACACTTTGCGCCGCAGCCTGTGCGCCCTGTGCGTCATGCAAATGAGCGGCCGCGATGGCGTGAGCCAGCAAGGTCCGGCTTTGGCCGACCCAATCGCTTCCCTCGATCGACTGCAAACTCGCGGCCATTGCCCAGTCCCGAGTCTCGATTGCGAACAACGCCGGGTAGCGGGCTTCGACATCCCCATAATAAGACGGGTAGCGCGGGTCGACGTCGGACCGTTTGACGGTGGCACCTTCGGCGACGATCGCCGACGCCTCCGTATCGTGTCCGATCTGTAGATAAGCGTATTCCAGGAACTCCATGGCATGCAGGCGATTCTCGGCGCCCACCGGCACTGCCGGGTTCTCCGAGGCGGCCTTCGACGCCAGGTTCGAGCGGATGTCATCGTCCCACAACCCCAGCCGGGCGAAGATGTGTCCGGGCATATGCAGCGCATGCGGAGCGGCAGGCGCGATGGAAGCGTAACGTCGGGCCGCTTCCAGGCCCTGCTGCGCCATCACCGGATTGTCACTGGCATGGAGGATGTAGTGTGCAATGCCCGGATGGTCCGGATGCCGACGTAACAGAGGATTGAGAATGGCCACGGCCTTCTTGGGGTTGATGAGAGCCACATCGTCACTCGGATCCGAATTTATCAAGGCAAGCGCGTAGAAAACCTGAGCCTCCAAGTCACTCGGATAGCGCGCGGCTACGTCTTCCATCGCATCGGTGTATCGCTTGGCGTATACCTCGAAGTCGCTTTCTGTATAACCGTCGAAGAAACGATGTACGGCTTGAATGTATGCCGCCTCGCGTGGATTCTTCTCTCGTGCGGTGTCGGCCTTGGCGAGGGATTGGTTCGCCCTGCTTGCACCTTCGGAAGTGGGGCCGCCATTCACCTGATTGAAATCGGCCATCGCCACACCCCAATACGCCATCGCGCAATCGGGATCGGCACTCGCTACCTTCGTGAAAGTTCTCTCGGCTTCGTCCAGCCAGAAAGAATGCAGGAGCGCGACGGCGCGATTGAAGTCGGCCTGCACCTGTGGCCGGCACGAGGTCTCGAATGAGACGGTGCCGAGCCGCGCACCCTCCGGCATTTTCTCGGCGTGTTCGTGAGCGGGGGCGGAGAAACCCAAAAGACATCCCACCAGGGCAAGGACAATCGACGGCAGTTGGCCGCACCGGCTCGCGAAGTTCACGCGTTCAGGCTAGACGCTGCTTACAGCCTGCCGCAGCGTATCGCTGAAGTTCGCCAGGTGATAATCGGCATCGCCGAGGCTCAAGTCGATCATGGTCAGTCGCTTGAAGTAGTGGCTGACGATGAGTTCGTCCACCACGCCCATGCCGCCGTGCATCTGCACCGCGCTCTGCCCCACCAGGCGCCCCGCCTGTCCTATGTACGCTTTGGCCGCCGAAATCGCGCGATGGCGCTCCGCTGCGTCCTGCGAGTCGGCATGCACCGCGGCAATGATGGCCATGGAGCGCGACTGCTCCGCGGCAATCAGCATGTCCGCCATCTTGTGCTTCAGCGCCTGGAATGTGCCAATGGCGACGCCGAACTGTTTGCGGGTCTTCAGATAGTTCAAGGTCGCCTGATTCAGCGCGTTGATGATGCCGACGGCCTCGGCACACAGCGCCGCGTTGGCGCGATCAACGGCGCGCTCGATGATGGGCAATGCGCGGCCCGGCGCACCGATCAAGGCGTCGGCACCCACCGTCACCTCATCCAGTTTCAGATCCGCGGCGCGCGCGCCCCATTGCGTCGGATAGGCGGCGACGGTAAGCCCTTTCGCGTCGCGCGGCACCAAGAACAGCGAGATGCCGTCCCGATCGCCGGTGCCGCCGCTGCTGCGCGCCGAAACCAGATAGTGGTCGGCGGACGCGCCGTCGAGCACCACGGTCTTGCGTCCCGTCAGGTGCCAGCTGCCCCCGCTCTCCCGCGCCGTGCAGCCGACATAGGACAGATCGTAGCGCCCCGCGGCCTCGTAGGCGGCGAGCGCGAGTTTCAATTCGCCGGCCGCAATCTGCGGCAGCATCTTCTGTTTCATCGGCGTAGGTGCGGCGTCGCGGATCAACCCGCCGCAGGTCACGACGGTACTTAGGTAAGGCTCGAGCAGCAGTCCCTGCCCGAACTGTTCCATCACCAGCATGATGTCGACGGCGTTGCCGCCCAAGCCGCCGAATTCCTCAGGGTACGGCAGCGACAGCAAGCCTAGTTCGGCGTACTGAGTCCAGGCCTCCGCAGAGTATCCTAAGCTCGACGCGGAGAATTTTCGGCGCTTATCGAAGTCGTAGTCGCGTGAAATGAAACGCTGCAGGGTTTCCTGCAGGGCCAATTGTTCTTCGCTGTAATTGAATTCCATGGTTGCTCGTTTTTGCTTTTTTTTTACAGACCCAAGATCATCTGCGAGATGATGTTTTTCTGGATCTCGGTGGAACCCGCGTAAATTGTGGTCTTGCGCTGATTGAAATACTGGCCGGAAATCGGCGGCGCGTAGGACCGGTAATGGGAACTCAGCAACGGATTGCCGGCCCAGCCCATCTCGAGCGCCTCGCGGACATACGGCAGTGCATCATGCCCCAGCGCGTGCATCTTGAGCTCGGCAAGCTGTTGAATGATCTCCGAACCCTTGATCTTCAGAACCGAGACTTCGGGCCCCAATGTGCCTTGTGCCTTCGCCGTCGCGGACAGCACCCGCAGATTGGTGATCTCGAGCGCCATCAACTCCATTTCCACTTGAGCGATGCGGTCGCGGAAACGCGAGTCCTCGATGAGCGGCCGGCCATTGGACGTCTGTTCGCTCGCGATCTCCTTGAGCTTCTTCAAGGCGCGTTTGCAGGCGCCTATGCCGGCGTTGCCGCTACGCTCATGGGTGAGCAGGAATTTGGCGTAGGTCCAACCCTTGTTCTCTTCGCCGATCAGGTTCTGCACCGGCACTTTCACATTGTCGAAGAAGATGTCGTTTATCTCGTGTTCGCCGTCGAGCATGATGATGGGACGGACCGTGATGCCGGGGCTCTTCATGTCGATCAGCAGGAAGGAAATGCCCTGCTGCGGCCGCGCTTCGGAGCTGGTGCGGACCAGGCAGAAGATCCAGTCCGCATACTGGCCCATGGTATTCCAGGTTTTCTGGCCGTTGACGATGTAGTGATCGCCCTGGCGCACCGCGCTGGTACGCAGCGAGGCGAGATCGGAACCGGAACCGGGTTCGGAATACCCTTGGCACCACCAGTCATCACCCGACAGGATGCGCGGCAGGAAGTATTCCTGCTGTGCGGCGTTGCCGAAGGTCTGCATCACGGGTGCCAGCATTTTCAGCGAGAACGGATTCTGCGGCGGTGCGCAGGCGTCCGCACGCTCCTCCTCGAAGATATGCTGCTGCACGATATCCCAACCGGTGCCGCCGAAGCGTTTCGGCCAGTTGACTGCGCCCCAGCCCTTGCGAAACAGAATCTTCTGCCAGCGCACCATGTCTTCTTTGGAAATCCGCCTCCCCAGCTGCAGCTTGGTGCGGATGTCCGTGGGCAATTCTGCGTCGAAGAAAGCGCGCACCTCGGTGCGAAATTTCTCTTCTTCCGGGTTGTATTTGAGATCCATAGCAGTCTTCCTCTAAGAGCGAGCTCAATCCATCGTGACGACGATCTTGCCGCGCGCCGAGCGCGATCCCAATCGGCCGATCGCCTCTCCGCCGCGCGACAGCGGAAATCGCTCGGTGACGGCGGGTTTGATTTTACCATCGAGATACAGCGCCATGAGTTCGGCCACATTGGCGGCGTGGACCTTAGGATACCGGCTGGTGAACTCACCCCAGAAGACGCCGACGATTTCACAACCCTTGAGCAGCGGCAGATTCAGCGGCAGCTTCGGGATGCCGGCGGTGAAGCCCACGACCAGGTGGCGCCCAGCCCAAGCGATTGCACGCAGCGCCGCTTCACTGTAGTCGCCGCCGATTGCGTCGTAGATGACATGGGCTCCGTCCGGACCGCAGACGGCCTTGAATCGATCGGTGAGGCTGCGGGCCGCGGTCTTGTCCAGAGAACCTGAGGGGTACTGCACGCCGTCGTCGGCGCCATGCTCGCGCGCCAGCGCCAGTTTCTCCGCGCTGGAGGCCGCCGCAATGACGCGAGCCCCCATCGCCTTGCCAAGCTCCACCGCCGCCAAACCGACGCCGCCGGCCGCTCCCAGCACCAGCAGGGTCTCACCGGCGCGCAATTTGGCCCGATCCTTGAGCGCATGCTGCGACGTCCCGTAGGTCAGCAGCAATGCCGCCGCTTCCTCGAACGGCATGCTGTCGGGGATCTTCCAGCAGTGCTTGGCGTTGGCCACGGCCTTCTCGGCCATGGCACTGCGCACCGGACTTACCAAGACACGGTCGCCTACTTTCACATTCGTAACGCCCTCGCCGAGAGTCTCGACGACGCCGGAGAGCTCACCGCCGGGCGCGAAGGGCCGCGGCGGCTTGATCTGGTAGAGATCCTGAATGATGAGCAGATCCGGGAAATTCACACCGACGGCGCGCACGGCGATGCGGACCTCGCCGCGGCCCGGCACGGGCTCCGGAATATCTTCCAGCACCAGCGATTCGGGGCCGCCGGGTTGGCGGCTGAGTAATGCTTTCATGATTGCACCGCCATTGGCGACGAGGACGTGGATTTGGCGTTTTCGCGTTCCTGCAGTTCGCGCCACATGATCTTGCCGGCGCCCGATTTGGGCAGTGCGTCGACGAATTCGACGAAGCGCGGCACCTTGTAAGCGGCCATATTTTCACGGCACCAATCGATGATGGCCTGCGCTTCGATCTTTCCGCGCCACTCAGCCTTGAGGACGATGATCGCTTTGACCGTCTCGCCGCGATGCGCGTCCTTGGCCCCGATGATGCACGCTTCCTGCACCGCCTGGTGCTGATACATGAACGATTCGATCTCGGTCGGCCAGACCTTGTAACCGGAGGCATTGATCATGCGCTTCAGCCGGTCGACGATGAAGAAGTAGCCGTCGCCGTCCATCCTTCCCAGATCGCCGCTGCGGAAGAATTTCTTGCCGTCCAATTCGATGAACACCTGCGCAGTGTCCTCGGGCTTCTTCCAGTAACCCAGGAACACCTGCGGACCGTGCATGATGATCTCGCCCACCTCGCCGGCCGGCAATTCACGCAAGGTGGCCGGATCGATGACGCGGGAATCCACATCGAAGATCGGGATGCCGAGGCATTGCTGCTTCGGGTGGTCGGCCGGATTGATGTGAGTGGCCGCTATGGTTTCGGTCAGGCCATAGCCCTCGACATAGGTGATACCCACGTTGGCGAGCCGTTGCGCCACGGCGGCCGGCATCGCGGCGCCGCCGCCGCTCAAGCGGCGGATCGAGGACAGATCGTACTTGTCGATGTTCGGATTCAAGAAAAAATCCTGAATCATGGTGGGGATCGCGGTCCAACTGGCGACCTTGTAACGCTCCACGCATTGCGCCGCGACTTCCCGGTCCCAGCGAGGCAGCAGAACCATGGTATTGCCGATGAACAGCGGTCCGTTCATGCCGCCCTGCATGCCGGTCACATGAAACATGGGGGCCACGGCCAGTAAAGTCATTTCCGGTTGCAGGGCAAACCACTGCATGCTGGCCACCGTGGTGTGCATCACGGTGCGATGTGTGTGCATGCAGCCCTTGGGCTGCCCCGTCGTGCCGGAGGTATACGGCATCACACACAGGTCGTCCGGACCCGCCGTCAGCGGGCCGGGCCTGAAATCGGCGGCAAGGACATCCTTCCAAAGCACCAAACCCGGCGCTTGATAGTCGATCCGAGGCGCACTGATGAAATCAGGCACGGCCAGGGTGGTCGATACCTTCAAGTAATCGGAGTAGGCCGCGACGATGACATGCGTAAGATCCGCGCTCTTGAGCAGCGGCTCGACCCGCGGATACAGCTCCTGCGACACCAGCATGGTCACCGCACCGGCATCCTTGGCGTAGCGCAGTATTTCCTGCGTGAGATTCATCGGATTCAGCGGCACCACGACGGCATTCGCGCGCAGGATGCCGTAGTAGCCGATGATGAACTGCGGGCTGTTCTGCATGAGCAGCAGCACGCGGTCGCCCTTTCGCACGCCGCACTTCTGCTCCAGGTATCCCGCTACCCGCTCGGCCTCGTCGTGAAATGCCGAGAAGGTCACCGGCGTGTCGTAATACACGAGGTATGGCTTATCGGGATAGCGGCGCGCCGACACCTCGGCGTTGTAGAACAAATTCGTGGCGGGCGCGATCAACCGATGCATCGCATGCGCGGGCCAAAATTTGAAATGCGCGTTCGACATGACTCTCAGGCCTTCGGCCGGTAGCGCGACAGCTCCAGCTTGGCGATCTGTTCGCGGTGTACTTCGTCGGGACCATCCGCCAGGCGCAAGGTACGCATCCCGGCCCAGAGCGCCGCCAGCGGAAAATCATCGCTCACACCGCCGGCACCATGCATTTGAATGGCCCAGTCGAGGATTTGCAAGGCCGCTGCCGGCGCGGCCACCTTGATCATGGCGATCTCAGCCTTGGCCGCCCGATTGCCGACGGTATCCATCATGTAGGCGGCATTCAGCACCAGCCAGCGCACCTGATCGATCATGATCCGCGACTCGGCGATGCGCTCGAGCGTCACACCCTGTTCCGACAGCCGCTTGCCGAATGCCACGCGCGTCTGCGAGCGCTTGCACATCAGTTCCAGCGCGCGTTCCGCCACGCCGATGGTGCGCATGCAGTGGTGAATGCGGCCCGGGCCCAATCGCCCCTGCGCGATCTCGAAGCCGCGGCCCTCGCCCAGCAGCAAATTTTCCGCCGGCACGCGCACATTCTCGAAGTCGACTTCCGCATGGCCGTGCGGCGCGTGGTCGTAGCCGAAGACCGTCAGCGTGCGCAGCACCTTGACGCCCGGTGTTTTCATCGGCACCAGGATCATGGACTGCTGGGAATGCCGGCCCGCCTCCGGATTGGTCTTGCCCATGAAGATCAAGATTTCGCAGCGTGGGTCGCCGGCGCCGGAGGTCCACCATTTGCGGCCGTTGATCACATAGCTGTTGCCGTCGCGCACGATGGAAGACTGAATGTTGGTGGCATCGCTCGACGCCACATTGGGCTCGGTCATGGCGAATGCCGAACGTATCTTGCCGTCGAGCAGGGGTGCGAGCCACCGCTGCTGTTGCTCCTTGGTGGCATAGCGCGCCAGCACTTCCATGTTGCCGGTATCCGGCGCCGAGCAATTGAACGCCTCGGGAGCGATATGCGAGCGACCCATGATCTCACACAACGGCGCGTACTCGAGATTGGTGAGCCCCGCACCGTGCTCCGAGTGCGGCAGGAACAGGTTCCAGAGGTTCTCCGCCTTGGCCTTCTTCTTCAAGTCCTCGACGACTCGGGTCACTTTCCATGGATTGCCGGCGCGCCGGTTTTCCTCCAGCTCCCGGTGGTACAGCGGCTCGGCGGGATACACATGGTCGTCCATGAAGCGGGTCACCCGTTCCTGCAGATCGCGCACTTTTTCACTGTGGGAAAAATCCATGGGATTCCTCTGTTGGTTCAAACGTCGAATGATTGTTGTACGAGCTGCCATCCCAACTCGGCCAGCGGCTTGGCCCTGCGGCCCGCCTGCAGTGCCGTTTCGCTCGAAGCGTTGCCCTGCAGAGCGCGCGCCAACACCCCTTGTAGAATCGCGGCCATTCGAAACATGCAAAATGCCTGGTAGTAGGTCCAATCCCGCGGCGCTATCGGCGCGATGCCGCGCAGGCGGCAGTATTCGGCGACGCATTCCGCCTCGCTCGGAATCAGGTAGGTCTTTGGATCCACGCCGCCGAGGCCGCGAAACTCCGCGACGCTGAGGTGGTAGCGCATGCAGTAATACGCCAGGTCGACTAGAGGGTGGCCGAGCGTCGACAGCTCCCAATCGAGAACCGCCAGGATGCGCGGCTCGGTGGGGTGAAAAATTGTGTTATCGAGGCGGAAGTCGCCGTGCACGATCGAGGTTTGCTCGTCCGCGGGAATGTGCTTCGGCAACCAATCGATCAATCGTTCGATACCCTCGATCTTTTCGGTTTCCGATGCGCGGTATTGCTGCGTCCAGCGGGCAACCTGGCGCTCGACATAGTGTCCCGGCTTACCGTAGTCGCTCAAGGACGCGGCGGCATAATCCACCGAATGCAGCGCGGCAAGCACGCGCACCATTTCGAGGTAGATGTCGCGGCGGCCGCTCGGCGCGACCTCGGGCAACAGCGCATCCCAGAAAATGCG
Source organism: Gammaproteobacteria bacterium (assembly GCA_021323735.1). GTDB lineage: Bacteria > Pseudomonadota > Gammaproteobacteria > Steroidobacterales > Steroidobacteraceae > Bog-1198. The sequence continues at coordinate 25,574 of JAJPKM010000042.1, forward strand.
GCCCTCGACGTAGTCCATGACGTAGAAAGCGCTGCCGATCACCTCGCTGTCCTCGCACAGCGCATACACCGGCGCCACCGGCACGCCGGTGTCTTCGAGCGCGGCGAGCACGCGAAACTCGCGGTCGACTGCATGCGCCGAGGGCAGGAGTTTTCCCGGCGGCTTACGCCGCAACACGTAGCGGCGTGCGGGGGACTGCACCAAGAAGGTCGGGCTCGACTGGCCGCCGGCGAACTGCTGTACCTCGATGGGGCCGGAAAATCCCGCGATGTGCACCTGCATCCAAGCGGCCAGGCGCGCACTGTCGATCGAGTGGCGCGCCGGGGTCTGAGACAGGCCCGCCGCTGGGATGCTCATGTTCATGTACTCGAGGCGCCGCCGTCCACGGCGATGTACTGTCCGGTGACATGCCGCGAGGCATCCGATGCCAGATACACCGCCGCGCCTTGCAGATCCGTATCCCCGCCGATTCGCCCCAGCGGCGTGCGCGCGATCACGTCGCTCATCATGGTGTCCAGCAACCCGCTGGCCATCTTGGACGGGAAAAACCCGGGGCAGATGGCATTGACACGAATGTTGTACTGGCCCCATTCGCCCGCCAGCGCCCGCGTCAGGTGCAGTGCAGCCGCCTTGGACGAATAGTAGGCAGCGGCCTTCATCTGCATGCCCGCGCGCAGTGCCGCGGTCGATGCGATGACGATGATATTGCCGGATCGCTGCGGGATGAAGCAGCGATTCGCGACCGCCTGGCTGAGCGCGAATACGCTCGAGGCATTCAGCGTCATGACCTTGTTCCAGGCCTCCAGCGGATGATCCTCGGCCTTCGCGCCCCAGGTCGCACCGGCATTGTTGACCAGAATGTGGATGCCGCCGTAGTGCTTGACCACGGCATCGACCAGCGCCGGCACTTGATCGGGCTTCGACAAATCGTTGACGACGGTCAAGGCGTCGATGCCCTGCTTTTTGAGGTCCGCCTTGGCCTCTTCGAGCTCCGGCGCCTTGCGCGCACTGATGGCGATCTTCGCGCCCATCTCGCCCAGGCCTTTCGCGATCTGCAGGCCTAGGCCGCGCGAGCCGCCGGTGATCAGCGCCACTTTCCCGCCGAGCTCGAACAAGTCGCGCAATCCCATTCAGGCGACCTCGAACAAGCCTGCCGCGCCCTGCCCGCCGCCGATGCACATGGTGACCACCACGAGCTTGGCGCCGCGGCGCTTGCCCTCGATCAGCGCATGTCCGGTAAGCCGCGCGCCGCTGACCCCATAGGGGTGGCCGACCGCGATGGCGCCGCCGTTGACGTTCAAACGATCGTCGGGGATACCCAGCTTGTCGCGGCAGTAAAGCACCTGAACGGCAAACGCTTCATTCAATTCCCACAAATCGATGTCGCTGATCTTGACGCCGGCACGCTTGAGCAGGCGCGGTACCGCATAAATGGGGCCGATGCCCATTTCATCCGGCTCGCATCCGGCTACGGCGAAGCCGCGGAAAATGCCCAGCGGCTTCAGGCCGCGCTTCTCGGCAAGCTTGGCGTCCATCACCACGCACGCGCTGCTGCCGTCGGAGAACTGGCTGGCGTTGCCCGCGGTGATCACGCCGCCCGGCATGGCCGAGCGGATTTTCGAGACCCCTTCCAGCGTGGTGTCCGGACGAATGCCCTCATCGCTGGCAATGGTGACCTCGCGGGTCGATATGGCACCGGTATTCTTGTCGATCACACCCATGGTGGTCGTCATCGGAGCTATCTCATCCTTGAACTTGCCGGCCGCTTGAGCGGCGGCGGCGCGCAGCTGGCTGCGCACGCCGTATTCGTCCTGGGCCTCTTTGGAGATGTTGTAGCGCTTCGCCACATTTTCCGCCGTCTGCAGCATGCTCCAGTACAGCGTGGGCTTGTGTTCGTCGATCCACGGATCCTTGCGCATGTGGGTGTTGGTTTCGTTCTGCACGCAGGAGATGCTTTCCAGGCCGCCGGCGACGATCACTTCCGCGCCCTCGGTCATGACGCGCTGCGCAGCCAACGCGATCGATTGCAACCCGGAGCTGCAGAAACGATTGATGCTCAAACCCGCCGTGGTGATCGGCAGGCCGGCACGCAGCGCGATCTGGCGCGCGATGTTGCCGCCCGTGGTGCCTTCGCCCATGGCCGATCCCATGATGACGTCTTCCACTTCGGCGGGGTCGATGCCGGCGCGGGCCACCGCGTGCTGCACCGAGTGTGCGCCGAGGGTGGCACCGTAAGTCATGTTGAATGCGCCCTTCCAGCTCTTGCCGAGACCGGTGCGCGCCGTGGATACGATGACTGCTTCTGTCATTTGTCTGATCCTCTATGTGCGCTGAATGTTTTACCGTCCTGGGCGAGGCGCGCCAGCAGCGGGGCCGGCGTCCAGAATGCCTTGTCGACGCGCGGCTGTGCGGCAATGTGCCGCAACGCGCGCGCCACTTCGCTCAAGCCCACTTGATCCGCATGGAACATCGGGCCGCCGCGCCAGGCGGGGAAGCCGTAGCCGTTGAGGTATACGATGTCGATATCGGAACTGCGCTGCGCGATGCCGTCCTCGACGATGCGCGCCCCTTCATTGATGAGTGCGTAGATGCAGCGCTCGACGATTTCTTCGGCGGACACCTTGCGCGGCGTGACGCCCTGTTGGCGGCGGTACTTTTCGATGATGTCGGTAACCGCGGGATCGGGAATGGCATTGCGCGAACCGGCCTCATAGCGATACCACCCGGCGCCGGTTTTCTGTCCGAAGCGCCCGGCCTCGCACAAATCATCCGCCACATTTTTCATGTCGCGGTCGGGGAATTCAGCGGCGCGGCGCTTGCGTGCGGCCCAGCCGATATCGAGGCCTGCCAGGTCGCTCATGCGAAACGGCCCCATCGCCATTCCGAAATCCTCCAGCGCCTTGTCGATCTGGGCCGGCAGCGCACCGGCCATGACGAGGTCGTGAGCGGCCGCACCGTAACGGGCGATCATGCGGTTACCGATGAATCCGTCGCAGACGCCCGAAATGACGGCGACCTTGCCGATCTTCTTGGCCAATTGCATGGCGGTCGCGAGCACATCCTTTGCCGTCTTGGCGCAGCGCACGATCTCGAGCAAGCGCATGACGTTCGCCGGACTGAAGAAATGCAGGCCGATGACATCCTGGGGACGTTTGGTGAACGCGGCAATCTCATTGAGGTTCAGCGCCGAGGTGTTGGAAGCCAGAATGGCGCCCGGTTGAACTACCTGGTCCAACTTCTCGAACACCTGCTTCTTGACCTCCATGCTCTCGAACACCGCTTCGATCACCAGATCGCAGTCCTTCAAGAGCGCATAGTCCAGCGTCGGCGTGACCAACGCCATGCGCTGATCGAGCGCGGCTTCGGTTAAGGTTCCCTTCTTCAGCGCCCCGCCGTAGTTGCGGCGCATGGTCGCCAGTCCCTTGTCCAGGGCTTCCTGCTTCATCTCCAACAGGACGACCGGAATCCCCGAGTTGATCAGGCTCATGCTGATACCGCCGCCCATCGTACCTGCGCCGATGACGCCCACTTTGCGGATCGGGCGTACCGGCGTATCGGCCGGCACGTCGAGAATGTGCGAAGCGGCACGCTCGGCCTGGAACAGGTGACGCAGCGCAGCGGACTCCGGCGACAGCATCAGCGCCGCGAACAGTTCGCGCTCGCGTTTGATTCCGGCATCGAAGGGCCTGTCGAATGCGGCGGAGACGGCTTCCACGCACGCCACCGGTGCGGGATAGCGGCCCGCCATCGCCTTGGCGCTGTTGAGCGCGAAGCGAAAGAAGGCCTCATGGTTGGGCATGTTGACCTTCGAGTCACGCACGCGCTTCAGCCCAAGTTTCTCGCCGATGACGCGGCGGGCAAACGCCGTCGCGGCCTCCATCAAATCGCCGTCGGCGAAAGCGTCGAACAATGGCGTGCCGCGAAGCTTTTCAGCGGGTACCGTCGCACCCGAGGCAATCATGTTCAGCGCAGCCTCCGCTCCGATCACTCGGGGCAGGCGCTGCGTGCCGCCGGCGCCGGGCAACAGGCCGAGTTTCACCTCCGGCAGGGCGATCTTCGCCCCCGCTGCTGCCACTCGATAGTGACAACCGAGGGCGAGTTCGAGGCCACCGCCCATGCACACGCCACCGATCGCCGCTATCACCGGTTTGGCGCTGCCTTCAACGGCGCCGATGACGGTCATCAGGTGCGGCTGGGCAGACGCCTTGGGAGTACCGAATTCGCGAATATCGGCACCGCCGGAGAAGACGCCGCCGGCGCCGGTCAAAATAATGGCCTCGACGCTGGGATCGGCATTCGCCCGCTCGATGCCCTCGACGATGGACTGCCGGAGCTCGAAGCCCAGACTGTTCACCGGAGGATTGTCGAATTGGAGGACGGCGATGCCGCCCGCCTTGATCTCGAAGTTAGCCTTACTCATGCTGATCGTGATTCCATTGTGCAGAACTGGGTTCCGTCGTTTAGGCCGGCTAATGTAACAGCGCGGGGTGCCATTTGAGAAGCAAGGGCGTTACGTAGTGGACACCGTGCCGCATGCAAATTGATTGTGGAATCCGCGCCGAATATGCACGCGACGCGCATCGGCCGGAGTGGGGCGTGATTCCGCTGAATTATGCACTCCGCGCTCATTGCCCGGGCCGCAGCATCCGGCGATACTGCGGGCATGAATATCTTGAAAGGCAAGTCAGCCATCGTCACCGGCGCGGCCAGCGGCATCGGACGAGCCAGCGCCCTGTTGTTTGCCGCCGAGGGCGCTGCCGTGGTGGCGCTGGATCGCGCACCGGAAGTCGAAGCCACGGCCGCTGCGATTCGCTCGGCAGGTGGCCGCGCCATTGCCCTGGTCAAGGATTCCTCTGCCGAGGGTGATGTCGCCGGCGCGGTGGCCACGGCGCTGCAGGAATTCGGCGGCCTGGATGTCTGCTATGCGAATGCCGGCATCAGCGGCGGGCTGGTGCCCTTCCTCGAGGAAACGGCGGAGCGCTGGACAGAAGTCCTGAAGATCAATCTCATCGGCACATTTCTGCTGGCCAAACATGCGGCCATGGAAATGGTGAAGCGCAAGCGCGGGTCCATCATCTGCACCGCATCGGTTGCGGGGCTGCGCTCCGGCGCGGGCGGCGTGCCCTACAGCGCCAGCAAGGCCGGCGTCATCAGCATGGTGCAAACGGTGGCGAACCAACTGACGGGCACCGGCGTGCGGATCAACGCCATCTGCCCCGGCCTGATCGAGACCGGCATGACGCGCCCGATCTTCGAGCGCGCACGCGAACGCGGCAGTGAGGGAAAGATCGGGCAGCTCAATCCTTTGCAGCGCTATGGCGTGCCGCAGGAAATCGCACAGGCCGCGTTATTCCTGGCCTCGGATGCGGCCTCCTATGTCAACGGCCAGGCCATTGCCGTCGACGGCGGACTGTCCTCGTCGCATCCGATCGTGATCGCGCGTCATTAAGCTAGAAAAATGCCGCGGCCTGTTGGGGCCGCGGCATTTCTTCCATAGCTGACTCGACCCGGCGGCTACGGTTCCACGGTTCGCCTATTGCTTCTTGGTTCCGCCCGCTGCGGGAGCCGCTGCCGCAGTCTTGTTGGCCGCCGCGGCCTTGGCCTTCTCCGCCGCCGCGGCATCGTCCGCGCGGGCGCCGGAGAGAATGCCTTCGAGTGCGTAGTTGCCTTCATGGCAGGCGTACTCGAAGATCCGGCCCTTGGACGAGGTGAATTCGTATTCACCGCTCCACGGCCGATCCCAGGTGCTCGGGTCCTCGACCGTGAACTGATACAGGATGCGATGCGCGCCGACGCGCGTGAAGCGTTCGGTGACCTTCAAGTCCTTCCACGCACCGCGCAGTGCAGTCGCGCGCGGAAAATTGGTGGTCTCGACCACCAGCGTGGGACCCTCGTACCAGCCGATGGAATCGCCCATCCACGGCCGCTCGCCATCGGTGCGATGTTTGGCGCCGAGGTGAATCATGCGCACGTCATGCACCATCTCGACCACGATGGCCACCGTGTCCTTGCTCTGCGCGATCTCATAGTTGTTGTTGTAGAGCAGCGGCAGCATCACCGGGCCCGCGCTGTAGCCGAAAGATGTCAGGCAGCGCTCGGCCAAGGTCATGTTCTCGGGATTTTCGCCGCGATGGGCATATTGCTCCATGCCCGGAGCGGTAACACCCGCCTTATAGGGCGGCAGCCGTCCGTCAGCGGGATCGGTGATGAACGAGGTGCGCGGTTCGCCGTTGACGCGCATGACCGTCGTACCCGGGTCGATCCACGCGGAGTTATACCCACAGCCCGCACCGCTGAAGCCTCGGCCGCACTCATGAGGCAGGTCCGCAGTCTTCACCTTCGGGTCGGTGGGCTTATTGCCGTCGGCGACGAGTTTCGCATCCTCGCCCTCGACCTTCTTCACCTCATCATCCGTCATTGCCCTTCGGCCGCCGTATTCCTTCGGCCGCTCGAGCACCGTCAGGGTCGCATTGGTCCAGGTGCCTTCGAGATCCGGTTGGCCGTAGGCATTCAGCGGCGCTTTATAGGCACCGGCCGCCGCAGCACCTGCCGCAAATGCGGCGGAGGCAGCCAGCGCCGATATGACCGCAGCCGCCGTCAAGGCAGTGAATTTTCTCGTGTTCATTTCAGGGGCTCCTTACGCAAGTCGCCATACATCAACTCTTCAACGAACTCGACACATTTGAACTGCTGCAATCGAGCATCATCGCCGAGGCGGCGATACATGAGCATGCTCATTTTCCACGGGCGGGTGAATGTCGCCGGGTCGGTGATTTCGGCCTCATAGCGCAGCGTATTCTCGTTCACGAGGCTCCAATGCTCGACCACCGTCATGTCGCCCGAATGGAAGTTGCCCGCGCGATCGAACCAAGTACTGTCGTTTTGTGCCGTGACGGTCACCACCAGCGTATCGCCCTCCCATCTGGCCACCGATTGACCCATCCAGCTATCGATGGGCGCCGGACCCGGGTCATTGAACAGGATGTCGCGCACCGCGCCATCGTATTCATAGGAGATCAGCATGGTCTTCGAAGACTGCACGATCTGAAACGGCATGGACATGTAATTGGCCCGCGGCACGCCGGGCAGGTTGCATTTCACTTCCGGATCGCGCTCCAAATAGTGTTTCTGATTGTCCTGCTTTTTGGCGAGCGCTTCGGGTCGGTACGGAATCTTGCCGCCCTCGACCACGCCCATGCCGGCCGGTACCGAGCCTACCGCACCCAAAGCCACGATGGCCTTTGCGGGTACGGGAACCACCGGCCCCGGCCGCAACTCCAGTGCGGCGGCCGCGAGGTGCGGCTCGATGTTCCAATTGGCCGTGTTCATCACCGACCAGACGCCGCTGAAATTAGGGTGCCCGCCGACCCGATCGATGGCGCCGGCGGATGCCTTATGCAGCACCGTGTGGGGCGCCGTGGCGGCCGGTTGTGCGTGGCCTATGCCTATGCTCGATGCGGCCATCGATCCGGCCATTGATGCGAGCGCCAATATCTTTATCTTCTTGTTCAGAAACTTCCCCCCGGTCATGCCGCCTGTCGCCGGCGGCAACCATCTCGCGCCTACTCTCGACTATTTCTCGTTCGGATCCGAACCGTCTTTCGGCGCACCCGTTCCGCTCGAGCCCATGAATACTTTGTGGCCGTCCAGGAAAGTGACGTCGCGGCCGTTCGCCTTGCAGGCCGGGCGGCAGCGAGCGTCCTTGGCGCGGTAACCGCGGACGATGATGGTTTCACCCGCTTTCAGCGAGTCGCGCGTGAGGCCCTCGCGCAGTAGCGTATTGGGCGTACCCGCCTCGACCATCCACTCCTGAGTGACGCCGTCGGTGACGACGTCCATGTGCACCCAAGTATGCGGATTGATCCACTCCACCTTGGTCACCTTGCCTTGAAGCATGAGCGGCTGATTGCCGTCGAATTCCGCCTGAAAGGCGTGGTGAGCCAGGGTAGGCGCGCCGATGGCGCCCAAGATCAACGCAGCAGCCAGACTCGCCGCTTTGTCGGTGCGAAAATTCATGTGGGATTTCCTCCAGCCAACGACATATTTAAGTAGACCCCGAACGTATCAAATTATCGGTCATGGCACCGAGCATTGCTGGACGGCGCAAAAAGGGCCCGTATAATCGCGGCTTATAATCGCTTCAGACGGCTGTTTTGGCAATACACTTTCCGTTGCGTCCTCAAGATTGTTCGAGTAATCAACGGGTAGCCGCGGCTGATATATAACAGCGGAGAACCCATGCTCGAGGGACTGGTCGGCAAATTGGCGGATACGCCGTGGAGCATCGGACTGCACGAATCGCTGTACCTCTACGCGATCACCGAATCCACGCATGTCATGTCCATCATGCTTTTCGTGGGCACCATCGCCACGGTAGATCTGCGTTTGTTAGGCATTTCTTATAACAGCGTCCCGGTATCGCAGATGCTCTCGCGGATGCTCCCCTGGACGGTGGCCGGCTTCATCCTGCTGGTGATCACCGGCGCCATGCTGTTCCTCGCCATCCCGATCCGCACCTATCACAGCCTGTGGTTCAGGCTGAAGTGCATCATGATCCTGATTGCGGCGGTCAATATCGCCATTTTCACTTTCAAGGTGGAACGCGACAAAGCGGCCTGGGACTTAGGACCGGTGCCTCGCAAGTCGAAGGTTTGCGCCGCCATATCCTTGAGCGCCTGGGCCTGCGTCATCGTGTTCGGCCGGCTCATCGCGTACAACTGGTTCGACTGCGACAGCATCACCTCGCCTACCATGGCCGAACTGACCGGCTGCCCGCTGGATCCTGGCTGAACCATGAGCCTGTATCACACCGCACAGAACCTCGAGGCCTCGGCACTCGGCCAAACCATCCGCGAGTCCACGTGGTTGTTCCCGGCGATCGAGTCGGCGCATCTGTTGGCTCTCGCACTGCTGGGCGGCTCCGTGCTCATCCTCTCCCTGTCGATCTTGGGTGTGGGATTGAAGATCTCTCCCGCGCTGATCTTCAAGAGCGCGCGCCGTTACATGGATGCGGCAGTCATCGTGTTGCTGGCCACCGGCCTGTTGCTGGGAATTTCCGAGCCGGTGAAGCTCTATGGGCGCCAGGCATTCTTGGTGAAGATGATTTCACTCGTCGTCGCGCTGTTGGTGACCTATGCCGCCTTCAATCCCTTGATCAAGCGCGGCGCTTCCGGCCTTGCCATGCGCAGCGTGACGGTCATGACCATGGCGGCTTGGCTCATGGTGGCCATGGCCGGCCGTTGGATCGGATTCTCTTAATTAATTCTTCTAATTCGATTCTCCTACTTAAAACACGTTTGCATTCGGGGAGTAGGTTTCATGGACAATAGCCGAATCTACATTTGCGCCGGTTTTGTCTTGACTTGCGTGCTGGGAGCATTGGCCGCGGCGCAGGAGAGCACGCCGCCGGTCAGCGGTGAATCGGTATTCAACTCGCGCTGCAAGAGCTGCCACGACCCGGCGGTGGAACGCGCCCCGACGCGGACGGAATTGGCCTTCCGGTCCCCGGGGGACATCGTCATCGCACTGACCACCGGCGTGATGGCGCCCATGGGCAAAGGGCTGTCGCGGCCGGAAATCGAGGCCGTCGCGCTGTTCCTTGCGCCCGGCCAGCAGTTGGGCACGGCCGGCACCGACCCGCTGTGCGCCACTCATGGGCCCATTAAGGCCAGCGCCTCGGATTGGCCCGCGCTGGGACCGGACGAAAATTCGACGCGTTTTCAGCCCAACCCTAAGCTTCGCGCGGCCGACGTACCGCGCCTGAAGGTGAAATGGGCTTTTTCCATGCCGGGCGGCGGCCAGCCCACGGTGGTGGGCGACTGGCTGTTCATCACGAATCGGAACGGCAAGTTCTACGCGCTGGACGCAAAGTCCGGCTGTGTGCACTGGGCCATCGAGGATGCCCCGTCGCGCAATACGCCGATGGTGATCCGATCGTCGATCTCGCCCAGCGGCTGGGCGACGTTCGTCGGGGTCGGCAAACGCGTCGTGCGCGCCTTCGATGCGCAAACCGGGACCGAGATCTGGCACAGCGAATCGCTGGACAATCACGCCGCTTCGTTCATCACCGGTACGCCGGTGGTGTCGGGCGACCAGCTGTTCGTGCCGGTTTCCTCGGGCGAGGAGGTAGCCGCCATACAGCCGAACTATTCCTGCTGCACCTTCCGCGGGAGCCTGGCGGCGCTCGACCTGAAGACCGGCCGCAAGCAATGGCAAACCTACATGATCACCGAACCGATGGTGCCCATTCGCAAGAACGCCAACGGCGTGCAGATGCAAGGGCCGGCCGGCGCGCCCGTGTGGGCATCGCCGACGGTCGACGCGAAGCGCGGCCTGGTCTATGTCGTGACCGGCGACAGTTATACGGATGCCCCCACCGAGGGCGACGATGCCATCGTCGCTTTGGAGATGAAATCGGGCAAGGTTCGCTGGAGAAATCAAGTCACCACGAACGACAACTTCATCGTGGGCTGCAGCGGTCCGGTCAAGGCCGTCAACTGCCCGACGCCGACCGGTCCTGATTTCGACTTCGGCGCCACACCCATCCTATTCAAGCATGGCGCGAAGCAAATCCTCGTTGCCGGCCAGAAATCCGGCATCGTCTACGGCGTGGATCCCGACAGCGGACGCACTCTTTGGAAAACAACCGTGGGCGCGGGTTCGCCGCTGGGCGGCGTGGAATGGGGGATCGGTGCCGACGCGAAATATGTCTTCGTGCCGAATTCCGACATCGGCGAGATCTTCGACGAGATCGCCGTGGCCGCCGGCGCGCCGCGTTCGCGCGACTACACATCGCCCGGCAAACCCGGCTTGTATGCGCTCGATCCCTTCAGCGGCAAGATCGTCTGGGGCACCCCGGCCCCGGTCGCCCCCTGCCACTACGCGGGGGACCGTTCGAAGGACTTCACCAAGGGAGCCTGCGTGCGCGCGCAATCCGCGGCGCCCGGCGTCATACCGGGCGTGGTGTTTTCGGGAACCTTGGACGGGTGGTTCCGCGCCTACGATGCCTCGAGCGGAAAAATCGTGTGGGAATTCAGCACCACGGCGCAGACCTACAGCACGGTCAACGGCAATCAGGCGCAGCCCGGCGGCGGCATCGACGGCATGGGACCGACCATTGCCGGAGGCATGGTGTACACGATGTCCGGATTCAACGGCGCCGCGCGCACCGGCAGCAACGGGGTGAACGTCCTGCTGGCGTTTTCCGTGGATGGAAAGTGAGCGGCGCGCCCGCCCGGTTTATTCGAGGCAGACCACGAGTTTGGCGGAGTGCGTGCGCCAGTTGATGGGGATGACGAAGGATCGCGAGTGCGGCGTGGTCACTTTTTCCAGGTCGTGCGCAATGACCACGGGAACCGAGATGACGAAATTCTTGCCGAAGTCGCGGCGCGCGTTGCCGGAAATGGTATTGGCGACCTCGCCGACGAGATCCTTGATGTTCTCGTCGCTGGTGTCGGTTTCCTGCATGCGCATGAGCAGCACCGTGAGCATGCCGCGGGGGGCAGTGAAATAGACGACGCCTTTGCGCGCGCCGGTGACCCCGATGACGCCTGTGTATTCATAGGCGCCGGGGTTGCCGTCCGTGACCAGGTACGGCGAGCCGACCGTGGCCGACTGTTGCGCGGAGGTCTCGAAGTAGTTGGTCGTTCCTTCGATGAATGTGCGGATTTCTGCTTCTTTGAACATCTCAAGCCTCCGACAGCAGCTCTTCCAACGCATCGTTGAGCTGGCGATCGGTGAAAGGCTTGCACAGGAATCCGTTCGCGCCTTTTTCAATGGCTTCGACCGCGGTGGCTTTATCGGCGAGCGCCGACACCACCAGAATCAGCACCTCGGAATTGATTGCGATCAGTTCCTCGACGCATTCGATCCCGTCCATTTCCGGCATGGTCAAGTCCATGGTCACCACATCGGGTTGAGTGCGGCGAAACATTTCTACCGCGGCACGGCCGTTGCTGGCGGCGCCGACCACTTCGAGGCGGGCGATCTGCTGGGAGCGTTCTATGCGCCGCCGGATGATATTCGAGTCATCGACGATCATGAGCTTCAATGTGCCCTTGGAGCGAACCGACGTATCCATTTCAAGCCGCTTCCGTATTCCCGGCGCGTTTGGCCGGCGGCAGACTCAATGTGATACGCGTGAACTTCCCTGGCACGGTAGCCAGCGAAACCTTGCCGCCGACCTGCTGCATGAGCCCGGCCATCAAATTCATCCCCACGCCTCGCCCCGCATCCTTGGTGGCATTCTCCACCGTCGAGAACCCGGGCTGGAAGAGCAGCGAGAACACTTGTTTCGCATCCAAGGTGGCTGCCTTCTCCGGCGTGATGAACCCCTTCCTCAGTGCCGCCTGCTTGATCTTTTCGGTCGACATGCCCTGCCCGTCGTCTTCGGCGATGAGCTTGTAGCCGGCGTCGCCGAGTTCCTGGAATATCAGCTTGAGCTGTCCCTGCGTGGGCTTCCCGGCGCCCAGCCGGTCGTTCGCGGATTCGAGGCCATGTACGATGGAATTTCGCACGGCCTGCACGGCAATATCCTTGACGATGCGCCGATACTGATCCGGCACCGTATCGAATCCCAGGCATTGCAGGGACGCTTCCTTGTTGTTTTCGTTGGCCACCCGCGCCGTCAGCTGCTGCAGCATGGAGGGCACGCTGCCCTCGTTTTTGGCGATAATTTCCGAGCCGCCACGCTCGATGACCGCCGTATCCGCATGGGCGTCGGAGTCGCCACCGGCGGCGACATGCAGGCGCGCCAGGCGCGAAACCAAGTCGCCGACGGACTGCAAGTGGGTCAACAGGTCGTCCAGCTTGATGACCAGCGGAAGGAAGTCGTTGCCCGACAGATCGGATTTCTCGCGCAAATTCTTCAAATCATCCTCGAAGGAGTGCGCGCGGCTCTCGATGGACGACAATCCCAGGGCCGCAGCTTCGCCTTTCACCGAATGGACTTGACGGAACAGGGTGTCGAGCTTCTTGCGGAAGGCGCTCTCCTCGCGGGCCGGCTCGCGCAGCACCGCGTTGATCATTTTCATCGCGGCGTTGGAGTCGCTCAGGAATGAAGCCAGCTGCGTCGGATCGACGTGCAGAATACCCAGCAAGGTATCGACTTGTGCCTGTGCCTGCGTCTGCGAGGTCTGCAGTTCTCGGGCGAGATCCACGCGGGCGCTGACATCCGCGACCGCCACCAGCACATGCGTGATCTTGTTGTCGACCCGCACGCGGTGGAAATCGAACTGCAAATAGCGCGTGGCGATCTTGCCCTGACCCGAATCGAAATTGACTTCGATTTCGCCGAGCGGGTTGATGGTCTTGACCAGGTTCTCCTTGGTGCGTTCCGACCACAGCACCCCGATGAACTTGAGGGCCGTCGCGAGCGTCTTCTCGGAAACGATGTCCTTGAGCAGCGTCTCGAAGGGCAGCCCGGCGAAATCCGTGCGCTGAAACAGCGATTCGAGCGCGCTCGAGTATGAGGCACCGATGATGAGGTTCTCATCGAGCAGGAACAAGCCGTCCTTCACCGTGCGCAGGATATCCGCGGTCTGTTGACGCGCCTGGCGCAGCGAGGCGTCCTGGCGTTGCCGCGCGAGCATCAAAATCGATACCAGTGCCGCCAGCACGATCGCGATGAGTAGGCCGGTGAGCATGACGAGGCGCAATTCGGTGGCCGAGCGCGCGCTGCCGGTCTGCAGGTCGGTCACGATGGCATTGAGCTCGCCGTCGATCAACGGTATCACGCGCTTGGTGATGCGGATGGAGGTGGCGAGGTCCCGTTCCAGCTGCTTACCGCTCTCATTGAGCGCAGTACCGGTCGTCTCGTTGTCCTGGTAGGGCACGCCCTTGAATTTCAGGATGGGATCGAGCGACTCCTGCTCCTTGGCCCACAGTTCGCGCAGTGCCGCGGCATGCTTGCCGGAGATGGGTTCGCCCTTGGCGGAGGTGTCGCCCGACAAGGCGAACCAGCTCGCGGCACGCGACGCGTTCATCTCATGCAACCCGGCGTCGAGCTTGGTGGCGGCATCGCGCAGCTGATCGATCGATTCCTGGATATAACCGCGCGTCGTCAAGTGGTCGTGCATCGAGTCGAGCGATGCGTGGATGAGTGCCGGATTGCGCTGCTGCTGTCCGACGAACTTGAGGGACACGGTGGTATCGGCCAGTTCGCTGGCGAGTTCCAGACCCGGTATCAATACGACGGCAACGAAGGCGAAGGCGAGGATGATCACCAGCACCACCAGGCCGCCTCCGGTCATTCGCGGTACTAAACTGCTGGCAAGACGACGGTTCATGGATCAAGCGCTCCGCTGTGGTTTGCTGGGTTTGCGAGTCATCAATTCCGCACGCAAGACATCCAAGGCATCCAAGAATTCCGCGGCGGAGGCAAATCGTTCTTTCGGATCTTTCGCCAACAGGCGATCCATGATCGACTGGTAGGGTGCCAAGTGATCGGGCATGCGCGGTACCGGGGCGCCACGGTGCGCCGCCAGGATGTCCGCCAGCGTCTTTCCCATGAAGGGCAAGGTGCCGCAGAGCATTTCGTAGAACACCACACCGAGACTGTAAAGATCGCCCCTGGCGTCGGGTTCCCGGTCATCGATTTGCTCGGGGCACACATAGTAAGGCGTTCCCGTGCAATCGCTGGCACTGGCACTGGCCGGATCATTCGACAGAAACCCGCCCCGCGCGGATCCGAAGTCGATGAGCACCAGGCGATTCTCGTTGGTCAGCATGAGATTGGACGGTTTTAGATCGCGATGGACCACGCGCGCAGCGTGCACGATTTGCAATGCCTCGCCGATTTGATGCGCATAATTCATGGCGTCCAATTCGCTCACCGGATGCTTCAGCCGCTCGCGCAAGCTCCCGCAGGGAAAGTATTCCAGCGCCAGATACAAATAGTCGTCGGTCGTGCCGAAATCGAGGACATTGGCGATGGATCGGTGATTGAGCTTCGACAAAATCGCGCATTCCTTGGTGAAGCGCTCCCTGTCGGCCTCGGACATCAGATGCCGCCCTTTGACGGCCTCGATTTTCAATGCGACCGGCTGCGGGAAGTCATCGTTGCGTGCCAGGTAGACACTGGCGGCGGAAGATTGCGCGATCTTCTTCATCATGGTGTAGCCGGCGATTTCCGGCTGGCGCCATCGGTCTGCCGCGGTGTTTGCGGCGACGGCCGGCGGCGGCGCCTCGAGCAACGGCTGAAGCGCGGTGCAGAGTTCGCCGATGATCACCGAATGGATGGGCCAGTAATCGCTGGCACCCAGCTTCATGACGCGTGCGGCACTGCGTTCGTTGCCGCCGCGGGCGAACACGAATATCGGCAAGTTCGGCGCCTGCTCATGCAGGCGCTTGAGAGCCGCGAGCGATCCGTTGGCCGCTTCCGGCGGACTGAATTCGACGATGAACATTACCGCCACGTACGCACGCAAGCGCTCGGTTGAAATGGCATCGAAGCCGGCACGCGTCACCGTATCCGCATCGATTTTCGGCATTGCGCGGCGCACCAGGCCCGCGAGCCGCAAGCGCAGTTCCAGCTCATCGTGCACGATCAGGCACAGCACCGTGCCGCGGCTGCGCTCAACGGCAGTCGGCGGTACCAGCGTGGTACTCGTGGCCGAGGTGGTTGCGGTTTGACTGTTCACGGCAGCGTCTACTTGGGCACGCGGTAAGCGATGCGCACCTGCGTGCCCACGGCGATGGCCTTACCGCCCTGCACCACCGGCTGGTAGCGCAAGTGGCTCACCGCTTTGGTCGCCGAGGTCTCGAACACCTTGGGAGGCGTGGCATTCAGAACTTTCACATTCGTAACCACACCGTCGGGTCCGACCGTATAGCCGACTTCCACCCATCCCTCGATGCCGCTCTGCAGGGCTCGCGGCGGATACTGCACGTCAAGCTTGGTCAGGCGCGTCAACGACTGTTCCGGCACTTGCAACGGTCCGGCGCCCGCGACTTTCCTTTGGCGAATTTTGTCGTTGAGCGCATCCAAATCGGCGGAGGCGCCAAGACCGGTGGCGAGTTGCACCAGCGTCTCCGACCTGTCCAGGTCGCCGGCGTCAAGCGCGGCGCGCGCGCGCTCGACGATCTGCCCCTGCACTGCGCCGCTGATCTGCGGAAGCGCACTGTTTTTCGGATCGGCACCGCGCAGCTGATTGACATAGAACAATGCGCTGTCATTGTCCGGCTCGGTGAGCTTGCCCTGGGCCAGACGCGACTGCGCCAGCTCGAGGTACTGCGGCAGCTCAGGCTTCGGCGCCGACTGACTTTTGGCCTGGCTCAGTTCACGCTGCAGGCCGGTCACGGTTGCCGCAGGCGCTCCCATGGTGTGCATCTCGGCGAGGACTCGCTCCGCGTCGCCGTAGTTTCGTTGCTGGATGGCGCCGTGCGCCATTTGCACCAGGCGCTTGACCAAGTCCTGCGTCTGCGCCTGCAAGGCGGGGCCGCCGGCACCGGCTTGTTTCGCTTGATCGAGGTAGTAGAGCGCACTGTCGTTGCGCGGATCGATCAGATGATCTTGCTGCACGCGTGCATCGACGAGCTGGAGCAGCCGGGTCACCTCGAAGTCGGCCCGCCGACGATGAACATCATCGCGCAGTTGGGCAATTTTCGCGGGCGGAAGTGCCTTCGAGCGCGCCGCCTCATCGAGCAACTGGGTCGCGCGGTCGAAGTTCTGGGCATTGAGGGCGGCGAGAATCTGTGCCGGACCTATTTCGGCGCGCAGACTTGCTATTTTTTCGTCGAGAGCCGACAAGCGCTTGTCGTTCGCATCGATGCTGCGTGCGGTCTCCAGGAACTGCAATGCCGTGTCGAACTTGCGCTCATCGAGAGCCGACTGCACGCGCGCAATCAAGATCTCCGCAAGGCGCTGCAGTCCTTGCCGCGCCTCGCCATTGTTGGGGTTGAGAACGAGCACTTCGCGATAGAGTGAGAGCGCGCTGGCTGCCGCCGGATCGATGAAGTGCCGATCCTGCATGGCTTCCTGCGCTCTCTCGATGAGTGCGTCGATTTTTTCGTCGACTTCGGCCGGCGACTTCGGAGCGGTCGGGGCCGCGGCCGCCTTGGCAGGCTCTGATGCAGACGGTGCCGACGATGTAGATGATGCGCTCACCGGCTTCACGTCACCGGGGCCCCGGCGGGCGAGCATGAAAGCAACCAGCGCCGCGATGAGGACTCCGCCGATCACGGCCGGGACCAGCCAAGGTTTTTTCGGAGCGGCGGCAAGGGTCGGTGTCGGGGTCGAGCCGTCGCCCAAGAGCGCCAGACGTGAATTCACCTCTTCGTGGGCGCTGTCGAGCGCACCGGTGAGCACGTTGTCCTCGATGGGCAACCCGACGTGGGCTACCACCTGCCGATGTTGAATGGGCAGCGTCCACGCATTGCTGCTCGTAGCATGGTCCAACGCGACGATGGCAAAGCGCGAGGAATGCATATGCAGACGCGACAGCACCGACGCCGGGTCCGGATGGTTACGCGCATCCCACAACACGATCCCGGCCTGGCCCGAGGGCACCGAACCGACCAACTCGTCGATCGTGTCGATCTGCTTTAGAACCAGCCCGCCATTTAAGTCGGCGCCTATCTGCGGCCACAACGATTCGTCGCCGGTAACCAAGAACACGGTGAGCTTTTGCTTTCTCACCGCTTGAGGCATTGCCCGCTCGGCTGGCTCCGCTGTTGTAAGTTCATGTTTTCTCAAACTCTTCGGCATCTTATGGCCTCATGTTGCAATCGTCCGCGGCGGCTTCATTGCGCCGCGATCGCATTCGTATACCGCGAATGTTCTGTGTTTGGCTTAACACAATAAGGTTCCGGCAAATGCGGGGCTGAGGACATGCTTTGGGTCACATTTGGCTGCGCCCAAACGCCCGGAAAGGCCGTGATGGCCAGGGCAAACATAAAAGATGAGAACTGCTTAACAGAGCGGGGAGGCTTCCCCCGCAGAAATGCGCGTTACCGGCGCCGATCGCCGCTAGGTCGCCCGCTGGAGTTCCGGCCGAGCTTGCCGATCACATGACCCGGTACAAATCGCCGGTCGCACAGTCACATTTTGCCGGCCAAGTCGGCCGGAATCGCCACCGCTACTGCTTGGTGCCGGTAAAGGTCCCATCGCCGAACTGGCCGAGCGACACCCGTCCGCTCATGGTCTTGCCGTCGGTCTTACCCGAATACTTGACGGCCAAGCTTTGCCCCTGCCCCTCGACCTTGTATTCGATCGTCACATCCTCGCCCTTCACCGTACCGGTCACCTGGGCCTCGCCCAACTGACCTTTGTAGCTTCCGGACAGGGCTTCGCCTTTCTGAACCAGAATAAATGTCGGAGAGCCGCTGCCCGCCCCGGTCTCGACCGCCATGATCCACGTGCCGGTGACGTCTGCGGCGCTCGCCAAGTGCGCAAATGCCAAGGCCGCACCCGCCAGCAAGACACCCAAAGTTGTTTTGAGTTTCGTCACCATCGGTATTCCCCCATGAGTTGAGCCTCGCATGATACGCCAAGACCCGGGGCCGCTTGAATTCCGGAGTGCACCGGAGCGCCGGCCTGGTCACCGGCTCCCCGGGCAATTCGACAACATATACTCTATGATACAGAGTACTTGACGACGCACGGAATCGTCGGTTAGTGTCGATCCGTGGATGACACAACCGCACGCCTCGATTCCCATGCAGTGGCCACGCTGCGCTACATCCGCTCCTCCATGGAGGGCGCGGTGCTGCTGGCTGTCCCCGGCTCGGCCGGTATTGTTTTGGGCAGCATTGCCTTGGCTGCCGCGGCCCTGTGTTTCACGCCGAGCTTGCGCCACTACTGGCTGGGGATTTGGCTGGGAGCCGCGCTGGTCGGCGCGGTCATCGGCAGTATCTTGATCGTCAGGGAATCGTCTCTGCGCGATCTGCGTCTGGCCGGCACGCCCTTGCTCAAGTTCGCGCTATGTCTGTCACCCTCCTTGGGTGCGGGTCTGGTGATGACGGCCGTGCACTGGTTTGCCGGCAACCTGCATGCCATCCCCGGCACCTGGCTGCTTCTGTACGGCTGTGCATTGGTCGCCGCGAGCGCGGCTACGACGCGGATCATTGCGACTCTGGGTGTCTTCTTCATCTTGTTCGGATTATTGGCGCTGCTGCTGCCGGATGAGTGGCAGATATCGATGTTGGGCGCCGGTTTCGGCGGTCTGCATATCGTCTTCGGCATTCTGATCAGACGCATGAGCCATGGCAGTGAAACTTAAACTGCGCGCCGCGATACCGGCGGCACAGAAGCGGACCAAGTTGGCCGCGGTAGCCGAACTGCCTTCGACATCTGCCGACCACAACGATGCGACATTCGACCGGCTGGTATACGAGCGCGTGCGGCTGGGCATCATGAGCGCCCTTGCGGTGCGCGACGAGCTGACCTTCAATGAGCTGAAGTCCCTGTTCGATGTCAGCGACGGCAATTTGAGCGCACACGCGCGCAAACTCGAGGAAGCGGCGTACCTAACCTGCACGAAATCCTTCGAGCGGCGCCGTCCGAAGACCGTGTATCGCCTGACGGCGCTCGGTAGGAACGCCTTGAATCGGTATCTTGACCACGTCGAAGCGGTGATCAAGGCAACGCGTCGCACATGATTTCTCTTGGCTCACGAACTTTGTATTGCAGAGCAACCTAATATGCACGTAGCAATCATCATGGACGGTAACGGACGCTGGGCCTCGCAGCGCGGGCTGCCGCGCACCGCCGGCCACCGCGAGGGGGCGAAGACCGTCGACAAGGTGGTCGAAGCTGCGGCGCGACGCGGTATCGACACCTTGAGCCTCTACGCATTCTCGGCCGACAACTGGGGCAGGCCGCGCGGTGAAGTCGCGGCGTTGTTCGCGCTTCTGCGCCGCTACCTGCTGTCCCAGACTCCCCGATGCCTGGAAAGAGCGATTCGGATCAACGTGGTGGGCCGCAGAGATCGCCTGGCACCGGAAGTTCTTCGTACGATCGAGCACAGCGAAGGAGCCACGGCTCATTGTTCCGGAATGACGTTGCGTATCGCAGTCGACTACTCGGCGCAGCATTCCATGCTGCAGTCTTGCCGGCGCATGGCACTGGAATCCTCGATCGAGCGATCTCGCTTCAAGGAGCATCTTGCCGAGGTCGATCATGCGGTGACGGTGACACCGGACGTCGACCTGCTGATCCGCACGGGCGGCGAGAAGCGGTTGAGCGACTTTCTACTGTGGGAATGCGCCTATGCGGAACTGTGCTTCGTCGATGCGTTCTGGCCGGACTACGACGAGCTGGCCTTTGCCGAGGCTCTTGATGAGTTCGCGAAGCGTGAGCGCCGATTTGGCCAGATCGGCACGCCCGGCCGCGTTCCCGCGCGCGTGAACCACGGCTAGCCCAATGGGTTATTCCGTAGGAGGGGAGCGGTAAATGGCGACCGGTTGGGCGAAAGAAGGGGCCGTGCAGGAGCAGATCGACGCGACCGTCAAGGATGCCATCAGCCTGGCGCAAAGCCGTTTGCCCCAGGGGCCATCACTCAGCCACTGCGCCGAATGCGGCACCGAGATTCCGCAGGCCCGCCGCGACGCAATACCGGGCGTTCGCTTGTGCCTTTCCTGCCAGGATACCCAGGACCGCGAGCAGGCACGCTCAGCCGGCTATAACCGGCGCGGCAGCAAGGATAGTCAGCTGCGCTGACGGCCGTCAAACCAACTTCAGGTCGATCGACGCGGCCTGCGGAAAGATATCCGCGCTTTGCGCGGGCGACAGATCCCACAGCGAACGGAACAAGCCGCCCAGGACCGATCGGTAATCGTTCAGCACGGGAAAATCCCGATTTTGAAACAGCGTGGCTTGCGCGACTCGCTGCTGCTCTCCGCAGATCTTTCCGCCGCTGATCGATCCGCCCAACACCCAATAGACGGTACCGTGGCCGTGATCCGTTCCACGATTGCCGTTCTCGCGAAACGTCCGGCCGAATTCGGACACCACCACGACCACGGTGTTGTTCCACTCCGCGCCGAGAGACTGGGCAAAGGTCTGCAGACCCTTCCCCAAACTGCCCAAATTGTTGGCCAGCGTTCCCTGTGCCGCGCCCTCCCCCACATGGGTATCCCATCCCCCGATGTCGACGAATCCCAGCCGGTATTTGTCGCGCATCAACCGGCCCATGCGTTCGGCTTGGAGTTCGAAACCTCGGGTATTGACGGCGTTGCGATTGGCCGCGGTCATCTCGTCGGCCATCTCTTGCGCCACTTCGTGGCGCAATTCCAGACCGGTGCTCACCGCAGCTTCGAGGCGATGCCCGGCATACATGTCGTTCAGGATGCGCGCCTGCCGCTCGTCGAAGGGCTGTTTGCCCACGTTCTTGAGCGAAAGGTTGGGCACGCCCGCCGGGCCTTCGAAGGCCAGCGGCAAGGCATCCGTGAACGCAATCGATGCGTTCCCGGAAGAGCCGGACAAGATTTCAGCGAGGCGCCCGAGAAAGCCCGATCGATAATTGCGCTTGCCGGCCGCCGGCTGGCCGAGCTCGATGCTGTCCTGGGTTTCGAAATGGCTGCGCGACAGATCATCCGTGCCGGCAAAGGGTACGAATGCGGCCTGCCGCTGCAGGTACATCTCGCCGACCGTATCGCGAACTGCGGGTGCCAGCGCCCAATCGCCGTCCAGCGCGAGGGCGCCGCCGTTGGACGAGGGACCGGGTCCGGGAATGGCTATCGTCGGACGCGCCTCATAGTAGAAGCTGCTCGAATAGGGGATCAGCAGATTGGTGGAATCGTACCCGCCGCGCAGAAAAACCAGCAGAAAACGCGGCCCTGCGCCCGGTGCGGCGTACAAGCGGCCGGTGATCGAGGCGCCGGCCAGCGCCGCCGCGCCGGCTGCCAACAAACGACGCCGGGTCATGGATGCTCGATTATTCATAGTTGAATTCCGGCGATGAGAGCAGAAAGGTGTTCCACTCCTGTTGTGAATTCGCGCGATCGAGCGCGGTCTTGGTGTGCGTGGCGAGAAACGGCTCGATGGCCTGGTAGTACAGTCGATTCGCGAGCTGCGGGAAACCCACCGTGGTGGCCGCGCTTCCGTCTTCTGCATCGAACAGCGCGGCGTTGCCGGCACCGATGCTGCGGGCGATTTCGAATCGCCGACTCATCTGCCCCGAGCTTGCCCAGCCCAGCTCGGTCATGGGATAGCCGTCGGGGGTCTGGCGGCCGAACGGAGCCTCGCCCAGGCCGTTGAGCCAATTCAGCATGGGACGGGCATTGCTGATCGATTTGCCGTCGTAGGCTAGGCGCACGGCTGAGATCACGAAGCGCATGGGGTCCTTGAATTTCGCTCCAAACGAGACGGCCATTTCGGGCGATATGAATAGCGCATGCAGTACGGCCCCGATGTCGCCGTCGGTTCGCATGAAGGTCTGCGTCAGGCGCTCTACCAGGATGGGCGGCGGGTCGTCGGCCACGAAGTAGACCGCCAGCTCACGGGATATGAACCGAGCGCAGGCGGGTTGCGCGACGATGATCCTCACCGCATCCTCCACTTCACCGAATCCGGTGCCTCGCACCGGCTGACCGAGGAGAGTCTTGGCGCCGAAGTCATGGCGGGCCGGGTTGAACTCAAATGCCCCGCGCCGCAAGTACAGGCGCTGCCACTCAGGCCTCAGGTGCGGCGCATTCCCGGCATTGATGCCCACGCCCGTGAGCACCCGTGCCAGTTCCTGAACATCATGCTGCGAGTAACCCCCGCTGACTCCCAGGGTATGAAGTTCCAGGAGTTCCCGGGCATAGTTCTCATTGATGTGGCCCGCGGCGTTTTGACCGTTGTCGAGGTACTGCAGCATGGCCGGATGCTGCAGTGTCGCCATCACCAAATCCTTGAAATACCCGAACACGTGCGGCCGAATCGCTTGCTCCTCGTA
Organism: Gammaproteobacteria bacterium; assembly: GCA_021323735.1. Taxonomy (GTDB): domain Bacteria; phylum Pseudomonadota; class Gammaproteobacteria; order Steroidobacterales; family Steroidobacteraceae; genus Bog-1198. The sequence goes on from JAJPKM010000042.1 coordinate 48,448, forward strand.
GTCGCCGACCAGCCACCGCAGATTCGCCTTGTACTGGAACACACTGAAGTGATTCAGCCAGAACCAGGTCATTTGTTCTTGGAGCTGCGCGGGCGAATAAACCGCCCGCAGCAACTCACGGCGAATGGCCTCATAGGCAAGCCTGTTGCCGCGCTCGTTGAGCGTCTTGCGCGCCTGGTCCCGTTCCGGCCCGTCAGGCATGGCATTGATCGCCTTGAACTGCGCATTGACGCCGGCGATGGCCTGCACAGGATCTGCGCGCGTGATTTCAAGACCCGCAATCTGCGCGGCGATCGGTGCGGGCAACGCCGCCTGCGCCGGATGCAGCTGTTGATCGAGGAATTTCTCCTTGCCCAACCGGCGAAAGTCGGCGACACCGGCCGCATCCAGGCCGAACGATATGCGCTCGAGCCACAGCGTGTCCTCACGGTGCAGCGGGCGCAATGGCTCCGGTGCGGTGCGCGGCTGACCGGGTTGCGTCGAGCACCCGGCCAGAAGCACTGCGGTACAGAGACCCACGAGATCACGCCGGCTCATGCGAAGGTAACGGCCTGCCGCGGTGCGGGTTGACAAGGATTCAGCCGGCCACTTGGCGGCAGCCCATGAGCGAGGCCTGCTTGACCGTTCATTTGCATGCTGCTTGACCGTTCATTCGCATATACGTACTATTTAATATATGTACCAATGTACTTATATAGCGAGGAGATCAAGATGGAAGTCGAGAGAGTTCAGACGGGAATCAGAATCGAAAAACGCCTGCTCAAGGTGCTGAAGGCGCTGGCCGAACTGAAGGACTTGTCGCTCGGAGATTTGCTCGAGGGTATCGTCCTTCACGCATTCGACGGAAAGACCGCCTTCTCCAAGGACACCTTGGCGCAAATCGCGGACTTGAGGAAGATCTACCACCTGCCGCTGCGAGCCGGCGACAGTCACAAGCTCAAGGACAAATCCGCATAGGATTATAGGCCGCCGCACCCACACCGCAGGAAGGAACCGTATCGAGGGGGAAGCACTGATGAGTACATCGATCAGCGAGACCGAGAATCTATTGTTCATCACTCTTCTGCAGCTCATCGTGATGGTGGGTGCCGCTCGGTACATGCATACCGTGTTTCGCCGCCTCGGGCAGCCGGGCGTCATCGGCGAGATCTTCGCAGGCCTGCTGCTGGGACCCTCTTTGATGGGCTATTTCTTCCCGCAGGCCTCGCTGGCCCTGTTCGGCCGGCAAGCGTCGGTGCCGATCACCATCATCAGCCAAATCGGCCTGATACTGCTGATGTTTCAAATCGGCATGGACTTTGAATTCGCTCACTTGAACACGCGGCGCAACACCCGAGCCACTATTGTCGTCACCCTGTTCTCGGTCGCCGTACCTCTGAGCGCCGGCATCCTCCTAGGAAGGCTATCCGCACCGGCGTTGGCACAGGGCATCGACCCGGTACGCTACAGCCTGTTCCTGGGATTGGGACTGGCGATCACCGCGGTACCCATTCTCGGGCGCATTCTGCGCCAGTATGGACTCACCCATACGGAAATCGGCGTCGTCGCCATTTCGGCGGCTGCGATCAACGATGTGATCGGATGGCTGTTGCTGTCCGTCGTATCGGCGTATGCGGCATCGGCATTCTCGGCCGCGCACCTGTCGTTTCAGCTGGGCGGGTTGCTGCTCTTCGTCGTCGTGCTCTGGTGGGTATTGCGTCCCCTCACCTCGCGCCTGGTGGCACGATTTCCCGCGAGCGAAGGCGAGATGAATCCGAATCTCATGGCCATCGTGATCTGCCTGATATTCGCCTTAGGTATCTGCACCTACCGACTGGGGATTTTCGCGATATTCGGCGGCTTCGCGTGCGGCGTTCTCTTCCACCGCCACCTTGAGTTCGTGAATGCATGGCGGCGCCAGGTCGGCCGCTTCGTGCTGGTATTTTTCCTGCCCGTGTTCTTCACCTATACGGGTCTTCGAACCAATGCCCTGGGACTTTCAAGTGGCGCCGATTGGCAATGGCTGGCGATCATCCTCGGCGTCGCGATTCTGAGCAAGATCGTGCCGGTGTACTTCGCGGGCCGAGCGTGCGGCTTCAATCACAACGACTCCTCCATCTTGGGCACGCTGATGAATACGCGCGCATTGATGGAATTGATCGTACTGAACATCGGATTCGATCTGAAGCTGATCCCGCAAAAGGTGTTCACCATGCTGGTGATCATGGCGGTACTCACGACGCTGATGGCCGGCCCCTTGTTGAAGCGACTGCTGACCAAGGGCGGCCATCCCATCCCGGTGGGGGTCGAAGCTTAACCTGAACAGTTCAAGAGTTCAGGGCGCCAACCCTGCCGGCTATTCGACACTCACAGCGTACTCGTCACAGCCATGCTGCCAGCAGCATGACCACACCGGCAATCGAGACTGCCCACACGGCGGTGCGCAGGTAGGGAATGCCGACGATATAGACGGGCAAGTACACCAGACGCGCCCAGAAGTAGAGTTCCGCACCCATTGCCGAGTGCCCCTTGCCTGAACCCTGCGCCACCACGGCCAGCACGGCAGCGGCGAAAAACGGGAAGGTCTCGAGAAAATTCCGATACGCTCGATCAGCGCGCGCCGCCACGCCGATCAGCGGTTTTACTTCCCCATCCCGGTTGCCGGCATTCCATGTGAGCCCGCGTTGCTGGGTCGACAGCGAAGCGGCAACGACGAGATACAACAACCCCAGGCATACGGACCATCCCAACATTTGTAGTTCTACCGACATGCGGCCTCCCCTGTTTCCATGACAACTGCTTCATGATAGCAAACGGCCGCGACAACCCCGGAGTCGGACAGCCGGCCAGCGGTGGCGGTGGATGCGGCGGGGGCGAGAGTCCTTTACCATGGCCTATGCCTGCGCTTCCGCGCAATTTTGGAGGACTTAAATGAGACACTCGCTCCGGATGTTCGCCCTCGTTCCCCTGCTCATCGCATCGGTGGGCGCGGCCCACGCAGGCAGCTATGAGGACGCTGCCGACCTGTTTAAAAAGGCCGGTTCCAGCGCCGCGTTTTTCTCCAAAAGCTACGCCTATGCGGTTTTCCCGACGGTCGGGTCGGGCGCGGTGGTTGTGGGCGGCGCTTATGGCAAGGGGCAAGTGTATGTACACGGAGCCCCTACCGGTGAGGTCAAGATGGGTGCGATCAGCTTGGGCTTCCAGGCCGGGGGCAAGGCGTACAGCGAGATCATCTTTTTCGAGGACAAACGGGCCTTGGACGAGTTCGAGTCCGGATCTTTCGAATTCGGCGCCGATGCCAGCGTCGTCGTCATCACCGCAGGGGCCAACGCAGGTGCGGCCACCAATGGCGCCAGCGCGGGCGCCAGCGCCGGAGAGAACGATGCCACCACGCGCGGCGTCTACCAGAAAGGCATGGCGGTGTTCATCATCGCCAAGGGCGGCCTCATGTACTCGGCCTCCATCGCGGGGCAGAAATTCTTCTACAAGCCGGGCCGGGCCCAATGAGCCGGGCGTAAAACCCTTTGACACGGCGGGTTCTTGGATTGTCCGCCGTGCGTTGATCTTGGCAAACATCGAGAAATGCGCATCATGGGAGGCACGCTGCACGTGTCACCATCCCTCGCCGGCCCACTGGCGTTTCTCGCGGAGAGATTAAGATGAAAGGCATTTTACCCGTGATGCTGTCTTTGTTGCTCGGGGCTTCGGCTTTCGGGCAGAGCGCACCTGAGATCGCTTTCGATTCCGCGCCGGATTTCTTCAAGCTTCCCAGCGGAATATATTTCGGTGAGGTGACGGGCATTGCCGTCAACTCGAAGAAACATATCTTCGTGCTCTCGCGGGGCAATACCAGCGGTCCCGCCTACGCGGCGGCCGCCGCGCAACTTATGGAGTTCGACCCCAGCGGCCGCTGGGTGCGCGAAATAGGCAAGAATTTGTATGCCTGGTCGTATGGGCATGCGGTGCGTGTGGACCGATATGACAACATCTGGGTTGCCGACAAAGGTTCCGACATGGTCGTGCGATTCGACCCCGAAGGTCGGGTGACGCGGGTATTCGGCCGCAAACTCGAAGCCGCGGACGAGAACACTCATCCGCTGTCTCACCCAAATCCACCCTTGCCGCCCATCGACGGATTGTTCCGACAGGTCACCGACATGACCTGGGACTCGCATGACAACGTCTACATCAGCGACGGCTATATCAACTCACGGGTGGCCAAGTACGACAGGGACGGCCTCTGGATGGGCTCATGGGGGGAGCCCGGGTCCGGACCTCGACAATTCAATACCCCGCACTCCATCGTCTCGGACCGGCAGGACCGGATCTATGTCGCCGACCGCGGCAATGTGCGCATTCAAGTGTTCGACACCTCCGGCAACCTGCTCAACACCATCAAGATCGACGTGCCCGCGCCTGCCGACAGTCCCGTGGCCATCGGCAATCGTCCCACCGAGGCCAGTCCCGGGAATCTACACCCCGGCGCGCCGTGGGCCCTGTGCATCACGCCGGGGCCGGTGCAGTACCTCTATGTCTCGGACGGCTATCCAGGCCGCATTTACAAGTTATCCATGGATGGCAAGGTCTTAGGATGGCTGGGCGGAACGGGCAAGACCTTGAAGAAATTCGGCTGGGTGCACGAGATCGCCTGCCCGTCGGAAAACGAACTCTACGTCGCCGAATTGTTGAATTGGCGCGCGCAAAAACTCACCCTGCATCCTTGACGCCGCAGAACGCCGCCATGGGTAGCCGCGTCAGGGGATTGAGGGCTCGGACCCAACCCGGCGGTGCAAGCGCCTCGCAATACATGGCACCGCCCAAGGGTTCCAGCTAACCCGAAAGGTCGGTGTGCCTACTCGCCGTGACGACCGCGGCCAACGCTTCGGCCAGGGCCCGCTGCGTAAAAGGTTTGGCGAGGCGCATGAAGTCAACACCGGCCGTCCGCGGCAAATCCGCGTAGCCTGTGGCCAGGATCGCAGGCAGCGCGGGGCACCGCTCTCTGATTTTCTCGATCAGCTGAATGCCCGTCATTACCGGCATGGCCTGATCGGTGATGACCAGTTCAATGGCCGGCGTCGAGTCGATCGCTTCCAGCGCCTTGGCGCCGCTTTCCACAGCGATCACTTCATGCCCCAAATCCTCGAGCATCGCGACGATGTTGGCCGACACCAGGCTGTCATCATCGACGGCCAGGATGCGGAGCCGCCGCCTGGTTTGCGCCGATTCGCCAGGTTCCCCCGCATCGTGCGGTACGGACTTCGCGGCGCTCTCCACAACCACAGGCAGCCATAGCTCGATGGTCGTGCCTGTTCCGACGGTACTATGCACCATGAGTTTGCCGCCGGACTGCGCGGTGAGCCCATCGACCATGCAAAGGCCCAGGCCGGTGCCTTTGCCGATCCCCTTGGTCGTGAAGAAGGGTTCAGTCGCTCGAGCCAACGTGGCCTCATCCATGCCGTGTCCGGTATCGCTGACCGACAGGCAGGCGAAGCGTCCGGCCGGAAGGTTGGTCGCATGACCGGCCTGCACGGATTCCTCGGCGATCGAAATCGTCAGCGTGCCGCCATCGGCCATGGCATCACGGCCGTTGATGGCAAGATTCAACAGGGCCGTCTCGAGCTGATTCGGGTCCGTGCGCACCAGCACCGCGTCGCGCGGAAAGCGCGTCTCGATCTGGACGGTGGGGCCGAGCGAGCGCTCCAACAGCTCCATCATATTGTTGATCAAGCTGATGAGATCAACGTTCTCATGTTTCAACTCCTGGCGTCTGGCAAACGCCAGCATGCGCTGCGTCAGCGACGTTCCTCTCTTGGCGCCTTGCACGGCGTTGTCCAAGAGCGAGAGCAGCCGCTGGTCGTCCGGCAGCCGCTTGCGCAAAATCTCCAGGCTCCCCAGGATGGCCATGAGCAAATTGTTGAAATCGTGTGCGGCACCGCCGGTGAACTGGCCCACGGCCTCCATCTTCTGAGCCTGACGCAGTCTCGCTTCCGTGGCGCGCCGTTCGGTGATGTCACGGGTAATCTTGGCGTAGCCGACCAGCACTCCGTCGGTGCGCACGGCATCGATGATCACATTCGCCCAAAAACGAGTCCCATCCTTGCGCATGCGCCATCCTTCGGTCTCCAACCTGCCGTCGCGTGCGGCAGTGCGCAGGCCGGCGGCCGGAATCCCCGCGGCGCGATCCTCCGCGGAGTAAAAGCATGCGAAATTCTTGCCGATGATTTCCGCCGCTTCATAGCCTTTGATGCGCCTCGCGCCCGCGTTCCAGCTGACGATGCAGCCCTTGGGGTCCAGCATGAAGATGGCATAGTCGGTGACGCTATCCACCAGCAACTCAAAGGTCCGCTCGCTTTTCTGCAGCTGGTGCAGAGCCTCCTCCAGCTCCCGGGTCCGCGCCGCCACCTTCTCTTCCAATTCGATGTTGAGCTGCTGCAGAGCGTTTGCGGATTCCTTGCGATGGGTCACATCGCGTGAGATGGCGAGCTGGCCCAACGTTCCGTCGCCTAGAGCGATCGGCACGGCGTGCGTCTCCATGTGACGGCGGGTTCCCTTCAGACCGATGATGTCAAATTCCCATTTGAGCCGCTCACCCGCACAAACGCGTTCATGATTCGCGCGCCAGGCGGCCCTGTGTTCCGGAGCAATCCAGTCGACGGTGTTCGCCGATTCCACGCGCTTCCAGGATTCGACTTCGATCATCATCAAGCCGGCCCGATTCATCTGCATCAGTCGCCCGTCTCGGGCGACCACTTTGATGCATTCAGGGCTCGTGTCGGTAATGGCCTCCAACAGTTCAGCGGCATCGGGCGGACCATCGGCGTTCGCAAGTCGACCCCGGACATGGACAGTTCCGAGCATGGCGACCTCTCCCCGCGAAAAACCCTGTGGCATTACTCCAATCTACACACTTTCACGGCTACGCCTGCCGCCGAGGACCAGGAAGCCTTCGTAGGAAAGCCCTTACACTCGATCACGGCACGGCCGCGAATCTCAACGAGCGACGCAACAGTGAGGTGCTTGATCGAACAGCATACCCTGCCTTAAGACTTCCCGACTTGCGCGCCCCGCTCGCTCGAATCACACTGCTGCGCCATGCGAGTCGTCACCTACAACGTCAACAGCATCAACGCGCGGCTGCCGAATTTTTTGCGCTGGCTTTCGGAGTACTCACCCGACGTCGTGTGCCTGCAGGAACTGAAGGCACCGCAGGACAAATTTCCGGAGGCGGCCATTCGCAATGCCGGTTACGGCGTCGTCTGGCACGGCCAGAAGAGCTGGAACGGCGTGGCAATCTTGAGCAAGAACGCGGAGCCTCAGGAGATTCGGCGCGTTCTGCCCGGCGACCCCGAGGATTCGCATAGCCGATATATCGAAGCGCAGGTCGGCGGCATCGTGGTGGGATGCCTCTATCTGCCCAACGGCAATCCGGCCCCGGGGCCGAAATTCGAATACAAGTTGCGCTGGCTCAACCGGCTTCTCGCCCATGCCGCGGAGCTGCTGCTATCGGGAAGCCCGGTCGTACTCGCCGGCGACTACAACGTGATACCCACGGAGTTCGACGTCTACAAACCCGAGCGCTGGGTCGATGATGCGCTGTTCAGAATCGAGGTTCGCGAGGCATTCGCGCGTCTCACCAAGCGCGGTTGGGTCGACTCGGTGCGCGCCAGCCACCCTAACCAGAGCATGTACACCTACTGGGACTACTTTCGCAACGCCTACGGCCGCGACGCCGGCCTCAGGATCGACCATCTGCTGCTGAGCCCCTCCTTGTCCGCGCGCCTGGTCGATGCCGGCGTGTACCGCGAAGTGCGCGGTTGGGAAAAAGCCAGCGATCATGCACCGACCTGGGTGGAACTGCAGGACGCGCCTGCGCCGGCCCCCGCCGCCTCTTCCACCGAAGCACCGCACTAGCTCGCTGGGGTCCGGTCCGGCGGCCTGCCGTTCGCGACCCCCTTGCGCCGCTGGCGCCGTGTACATGGCGGTTCGGCGCACACTTGGGCACCGGCCACGATCGTTCAGTAACGTGTCTCCACGGACGATGAATCACCGTCGATTCATCGCAGACTTTTGTCGAAACCACCGGGAGACTACCGTGATTCACCGATCCATGCTTCGATTCGCCTCTATTGCGATCTTGAGTACTACCGCCACCTATGCGCTGGCCGGAGACTTTTTCGAGGACAAGGGCGTTGCGCTCAGCAGCTACGATCCACTTTCGTACTTCACCTCCGCGCCCGATCCGATTCCGGGGGTCAAGGAACTGAGCTATGAGTACAAGGGGTCCAAGTTCTACTTCATCACGGGCACGCATTTGCATGCCTTTGCCGGCGATCCGGAGCATTACGCCCCGCAATACGGCGGCTTTGACGCGTATGGCGTGTCGCAAGGCCGCAAGGTCGGTGCGCACCCGCGCATATTCGCCGTGGTCGATGGGAAGCTCTATCTGTTCAGCGACACCGAGTCACGCAAGAACTGGAAGAAGGACATCCCGGGCAATGTCGCGCGCGCCTCTGAGCAGTGGTCGGACGTATCGAAACTGGTGGCGCAGAACCGCTGAGGCGGTGAGTGGGGCAACCTGGCAGGGCCGGCGTCGATAGCGACGCTGGCCCCTGGGGCTGGGGCTCAGGATTCCACCGGCTGGATATCTTCCAGCACTTCATACTGCCGGACCCTATCGTCGTATGTGTCGACAGTCGCCAGGGCGCCGGTGTCGATGACGACGTTCTCGAGTACCGGGGCCGCGAATGCGCGAACGGCATCCACAGACTGCCAGCGCGTGAGAACCAGGAACTCCGTATCGTCCCCGCTCGACCGCTGGCTCAAGAATCCACCCAAGAAACCCTTTTGCTTGCGCAATTCGGGCATGATCTGGGTTCGAAAATATTCCGGATACTTGTGGGCTTTCGAGTGCCTGGCGCGGCAACTCCACTTGCGAATAATCATCTGTTTTCACCCTGTTCGCGCCGCACCGTACTCATCCCGGACGGCGAATGATTCCGTTCTTCCGATATATTAACGTCATCCCTCGGCGCGGATTTGAGTTTTGGCGGCCGCGCTCAAGGCGACATCTCGTCACCCCGATGATGCCAGGCAACCACCCTTTGCCTTTGCTCGCCGAGCTTTTCGATGCCCAAGTGCATCACATCGCCGGCCTTGAGAAAAAGCGGCTCGGGTTTGCGGCCCAGTCCTACACCGGGCGGGGTGCCGGTAATCAGCAGGTCACCGGGATACAGCGTCATGAATTGACTGACGTAGGCGATCAAATCCCGTACCGGAAAAATCATGTTCAGGGTATTGCCGGTCTGCATGCGGCGGCCGTTGAGATCTAAAAACAGCTCGAGCTTTTGCACATCGCCGACTTCGTCGGCCGTGACCAACCAAGGTCCCACGGGTCCGAAGGTATCGCATCCCTTGCCCTTGTCCCATTGCGTGCCTCGCTCCAACTGAAAGGCGCGCTCCGAGACGTCGTTGACCACCACGTATCCCGCGACATGATCGAGCGCCTGGTCCGCGCCGACATAGCGCGCGGTTCGGCCGATGATGACACCGAGCTCGACCTCCCAATCGCTTTTCATCGAATCCTTGGGCAGCATGACATCGTCATCGGGACCGCTCAGGCAGCTGATTGCCTTGGTAAACAACGCCGGCTCCGTGGGAATCGGCAAGTGAGCTTCCTTGGCATGATCGGCGTAGTTCAAGCCGATTGCGATGAACTTGCCGATGCCCCTGACCGGAACGCCAAGCCGCGGCGTACCCTCCACCCGCGGCAGCGCATCCACATCCAAGGCGGCGAGCCGCGCCAAAACTTCAGGCGTCACCGTTTCGGGTGCAACATCCCGGATATGCGCCGACAAATCACGGATCACACCCCGGCGGTCCACAAGACCCGGCCTCTCGCCTCTCGGCGGCCCATAACGCAGAAGTTTCATTTCGCCTGGTTCCTCATTCCCAAGTATGCAGCGCCGGGCCGGGCCCTGCTAGCATCACGGGGTCACCAATGACCTGAGGACTTCATGACCACGCTATTCGATCCGATCAGCATCGGCCCTGTGACCTGCCCCAACCGCATCTGGATGGCGCCGCTGACCCGCGGCCGGGGCACGCGCGACCACATTCCCACCGAACTCATGGCCACCTATTACTCCCAGCGCGCGGGCGCAGGGCTGATCATTTCGGAAGCCACCGGCATCAGCGTCGAAGGCAGCGGCTGGCCCTATGCCGGGGGACTCTGGGGTCGCGAACATGTGGATCATTGGCGGGTGGTGACCCAGGCTGTGCATCGGGCGGGTGGCCGCATATTCGCGCAGCTATGGCATATGGGACGGCTGGTGCATCCCTCCCTGCATGGTGTCCAGCCGGTCTCCGCCAGCGCGACCACGGCGCCGGGCAAGGCACACACCTATGACGGCAAGCAGCCCTATGCGCAAGCACGGCCGCTCGGCATCGAGGAGATTCCCCGGCTGATCGGCGACTACGTGACCGCGGCGAGAAACGCCATCGACGCCGGCTTCGACGGGGTCCAGCTGCATGGCGCCAATGGCTATCTCATCGACCAATTCCTGCGCGATGGCAGTAACCAGCGCACCGATGCCTACGGCGGCCCGATCGAGAATCGCGTGCGTCTGCTGCGCGAAGTGGTGGCGGCGCTGGTGGGCGCCGTCGGCAAGGAACGTACCGCCGTGCGCCTATCGCCCAACGGCGACTCGCAGGGCGTCGACGACAGCGACCAGGCGGCCCTGTTTCCCGCCGCCGCGGCAGTCCTCGATTCACTCGGCATCGCGTTTCTCGAGTTACGCGAACCGGGTCCCAACGGAACCTTCGGCAAGACGGATCGTCCGCCGGTGGCGCCGCTCATCCGCCGAGCCTTCAAAGGGCCCTTGGTGCTGAACTCGGACTATGATCTTGCGCGTGCGCAAACGGCCATCGCCACGGGTGCCGCGGATGCGATCACGTTCGGACGAAAATTTCTGGCAAACCCAGATCTCCCCTATCGATTCGCGCACGATCTGCCGCTCAATCCCGACGATCCGAAAACATGGTATTCGCAGGGAGCGGATGGCTATGTGACGTACCCCGAGGTGAGGAGCCTCCGGCAGGCCCCAGGGGAGACAGTGGCGTGAGGCACAGGTGAAACAGCTGGCCGGAGACTATGACCACATCATCGTCGGCGCGGGAACCGCGGGATGCATCGTGGCCAACCGATTGTCGGCCGACCTGAAGCGGCGGGTACTGCTGCTGGAGGCTGGGGGACGCGATGACTGGATGTGGTACCACGTGCCGGCGGGTTATCTATTCACCATCGGCAATCCGCGTTCCGACTGGATGTTCCGCACCGAGTCCGAGCCGGGGCTCAACGGGCGCTCGCTCGCCTATCCGCGCGGCAAGGTCATCGGAGGCTCGTCGGCCATCAACGCCATGATTTGCATGCGCGGACAGGCGGCCGACTATGACGGCTGGCGATCCTTGGGGCTCGAGGGCTGGGGCTGGGCCGACGTACTGCCTGCGTTCAAACGCGTGGAGGACCACTTCCTGGGGAAGAGCGAGCACCACGGCGTCGGCGGAGAGTTTCGCGTGGAAGCACCGCGGGTCAGATGGCGGGTGCTCGACGCCGTGCGTGAGGCCGCCGTGCAGGCGGGCGTGCCCGCCATCGACGACTTCAATTGCGGCGACAACGAAGGCGTTTCCTATTTTCACGTCAATCAAAAACGGGGGCGGCGCTGGTCGGCGGCAACGGGATTCCTCAAGCCCGCACTCAGTCGCAAGAATCTGAGGCTCGAAATGCATGTGCTGGTCGAGCGTTTGATCGTCGAAAATGGCCGCGCCTGCGGTGTGCAGTTTTCGCGTGGCGGGGAGAGGTTCGAGGTTCGCACCGCCGGCACGGTCATCTTATCGGCCGGCGCGATCGGCTCGCCGCAGATTCTCAGCTTGTCGGGCATAGGCCGGCACGAGTGGCTCGCCCCCGTCGGCATCAAGACGCTGCTCGAGCGGCGCGGTGTAGGCTCGAATCTGCAGGATCATCTGCAGCAGCGTGCAATTTATAAAGTGAGCGGCGTGAAGACGCTGAACGAAATGTATCACTCGGTGCCGGGCCGCGCATGGATGGGCATGGATTACCTATTGCGGCGGCGTGGGCCGCTGACCATGGCCCCTTCGCAGCTCGGTATCTTCATGCGCTCGAGTTCGGCGGAGCGGCGCGCGAACATCGAGTTCCATGTGCAGCCGCTGTCGCTCGACAAGTTTGGCGATCCCCTGCATCGCTACCCGGCCATCACCTTGAGCGCCTGCAATCTGCAACCCACCTCGCGCGGCACCGTGCGGCTTCGATCCGCGGATCCCGAGGCGCCGCCGCTGATTGCGCCGAATTATCTCGCGACCGCGCAGGACCGCGCCGTCGCCGCGGACGCCATTCGCTGTACCAGGCGCATCATGGCCCAAGACGCCGTGCGGGCATTCTCCCCGGAGGAATTTCTACCGGGCCCGAAAGTTGGCGACGATACCGAGGCGCTGGCCGCCGCCGCCGGCGATATCGGAACGACGATCTTTCATCCCGTGGGAACCGCGAGAATGGGACTGGCCGACGATGCAGAAGCCGTCGTCGACGCGCGCTTGAGAGTCCACGGGATCGAGCGTCTGCGGGTGGTGGATGCCTCCGTCATGCCGACGATCCCGTCCGGCAACACCAACACCCCGACGGCAATGATTGCCGAGAAAGGCGCCGGAATGATTCTCGAGGACTTTAGCTGAGCATTGCTCTAGCGATGGATGGTAATCGAGGGATCCAGCAGGACCAACGCATCGCCAGCCTGAAATGCACCCGTTCTGAACATATCGTCACGGGTGTAGGCGCGCCCATAGCCACGGCAACCCGACTTGGAGTCTATGAGACTACCCGTGTCCGTGAGGCAGTTAGGGTCCTTCAGGGCAGCCGTCGCCGGTTTTGAGTTCGGACTTTGCGGGGTAGCTGCACAGCCGAATAGCATGAGTCCCGCAGCTGCTGCACTCAGGAATCGCATCGTACTGGCGTTCATAATACCTCCTGCTTACGGCCCCCATCCTACGCCAACCCCGATGCCGCGCAACTCGAGGCTATCGGTGCACCGAACCGCGGTCGGTTCCCAGCCGGGGACTGGTGTGGGGGATCTGGTGCCCCATCCCGTTCTAGTCCGCCGGCCCTGCGTCCGGCCAAGCGGCTCAAGAGCGCTCGAAACGAGCCACGGTCTCGACGTGTTCGGTAAAAGGGAAAAGATTGAAGGCGCGAAGCCCCGTGAGCCGCAGCTTGCCGCCGGAAGTCAGTTGCGCCGCGTCATGGCGCAGCGATTCCAACCCGCAGCTCACATACAAAAACCTTTCCGGTGGATCCTGGCTCAAGGTTTGCGTAAGTTCGGGGTCCAAGCCCTTTCGCGGCGGGTCGGCGATCACCACCTGTGCGGCGGATGCTTCCCGGCAGGCCGAGCCTGCGGTGCCTTCGATCACCGACACTTTGGCGCGATCCTCGGGCCCAAGTTGCGCGAGACCGAGTTCCAGCCCGCGCAGCGAGTGCTCGCCGACCTCGTTCAGGCGTATCTCGCCGACACGGGCCAACAAGGACAGGCCAATGGCCCCCACGCCCGCGTAAAACTCAGTGACCCGTGAACCCTGAGGAATTTCGGAGCGCAGATAGCCGATGATGTCATGGGCAGCGTCGAGATTGCTCTGACCGAAGGCGCCCGGCGGATAGTGAACCGCCGCGCCGCCGAAGTGTTCGATCACGCTTTCGGGGCCGTACCACGGGTGAAAGACGGGACCCAATATGGTGTTGGAGCGCTCGAGATGGGCGTTGAACCACAAGCTGTGCAACTGGTTGCCGAGCCGTTCCCGAACCAGATCCAGGAGGGCCCGCAGAGGTTCCGGCGTGGCGCTGTTGGCTACGATGACGACTTGCGCAGTTTGCGAACTGCGCTCGATGACTACTTGTAGATAACGCGCCAGGCCCAGATGTGCTCCATCCGAGTAGCTGCTCACCCCAGTCTCGACCAGTGCACGGCGCACGACCGCCGCCACTTGGTTTATCAGGGCGTGCTGAATGCTGCAGCGAGGAGTGTGCACGACGCGATGGGTACCGAACTCAAACAGTCCGATCTTGGGCGAGTTCAGCCGTCCGCGGATCGCCAGGCGTGCGCGCAGGCGAAATTCGGACGTGGGCCCTAAGACCACCGGAATTTCGGGTAGGCCGTGAGCGCGCGCCAGTTCATCGAGCGCATCGCGCGCCACGCCGGCAATACCTGGCGCGCCGAAACGCGGACACGCCCCGCAGGGAGGCCGATGCGGGCACGTCAATTCCTGGGCTGACCCGGATTTGGCGAGTTCACCGATGATACGTCTTACTTTGCAGCGGTTCGAAGATTCATGCGGCGGCCAGAAGATACGATCGCCAACGAATTATCGTAGCATACCCAAACGTCGGCTCCCTCGACGATCTCCCAGCCCGTCGCGCTCGCGGCGACGGGAATATTCAATACGAAACCGGGCCCGCGGATCTACCGGGGCGTTGCGCCGCGAGGATCATCCACATTGAGGCGGGCGCTCGCCAGAACGCTCCAGTCCTGAGGCGCAATGCGCTCGAGCAGCGAGTCGACCATTCGTTTCCGCGTTTCGAGCACGATGAGCGCTCTGCTCGACAGGGCGGAGATGTCGGGATTCTTGATCCTTTGCCCGCGCCGGTACAGAAGGTTCGCCTTCTGATAGCCCTCCACCATGCTTACCGCATAGGCCGAATCGAAGTCCGCCGCGGCCTTTTCACCCATTTGCCGAACCAAACGCCGATGGTCCTCGTCCAGGTCTTGCGGCACGGCCAGACCCTTGCGAGTGGCAATGGCGGTAATGTCCGCCAGGGTCTTGCCGCAATCCGCGATCATCTGAGCGGCAAATTGGCGAACTTCGTCGGTACCGGCGCGCGCGACCGCGAGATGACCCAGTTGTATTGCGGTCATGCACTCGAGGCTGGCCATGGTAATGAAGGTGTCCGGGAGAATGCTCTCGAGCGGTATCTTTTCCAGTTTCATGACAGTCCTCGTTCGTTTCGCGGGGCGATCGACTAATTCTTCAGTATGAGCGAAGGCTCCTACGGCTCGCACCGACGAAAATCCGATGAACGCGTAGGAGCAGAGCCCGAAACCACGTAAGGAAGCCGCCGTGTGCCCGTTTGCGTGCTCCCATGGGCACGGTACAGTACATCCCGTCGAGGGATTCTCGATTTTTCGGAGATTCAGGGTGCATGAGCTGTTGCGCTTGCCGTCGGCCTTCATCGGCACACACCGAGTGACGTCCCAGGAAATTGACGCCTACGACCATGTGAACAACGCGGTCTATTTGCAATGGCTGGATAAAATCGCCTGGGCGCACTCGTCCGCCTTGGGGATATCGATCGAACATTGCCTTGCCCTTCGCCGCGGGATGGCGGTGCGCCATACTCGCGTCGATTATCTCGAGGCGGCGGTGATCGACGATAGTTTGCTGGTGGCGACCTGGCTCGTGGCCTGTGACGGGCGCCTGCGGTGCACGCGCCGGTTCGACATCCTGCGCGAGACCGACGGCAAGCGGGTTCTGGAGGCAGAGATCGAGTACTTCTGTTTGAACCTGGATACCGGCAAACCCTGCCGATTTCCCGCCGAGTTCTCGTTGCGCTACACGGTCACCCCCGAGGTGGCCGCCGCCTATGCGCAGTTGGCGGATTCCCCACGCGAGGTCGGTCACGGGGCGCGCCGTGCCACACAGGCGCCGGCGGCGGAGTGACGATGCCCCCGCGCAACGCGGTTATTGCACCCCTTCCAAGCTCAAATTGAGCAACAGCACATTGACGCGTGATTCCCCGAAAATACCCCACTGCGGCTCCCTGACCTGCGCCAGGACCCTCTCGCGCAGCTTCGCAGGATCAAGCCGGCGCACCCGGGCAACGCGCGCAACTTGATAGAGCGCCGCTGCCGGCGTGATGTCCGGGTCAAGACCGCTCGCCGACGCAGTGACCAGGTCGACCGGAATAGGCAGCGTATTGCCGGGGTCGGCCACTTTCAGCGCCGCGATCCTAGTCCTTACTGCGTCGAGCAACGCCGGATTGGTGGGACCGAAATTCGAGCCGCCCGAGGCAGTCGCGTTGTTCGGCATGGGTGTGGTCGCGGACAATCTGCCCCAGAAGTATTTCGGATCCTGGAACGATTGGGAAATAAGCGCGGAGCCCACGACCTTGTGATCCCGTACCACCAGGCTGCCCGACGCCTGATCGGGAAAGGCTATTCTCCCGATGCCGGTCACGATCAGCGGATAGACAACTCCCGTGAGCGCCGTGAGCAACATGAACAGGACGGTCAAGGGACGCAGCATCTGTTTCATCGTCGGTACCTCCTAGACCAGCCGCAATACCGTCAGCATCATGTCGATGAGCTTGATGCCGGCGAACGGCACGGCGATGCCGCCGACACCGTAGATCAATAAATTGCGCCGCAGCAAGGCAGCGGCTCCGAGCGCGCGATACTTCACCCCTTTGAGCGCCAGCGGGATGAGCGCGACGATAATCAGTGCGTTGAAAATGACGGCCGATAGAATGGCCGAGTTCGGACTGGTCAGGCGCATGACATCGAGTGCGGCCAACTGTGGATACGTGGTCGCAAACGCGGCCGGAACGATGGCGAAGTACTTCGCGACATCATTGGCAATCGAAAACGTCGTGAGCGAACCGCGGGTGATCAGTAGCTGCTTCCCGACCTCGACGATCTCGATCAGCTTGGTGGGATTGGAATCGAGGTCCACCATGTTGCCCGCTTCCTTCGCAGCCTGGGTGCCGGAGTTCATCGCCACGGCAACGTCGGCCTGGGCCAATGCGGGCGCATCGTTCGTGCCGTCGCCGGTCATGGCGACCAGACGGCCTTCGGCCTGATACTGGCGAATGAGCTTCAGCTTGGCTTCGGGCGTGGCTTCGGCCAGGAAGTCATCCACCCCCGCCTCCGCCGCGATGGCGGCCGCCGTCAGCCGGTTGTCGCCCGTGATCATCACCGTGCGGATTCCCATGCGGCGCAGTTCGCCGAACCGCTCCTTGATTCCACCCTTGACGATATCCTTCAACTCCACGACCCCGAGGACACGGCCCGCGTCGCTCACGACCAGCGGTGTGCTGCCGTTGCGGGCGACTTCATCCACGGACTGTGCGACTTTCGCCGGAAAGGCGAACCCCCGGGACTCGATGTACGAGCGCACTGCCTGCGCCGCACCTTTGCGCACTTCGCGGCCGCCGATGTCGACGCCGCTCATCCGCGTCTGTGCCGAGAACGCGACGAAGGTCGCTTCGAGCTGGCCTAGGTTTCTTTCGCGCAGATTGAAGCGTTGCTTGGCCAACACCACGATGCTGCGGCCTTCGGGCGTTTCGTCGGCCAACGAACTCAACTGGGCGGCATCGGCGAGCTGCTGCTCGGTGACGCCGTCGGCGGGAATGAAGGCCGCCGCCTGCCGGTTGCCCAGTGTGATCGTTCCGGTCTTATCCAACAGCAGTACGTCGACGTCGCCCGCCGCTTCCACGGCACGGCCTGAGGTCGCGATCACATTGGAGGCCATCATCCGGCTCATGCCCGCGACACCGATCGCCGAGAGCAGGCCTCCGATGGTGGTCGGAATCAGGCAGACCAGAAGCGCAATCAGCACCGTGATCGTGACGGGCGCTCCCAGCTTCGCCACATCGACACTGAACAGCGAGAAGGGCAACAGGGTGGCGGTGGCCAGCAGGAACACCAGGGTGAGAGCGATGAGCAGTATGGTCAAGGCGATTTCATTTGGCGTCTTTTGTCGCTTGGCGCCTTCAACCATCGCGATCATGCGATCGATGAACGCTTCCCCGGGATTGACGGTGACGCGCACGACAAGCCAGTCGGAGAGCACCCGGGTTCCGCCGGTCACGGCGGAGAAATCACCACCGGACTCGCGCACCACGGGAGCCGATTCGCCGGTGATGGCGCTTTCATCCACCGATGCCACGCCCTCCACCACCTCGCCGTCCGCCGGAATCACATTGCCGATCTCAGCGAGAAAGTAATCCCCCTTGCGCAGGTCGGTGGCCGGAACGGGCACCCAATTCGATCCGAATTTTGGCAATTCCAATTTCTTCGCGCTGGTCGTTTGCTTCAGACCGCGAAGAGATGCCGCCTGCGCCCGGCTGCGCCCTTCCGCCAAGGCTTCGGCGAAATTGGCGAACAGCACCGTAAACCACAGCCAGGCGGCAATTGCGAAAATGAATCCCGCGGATGCTTCGCCCATCCCGCGCAACGCCTGAAAAAACAAGATCGTCGTCAAGATGCTGCCGGCATAGACCACGAACATCACCGGATTTCTCAGCTGGGTTTGCGGCGCGAGCTTGCGAAAGGAATCGGCAATCGCAGGCCCTACCAGCTTCGAATCGAAAAGACTCAAGGATGTACGAACCACTTTTTCCCGTCCTTCAGTGAATCGCGTGGAGCTGCAGATGCTCGATGACCGGACCGAGCGCGAGCGCCGGCACATAAGTCAGAGCGCCCACCAGCACCACCGTGCCGACCAGCAGGGCGACGAACAGCGGTCCGTGGGTCGGCAGCGTGCCCGCGGTAGGCTCGATGCGCTTTTTCCTGGCCAGAGACCCGGCGATCGCCAGCACCGGCACGATGAAGGCGAAGCGTCCGAACCACATCACCACGGCCAGCAAGGAGTTGTAGAAAGGGGTGTTGGCGGACAGGCCCGCGAACGCGCTGCCGTTGTTGTTCGCGGCCGAGGACAGGGCGTAGAGAATCTCCGAAAATCCGTGTGGGCCGGGATTGGCGATGCCAAGCCGCCCCTGTTCGGACGTCACGGCGATCGCAGAACCGACCAGCACCAGAAACGGCGTCACCAGAATGACGATGGCGGTCATTTTCATCTGGAACGACTCGATCTTCTTGCCGATATACTCGGGGGTGCGTCCGATCATGAGACCCGCGATGAACACCGCCATGATGGCGAAGATCAGCATGCCGTAAAGACCCGAACCCACGCCGCCGAACACCACCTCGCCGAGCTCGATGAGCCACATGGGCACGAGGCCCCCTAAGGGCGTGAAGGAGTCGTGCGTGGCATTGGTGGCCCCGCACGACGCCGCCGTCGTAATGGTGGCGAACAGCGCCGAGGAGACGATGCCGAAACGCGTCTCCTTGCCTTCCATGTTGCCGCCCGCCTGGGTGGCACTATGAGTCTGGTCCACACCCAGGGCCGCAATGGCGGGATTGCCCTGCTGCTCGGCCCAGTTGGCGACGACGGCCATCACGACGAAAATCAGCGTCATGGCACCGAGCACCGCCCAGCCCTGGCGCGAATCGCCCACCATGCGTCCGAATACCAAGCACAAGGATGCCGGAATCAAGAACATCGCAATCATCTGGACGAAGTTGCTGAGCGGCGTCGGGTTCTCGAACGGATGGGCGGAATTTGCATTGAAGAACCCGCCCCCGTTGGTGCCGATCATTTTGATGGCTTCCTGGGAAGCCACCGGCCCCATGGCCAAGACTTGCGTTTGGGTCGTGGCAGGTTCGGTGATCGGATTGCCCTGAGCATCCTTCAGAGGCGCACCGGCGGCATCGAGCTTGGGGTCCGGATACGTGAGGCTCTCCACCGTACGCGCATCCTTGTAGGCATCGAAGTTCTGGATGACCCCTTGGCTCATGAAAATCACCGCAAGCATTAGGGAAAGCGGCAGCAGGATGTAGATCGTGCTACGGGTCACATCGACCCAGAAATTCCCGATCCCCGGCGCCCCGCGGCGCGCGAAACCGCGCATCAACGCGAATGCGACTGCGATGCCGGTGGCGGCTGAAAGAAAATTCTGCACCGCCAAGGCCACCATTTGCGTGAAATAGCTCATGGTCGATTCGCCGGAATATCCCTGCCAGTTCGTGTTGGTCACGAAGCTCACCGCCGTATCGAACGACGAATCCGGCGAGACATTCACGAAGGCCTGCGGGTTCAGGGGCAGCCAGAACTGCAGGCGCTGCACCGCAAATACCACGAGCGCTCCCAGCGCATTGAAAAGCAGCAACGCCACCGCGTAGCGAGGCCATGACATGTCCTGCGCCGGGTCGACGCCGCTCAGGCGGTACAGGAATCGCTCCACCGTGCCGGCCACTCCGCGAATGGGACTGACATCGGCGATTCGGGCGACGAAGATGGCGAGCGGATAGGCGGCAGCAATGAGCACCACCACGAAGAAGCCGATGGTCAACAATGCCTGCGCGGTCATCACAGATCCTCGGCGCGAAACAACGCGACCACCAGGTAGACCAGCAGCGCCAGCGCAACGGCGCCGCTCAGCGCGTAGCCCCAAGTCATTTCCGGCGCTCGAGCACTGCGCAGCCTGCGACCAGTGCCAGCGTCAGCAGCAAAAATCCGAGGATGATCGACACGTACACAATATCCATCGCTTGCCTCCACCGACCTCGACCGGGATGACCGCGGCTCCATGCCGTGAGCCGCGATCACCCGCATGTGCGCTCTTAAGATGTTAGAACTTGACCAGGACGCCGGCGCCGATGACTACTTCGCGTGTGCGCAGGTCCGGAAACCAATCGCCCGTAGCGCAATTCCCCGTGGTCGGATCGGCGCCGCCGCCGACGCAGCTGGCCGGCGTGCCGGTGTTGCCGCCGGGAGGCGTCACGCCGCCCGAACCCGACCAGTACGGCACGCTGGAGTGGCGGAACGTGGCTTCGGTCCACCAGGTAATCCAGTCCTTGGGCATGTATTGCAGATTGAGCTGCGTGTCCCACTGAAAAAGCGTCTGCCCCGGCTGCTGCGTGAAATAAGGCGAGCCGCTCTGGGCCGAGGCACCATTGATCGGTGGCGTGAGCGCCAGATAGCGGCCGGGATTGTTGATGAACCCGCCGCCGAGCGTTATGGCATACAGGTCATTGTGGAACCAGGCGCGGTTATAGAACTGCATGCCGAAGAAGTTCTCTTTGTTTCGGCCGTTGGTGCACGTGACGCCGCCGCCGTATTCGCAGCCGATATCAAGCGTGTAGCTGAAGGCCAATTTGGATACGCCGGCGCCGCCCGTGCCGTTCGCATCGTAATATTTCACCTCGATACTGTCGTCTTCGTGGATGCGCGTCACCCTCGAGTAGTCGACCGGCGGGCCGGCTCCCACATTGGACCCGGCCGAGGCGTTCCCGTAGCCGCCGTTTTGCGGCTGGCAGTTGACGTCGATGGTTCCGCGGGCGCCGTTGGCTTGACAGGGTAGGTTGTCCTGGCCGACCGAGTAGCTGTTGAAGACCAGTTTCAACGAGTCGTTGGGAATCCAGAGTATTTGCCCGCCGAAACCCGGCTTGCTGTTGAATTTCGCATAGGACTGCCAGCCGTTGATGAGCCAGGGTTCGATCTTCAAATTCTGAGTCGGCCACCACTGCACGCGCAGGCCGTTGAAGAACCACGGCGTGTTGGAGGAGACGAATGACGGCTGGTAGGTCCAGTTGTCAAAGTTGTAGTAGCTGAACAACCCGATGTAGGAAACGAAAATACCCGCATCGACATTCAGACCGTGATTGACATCGAAGTGATACCCGGCATTCGCCTCCGAGAAATAGCGGTAGGCATTTTGCAGATCCCACTGCCCCACGCCTGAGCTCGCATCGTTGCGCGGCGTCGTGGTGGCGAAATTGCCGAAGATCGACAGAAACCGGGCGCGCACATTGTCCCAGTGGAAATCGCCGCCGAAGCTTACTTGTTCGATCTGAAATTCGCCGGAACGGAACTCTTCGGTCGAGCCCACGATGGTGTGGTCGATGGGATGGTTGAGGCTTTGCAGGTAATTCACGTCCAGACGGATCTCGGGCGTGAAGAACTTAGTGTCGAAGACCGGCTGCTTTTCGCGGGATGTACCATTCATCCAGCCGACATAGCCGACATTGGCCAAGGGCGTCTTCGTGTCTACTTCAGCACCGGGATCGGGCGACTGCAGCGCCTCGGGCACGGTTGCCGCGAAGGCCGGCACGGGCGTCGGCGCGGGCGCAATGACGGTAGCCACAGGCGCAATCGCGGCGGCCGGAACATTCATGACAAGGTCGCGCCGCGCCGGTTTGCCCGCGACCACGGTCACGGCGGGCAGCGTCAGGTCGGGGAAACCCTCCACCGTCCCCGTGAGGGACCACACACCGGGCACCACGTCCGCGAACGAGTAAACACCATCGCTGCCGGATATCGTGGAGCGGATGCCGCCGCCTGCACGGATGGCCGTCACCGTCGCGCCGCCGATAGGCGCTTTCGCCGCGTTCGTCACCACACCGACGATGGTCCCTGCCGTGGGAGCACCGAGCGACGCGCCAGGTTCCTGGGCATCCACGTTCGGCGCCGCAGCCAGGAATACCCCTGCCGACAAAACCAACGCCCCCAGGGCTTCATTCAAGTTCATCGTCATCTCCCATCCTCTGCTGCGATTCAACGACGCACCCCAAGCTAAGGGCGCATTCATGGGCCGCACACTAGGAGGAGCTGCGTAAAAACGTTGTTGCAATCAGGGGGTGGGGCGTAAAAACCGTGTAAAAATTACCGAAAATGCCCTCACCGGCTCGCGGCGGCATGCCGGGACTTGCAGTGATCGATCGACGGCAGCGCGCATCCATCCAAACGGCGTGACCACGCTGCGACTGCGGACCGGCGTTCATGCCCGCGGTACCCTTGGGATACGGAATAAAGCAGCTTTCCGCGCGGTCTTATCGGCATAGACCAAAAAAAGCAGTGCAGAGGAGAGTGCGATGAGTAAACAGATAAAGCGCGCACGACACAGTTCGACCCGGGTGATGGCGATTCTATTGGGGGCGGTGTTCATGGCTCCCATCACTTACGCAATTCCTTCCTATAAGGCCGTGCTGGTTTCCCCGGCAGAGCTTCCGGCGCTGGCTCGGCAAGGCGGCGAGGCCATGTTCCTGCATGACACCAAGGACGGCCGAACGCTTTTATATGTGGAGCAGCGTCGGGGAGCACAACTGGCCATTTTCGACGTGACCGATCCGGCCCACGTCAAGGGTGCGGGCTCGGCGCAACTGGATGCGGCCGGGCCCTTCGATTTCATCGCCCCGCTCGGGGAACGAGCGGCACTCGTGAGATTTCGCCAAGGCCAGGGAGAAGCGGTGTTGGAGCTGCGCAAGGTACCCACTCTGAAGCGGGTTCAAGGACTGGAATTGCAAAGATCGACCAAAGTGTCGAGCGACGGTAGCGCAAAGATCATCGCGCCCAACATCGATCGGGCGAGTGCGGAAAGTGCCCGCGACTACCAGGTGCTGCAAACCGGAAGGCCACGGGACGATCGCGTCATCGAGGTGAAGCAAGTGCGCCAGGAGGCGACGAAACCGGATACCGGTACCACCTTTCTGCTCGCGGAAAAGGGGCTGTACCTCATCAGGCGGCCGGCCCTCGAGAACCCTTGAGACCCACGAGACTCGAGGCCAAGCGAGCCTCGAGACCCGCCAGGCTCGTTCCCGCAAGGCCGAGGTCCCGCAAGGCTTGACCGAGGCATGGAATAAATCCGCCTGTTGGGGAGTCTTTCAGTGCAGAACTGTCAACCCCAGGAGATGACTATGTCGGATGAATCGCTGCTGTCGCGTCGCAACGCCTTGAAGTGTATGGCTTATGGCG